>CAJOCS010000096.1:1225-2378 GCA_905233655.1 uncultured Bacteroidales bacterium | reverse complement strand
ACCCCCGGGCGGCAGAGCGCGATAGCCTGCAAAGCTTTGATTCGCAAAAGATTGATTATACCATACGCAACTCGTCCACTATGGAAGCGTTGGATAAAAAGATTGACAAATATTTAGCACAATTATGAAGACCGATCTGGCCAAAATCCTGTCCGTATCCGGACAGCGCGGCCTTTATCTCTATCTGGCCCAGGCCCGCAACGGCGCCATCGCCGAATCCCTGGCCGACAAGAAGCGCACCATGTTCGATGCGCACAGCAAGATTTCCACTCTTGCCGACATAGCCATCTTCACCTCCGAAGGCGAGCTCCGTCTGGCCGAGGTGTTTACCGCCATGAAGAAAACCGCCGATGCCGGTACCGCCGTTCCTTCTTCAAAGGACGACCCCGCCGCCGTTCAGGCTTTCTTCGCCAAGGCCATTCCCGACTACGACGCCGACCGCTTCTATGTGTCGCACATGAAGAAGGTCCTCGACTGGTATTCCGAACTCGAAAAATACGCCTCGCTCGATTTCGTGACCGACGAGGAGCGCGAGAAGCAGGTTGAAGAGGCTTAAGGTCATAACCCTGGGCTGTTCCAAGAACAGCGTCGACACCGAACATCTGCTGGCTGCATTGCCGGCAGATGATTTCGTTGTGGCCGAAAACGGCCATTTGGACTACTTGTTATATAATACCTGCGGGTTTATCGGCGATGCCAAGGAAGAGTCCATACAGGCCGTTTTAGAGGGCTTAGAAGCCAAAAAGAGGGGAGAGGTTGACAAACTGGTGGTGTTCGGCTGCCTGTCGCAGCGCTACGCCTCCGAAATGCCGGGACTTATCCCCGAGGTTGACGCCTGGTTCGGCGCCCGCGACCTCAATCCCATACTCAAATACCTTGGTGCACCGCCCTCACAGTTTACAGCCCGCCGTCAGGAAACGCTGCGCGGCTATGCCTATCTCAAGATTTCCGAGGGCTGCGACCGCCGCTGCTCCTACTGCGCCATTCCCTTCATCCGGGGCGCCCACAAGTCCGTTCCCATGGAGAAACTGGTGGAGGAGGCCCGCTCGCTGGCCGGAAGGGGCGTCAAAGAACTGATTATCATTGCCCAGGATACCACCTACTACGGCCTGGACCTCTACGGAAAACGCTGCCTGGCCCAGCTGCTGGAGCG
>CAJOCS010000096.1:0-1082 GCA_905233655.1 uncultured Bacteroidales bacterium | reverse complement strand
TGAGGTCCTGGACAAGATGCACCGTGGGGTGGATGGCGCCTGGACGCGCGAGCTCATTCGCCGCATGCGGGAGAAGGTGCCCGGCGTGGCCCTCCGCACCACCCTCATCGTGGGACATCCCGGAGAAACCGAGGCCCATTTCCGCGAACTGGTGGACTTTGTGAAGGAAGCCCGCTTCCAGCGGATGGGTGCTTTTACCTATTCCGAGGAAGAGGGAACTTATGGCGCGCAGCACTTCAAGGACAGCATCCGTCCTTCGGTGAAACAAAAGCGCCTGAAAGAACTTATGGAGGTGCAGCGTGGCATATCTCTTGCATACAATGAATCCCGGTTGGGCACCGTGGAACGCGTGCTGGTAGACGGTTTTTCGGAGGATATGCTCATCTGCAGGAGTGAGTTCGAAAGCCCCGAGGTGGACGGCGAAATCCTGGTTCCCTTCCAGGCCCTGACAAAAGACGGAAGAACCCCTCAATCCTTTGTGGGAGAGTTCCTTACCGTCCGCATTACCGGGGCCGACGAGTACGATCTTCAAGCAGAAGTGATATGAGACACAGATTAAGTTGGATCCTTGCCGCCACCCTGGCCGCGGCAGCCTGCTCTCCTCAGGTGTATCCCCTTCAGATGGTGGTCCGTCAGCCCTCCACCTCCGGCCTTACGCTGGTGGGAAAAAACGCCTCCATCGTATACATGGACGGGACCACTGCCACGGATTCCCTCTTTGACCGCCATGTGGCATCGGCCCTGGCCCGCAGCCTGGAAGGAAGCTATTACGACGGGGCGGAGGTGATTCCCCTGAGCCACATCGCTTCTCCCGACAGCATAGGGGTGGACCTGATGCACACGCTGGTGATGGAAACCGGCGGAGATGTGGTCTTTCTCCTGTCTTCCTCGCTGGGAAACCCGTCCCTGGGGGCCAACCAGCCCGTGAGCCATGCCGTTTCGCCGGATTCGGCCTATGTTTTCCAGGCCGATGTCCCCGTCCAGAGCAACCTCTACGTCTATGACAGCATGGGAAAGGACGAGGTGCTCAAGTACAAGGGCAATGCGGTTCTCCGCTCCCAGGTGTACAACAGCGGTATGGT
>CAJOCS010000095.1 GCA_905233655.1 uncultured Bacteroidales bacterium | reverse complement strand
GGAAATACCTGATGTACTGGGGCGAAAAATATGTAAACCTCGCAACCTCCGATGACCTCATCCACTGGACGCCCATGCTTGACGAAAAAGGCGGACTGCTCCAGGTCCTGGCTCCCCGTGAAGGCTATTTTGACAGCGTCCTCACCGAGTGCGGCCCCCCTGCCATCATAACGAAGAAAGGCATCCTGCTGATGTATAACGGCAAAAACGCCAGGGGGGATGCCGGCGACCGGGACTATCCGGGATCCGTTTATTGCGGCGGACAGGCACTCTTTGACATCAACGACCCGACCCGGCTCATCGGACGCCTCGACAAACCCTTCTTCTTCACCGAAGCAGATTTCGAGAAGACCGGGCAATACTCCTCCGGAAACGTTTTCCTCGTTGGACTTGTTCCGCATCGAAAACATTGGTACCTCTACTATGGATGCGCCGATTCATATTCCGCAGTGGCGGTCAGATAATCATCAACAATAAACAGTCACATGATGAAAAGAATCTTTTTTCTTCTGTCAACGATACTCTTGTCCATCGCCGTTGAAGCGCAAGAAATAGAATTGCAGTGGGTTGGAAAAGCCCCGGAAACGACCGTGGGCCAAAGTTGGGGCATTCCATTCCCCATCGGTCAGGTCCAGGACGGGCAGCGACGCTTCGGGGCAGGCGTTGCCTTTGCAGCAATGGGTGATGGCCAGACACAAGGATGGTTCCGTGAAATGGCTGGGCCTGGCGAGTACGATATCTCCCGGTAACACCCAGGGGCTGAAAGTCAGCATGCAGCCTCTGCCCAGGAAGAACCAGCGCAAGAAAGCGGCCACGGCGACGGAGGCCGGGAATGTATGGGTAAGCGAGGGGAACGACGAGATCGTTGTCGAGAACGGCGTGGAAACTGTCCGTTTCGCCAAGAAAGGCTCCAAGTTGATCAAATCCATCGAGATGGGAGGCGAAGAAGTCGCAGGGGAAGGAAGGCTGGTGTGCATTCGAGAAGATATCAGCAAGGAAAGTGCCGGAGTCTTCTACCTCCACGACTACCAGAGCAAACTGGAGAATGTAACCGTTGAGAAAAACGGGCCCGTCCTGGCCGTGGTCAAGATGGAAGGGAAGCACAGTGACGGGAAACGGGACTGGCTTCCTTTCTCGGTCAGATTCTATGTATATTCTGACGTTCCCGGGATCAGGATGGTGCATTCCATCGTCTACGACGGGGAACAGAGACAAGATTTCATCAAGGGACTCGGGGTTGAGTTCAGCATACCTTTCCGGGAGGAAATCCACAACCGCCACATCCGCTTTGCGGGGCAGGACGGGGGCCTCTGGTCTGAGGCCGTCCAGCCGCTCTACGGCGGCCGGAGGCTCACCCATCCGAATATTGACAATGTGTTTGAAGCCCAGTCCAACGGGGAGCGCATTCCGGACTACGCAGAGTTCGCGGACAACCCGAAAGGACAGAAATACATGAGGGACTGGGTCTCCTGGAGCGACTATAGGCTTACCCAGCTTACTCCGGACGGATTTGAGATCAGGAAGAGGACCAACGACCAGAGCTGCTGGGTGGGGACCGTCGGGGATTCCAGGGCTGAAGGCTATGTGCAGGCAGGTGACCTCACCGGAGGTCTGGGCCTGTCACTGAAAGATTTCTGGCAGTCCTACCCGACAGAACTGGAAGTCAGGGATATGGTAAAGGAGCGCGCGAAGATGACCGTCTGGATGTGGAGCCCGAGGGCGGAGAAGATGGACATGCGTCACTATGACCTCATCACCCACGACCTGGATTCCTCCTACGAGGACTATCAGGAAGGCCTGGATACTCCCTACGGTGTCGCAAGGACCAGCGAAATCACCATCATCCCCTACAGGGAACTTCCGTCGAAATCCGCCACGGCCGCTAATGCAGCCCAGGCTCAGGCCATCTGCCAGCTCATGGCATCTCCCCGATATCTCCACGATACCGGCGCCTTCGGCAAGTGGAGCCTTCCCGATCCGGACGGGGGAGAGGTCAAGCAGTGGATAGAAAGGCAGGCCGACAATTATATAGACTATTACAAGAAGGCCGTCGAGACCGAACACTGGTACGGATTCTGGAACTATGGCGACTTCATCCGCACCTACGCATGGGAGCGCCACAGCTGGGACTACGATTCCGGCGGTCTTGCCTGGCAGAACACCGAGTTGGAGACCGACCTGTGGCTGTGGTAC
>CAJOCS010000094.1:1568-3398 GCA_905233655.1 uncultured Bacteroidales bacterium | reverse complement strand
AAGAACTTCGATGAGTGGTTCCTCAGCAAGAAGTACAAGCGTAAGGCCCTCGACGAAGAACTTATCAAGACCAAAAAGACGAGTGACATCTGCACAGATGCCGTTCTCAATACCAATAGCGCCCTGTCGCTCAAATTCAAGGAGGCCTTCAGCAAGGATGCACTCACCAGCGGCTGGAAACCCCGTAGCGACTTCGACATCATGCTCTTCCACGACACAAAGGACGACGTCGTACCCGTGGACAACTACTATGCCATGAAGAAGTTCCTCGACGACAATCATATCAAGACAGAGGGACTTGTCGGTGACTACAGTGGTGAAGCGAAAGAGAGCCTCGGCACGACCAACCACGAGGCTTCGGCCGCAACCTTTTTCCTCAAGATTATCGAGTGGATGACCAAGAATTATAAATAAGATCATATGAAGAAGTTTTTATTACTGTCAGTAGCCGCTTTGATGGCTACCTTTAGCAGTCAAGCGCAAACAGACATTCCGCTTGACAAAGAGGCTATGTATTTTGGTATCGACGACCTGCCCAATGCCATCAAATGGCTGCCGGCACCGCCCGAACCCAATTCCACGCAGTTCGCCTACGACCTTACCCAGTATATGTGGGGCAAGGGGGAGCGCCAGAATGAGGAACGAGCCCAGCAGGCCATCGACAACGGTGTGGTGGATATGACCGATATGGTCATACAGTTCAGTAAGCCTTTTGGCATGGAGATCTCGAAGGAGAAGACACCCTGCATCTTTAATGTACTAAACCGAGGCGTGCTTACCATACGCCTATGCGCCACGAAACCCAAGACATCCTATTCACGCATACGGCCCTTCGTCCGCTACAATGAGCCCACCCTGATACCCGAAGACGAGGAAACGCTGCGCGAGAACGGTTCCTATCCATCAGGACATTCCATACGAGGATGGGCAACGGCCCTGTTGCTCTGCGAGATCAACCCAGATGCCCAGGACGAGCTTCTGGCACTCGGCTACCAGTGGGGACAGAGCCGCGTCATCGCAGGCTTCCATTGGCAGAGCGACGTTGATGCAGGCCGGCTTCTGGCTTCCGCTGGCTTTGCGCGACTCCACACCAATCCACAGTTCCTGGCCGACATGGCCGCTGCCTTTGCCGAATATGCCACTCTGGAAGAAAAACTCTCAAAATGAGTCGTTTTCTCAGATTATATGTGTACCTTTGCAGTCACATTAACGTCATTTAGACATGTTCGAGCAACAGATAATAACTTAAAACAATGAAGACAATGAAAAAGATTATACAGGGCAATTATGACAAGTCGCTGGCGGTCAAGTGCAACAACGGTACTTTCATCGGCAAGGAGACTGACGAACTGATTATCTGGAAGGGCCTCCCTTACGCAACGCAGCCGCTGGGGAAACTCCGTTGGCAGAAGGCGCTTCCTGCCGCAGACGATGACGGCGTGTACGACGCCACAAAGCCCGGCCACGTTCCCATCGGGCCTATGAACGACTCCATGGGAACGGCCGAGTTCGGCGAGGACTGCCTGGTGCTGAACATCTATTGCAATACCAGTTGCCCCGGCGGCAAGAAGCCGGTGATGGTGTGGATTCACGGCGGCGGGTTCTGCTCCGAATCCCAGGCGTCGCCCCTCTATAACCTTACCAACATCGCCAAACAGTGCCCGGACATCCTGTTTGTGTCCATCGACTACAGGCTTGGCTTCCTGGGCTTCATGAACTTTGAGCGGGTTCCCGGCGGAGAGAACTTCAAGGAGGCCGGCAACCTGGGCCTGCTGGACCAGCTTGAGGCCTTCAGGTGGATACAGAAAAACATCGCCGGCTTCGGCGGTG
>CAJOCS010000094.1:0-1524 GCA_905233655.1 uncultured Bacteroidales bacterium | reverse complement strand
AGCGTTACGTTCCTCCCGCTCATCGAAGGAAGCGAGGGGCTCTTCCGCAGAATCATCGCGCAGAGCGCCAATATCGCCTACACCGACACCATGGAGCACGGCATCCACGTCACGCAGAACTTCCTCACCGCAACGGGCTGCCAGACCATGGACGAGCTGATGACCCTCACCACCGGGCAGCTCCTCGAAGCCACCCGATTGACAAGAATTGCCTTCTTGGATTTGCCAACTTCCCGCTCCTGGACGGCGTCACGCTGCCCGAGGACAGGGCGGACCTGTACAGGATGTGGGGAGACGAGAAGAGGGCAAAGATCGATTTGATAATCGGGTCCAACCAGGACGAAATCCGGTACTTCGTTCCGTCCGAGGGAGGCGAAGAAGGCTTTGCGGATACGCTTAGGTGGATTGCGAAGCGGGACCGTGCGCTACTGAACGACCAGGAGAAGGCCATGTACGATGAGTTTATGGCTACGATGGCTGGTGAAAGCGAACTGAAGAAGCTGGAGCAATACTGCAATGACATCAACTTCCGCGCCGGTAACACCGATATGGCCATCCGGCACGCTGCCGCCGGCGGCAACACATACATGTACTTTGTCAGAAAGCCGGTGACAACCCCTTATATTGGCGTGATGCACGCGGCCGAGCTCCCATACCTGTTCGACAATCCCTCAGCGGACCCGATGGGAAGCGGAGAGATCGTTTCCACCGAAGATTGCGAGTTCCGCCACGTCGTCAAGGAAATGTGGACCAACTTCGCCCGCACGGGCAATCCCTCCACTGACAAATACGAGTGGAAGAAGTTCTCTGGAGAAGACCGCCAGACCATGGTCTTTGACGACACTATCGGCATGCAGAAGGATATCTTCGGAAGGCGCGAAGACCTGATGATGTCCTGGGCCAAGCGCCTTGGAAACGGTTCGTCCAAGCGGGTCTGCTGACGCGAAATTCAAAAGACCAAGAAGAAAAACATGACAGCATGTCCGGCGACTGGGTGTACATGCTTTAGGAATAATCCAGATTGATTATAAAAAAGTCTTTTCGTTGCCTGTGTGCCGCCGCCCTCGTATGCGGCGTGGCGGTGTTTCCGTCGTGCACAAAAGGCTACGGGCCCGACGTTACTGGCAAGAAAGCGCTTTTGATTATTCTACTGGTAATTCTTCCTTTATAAAGAAGGACCTGACCTTACTCTCGGTTATCAGGACGCATTCTTGATGGAAAAAGACGCAAAGATCCTTTGCGATGGCTTCCACTACATCTTTCTTAGGGTCCAGTAAACAGACAACAAGCGTCTTTTCCTGTGTAAAGTCACCATTTTCGTGGAAATAGCCACCTTCTGAAACGATATACGAGAAAGGAACATGGTAACTTTGACATACGTGTTTCATTACGTCCACGTACATCTCGGTGTTATACTTCTGCCGCTTAGTGGCGGCATCGTTCAAGCCAACGCTTATGGTTATCTCTATCACGGTATCAATTATTAGCAGACCCGCTTGGACGACCCGTTCCCAAGGCGCTCGG
>CAJOCS010000093.1 GCA_905233655.1 uncultured Bacteroidales bacterium | reverse complement strand
GTTCTGCATCTGCCAATTGCTCCATCAACTCATTGGCCTTGCCCATGTACTTTTGAGCAGTTTCAGTTGGATTTGTAGCATACTTCTGAATAAACTCATTCAACTTATTGCGCTTTGTGTCAGTGTCCTTGATAGTTAGAAGGTAGTTCCAATCTTCTACAATAGTCCCATTTTCCCATGCTTCAAGTTTTTCGGCTTTAACATTTACCCGCGCAGCAGCATCGGCAACGGAAATGGCGTCTACAGCGGAGTCGGAGCCGCTTCCCCCACCGATAATGAATGATTCATCCTTCCATACCTTGGCGGTGTCCACACTTATCCGGATATCCTGCGCACTGCCCCCCAGCGAGGCCGATATCTTGACGGTGAGTATCTCCTGCGCGGCCAGGTTCCGGGTAAACAGGGTCTCATCCTTTCCCGAGTCGTATAGCACCACGTCCACCGGACCGGGATTGAAATAGGCGATGCGTTTTTCCGAATACAGGTGCATAAGGGTGGTTCCGCCCGATTTGAGATACAGTACGCCGCCCGGGAAGGCCTCCAGGAAAGAGGCGTCGGGGCGCAGACGGATTCCGGCGTTTACCAGGCTGCAGCAAAGGCGTGCGCTCACGCTGCGCCCCTGAGGAACCACGATCACCTGACGGTCGCCATACTGCGGCCTTGAATACTCAGGAGTGGTGAAACGCTGGGAAACGGCCTCCACGGTGTAGCTGCCGGCGGGGACGCTGAGCGACTCGGGAGAGTCCCCGTATGCGCCCTCGTAAAGGGTTCTTCCCTTGGAGTCAGTAATTGTGAGAATGAAGTCGTTGGTGTCCGGCATCTCGGAAGCCGCCCTGGTGTAGACTTCCTGCACCGACGGGCCGAAATGCCAGCGGAGCCCGCCTGCCGTCTCTCCGGAAAAGTCGTGACATGCGGCGAGGGCGGGCAGCGCCGCCGCGAGAAAGAGTATGCGTGTTTTCATAGGGCAAAGTGTTTTTGCGGCGAAAATAAGTATGAATGCGATTCGGGAAAGTCGGAAACAGAAATTTTCTGAAAAATGTTTCCACACGAAGTGTTGAAACAACGCACATTCTTGTTATCTTTGTACATTATCTACGATCTTATGAAGAAAGAACAGATCCTCATCAGGATAACCGGCAAGGACAGGACCGGGCTCACCGCCGCAGTGATGTCTATTCTCGCCCGTTACGACGCTCAAGTCCTCGACATCGGCCAGGCCGACATCCACAGCAGCCTTACCCTCGGAATACTCGTGCGCATAGACGAGGACAATTCCGGCTCCATGATGAAAGAACTCCTTTTCAAGACCACCGAAATGGGCGTGAACATCGGTTTCGAGCCCGTGAGCGACGAGTCGTACGAAGAGTGGGCCGGACGCCAGGGCAAGAACCGCTACATCCTCACCGTTATCGGGCGCAGCCTCTCGGCGAGCCAGATTGAGGAGGCCTCGACGGTGATTGCCGGCCAGGGGCTCAACATAGACTCCATCAAGCGCCTTACCGGCCGCCCCAGCATAATGAACCCGGAACGCAACGTGCGCTCCTGCATTGAGTTCTCGCTTCGTGGAACGCCTTCCGACAAAGCCGCCATGCAGCGCCAGCTGATGGCCCTTTCCACGGAAACCGGCCTCGATTTCTCGCTCCAGAAAGACGACATGTACCGCCGTATGAGGCGCCTTATCTGCTTCGACATGGACTCCACCCTCATCCAGGCCGAGTGCATCGACGAGCTCGCACGCCGTCACGGAGTATATGAAGATGTGGCGGCTATCACCGAAAGCGCCATGCGCGGAGAGATAGATTTCAAGGAGAGTTTCACCCGCAGGGTAGCCCTCCTGAAGGGTCTTCCGGTGAGCGTGATGCAGGACATCGCCGAGAATCTTCCCATAACCGAAGGCACCGACCGCCTGATGAGCGTGCTGAAGACCTGCGGCTACAAGATTGCCATCCTCTCCGGCGGATTCACCTTCTTCGGAGAGTACCTGCAGCGCCGCTACGGAATAGATTATATCTACGCCAACGAACTGGAAGTGGGTGAAGACGGTCTGCTCACAGGCCGATACGTGGGCGAAATCGTAGACGGGCGCCGCAAGGCCGACCTCCTGAAACTCATAGCCCAGACCGAGAAAGTGAACCTCGCCCAGACCATCGCCGTGGGAGACGGGGCCAACGATTTGCCGATGCTCCTGGAAGCCGGCCTGGGAATAGCCTTCCACGCCAAGCCGCGAGTGAAGGAAAGCGCCCGTCAGAGCCTCAGCAGCGTGGGTCTCGACGGCGTGCTCTATTTCCTCGGCTTCAAGGACAGCAATCTGGGAGAACAGGGCCGTCTTTAGTTTGGCGGGATGCCGTTTTTTTAGTAAATTCGCAGTCAAATTGCAATCAATACAAAACTGTACTTATAATGTCTAACCTACTCGTTCTCAAAAAGGGCCTCGACATCCCCCTGAAGGGTGCCGCCGCCCGCGAGCTCGCTCCCAAGGGCTTGCCCGGGACGGTAGCCGTAAAGCCCACGGACATCCACGGACTTCTCCCGAGACTCCTCGTCAAGGAAGGAGACCGCGTGCTCGCAGGCTCCCCGGTCATCGCGGACAAGAACAACCCTTCCATTCTCATGACCTCGCCCGTAAGCGGCACGGTCAAGAGCATCGTCAGGGGTGAAAAGCGCAAGCTCCTCGCAGTAGTCGTAGAGGCCGACGCCGTCAATGAATACGCCCCCATGGGCGAACACAAGGCGGAAA
>CAJOCS010000092.1 GCA_905233655.1 uncultured Bacteroidales bacterium | reverse complement strand
GGTTCACCTTGCGCTGGACGCCGTAACCCACCACGACGACCTCGTCGAGAAGCTGGCTGTCCTCCTCCAGCACTATGCTCATCTGCTCGGAGGCCGGAAGCTCGGCGTCTTTGTAGCCGATGCTCGAGACCACGACCATGGAGCCCACGGGTACGCTGAGGGAAAATCGTCCGTCGAGGTCAGTGACCGTTCCATTGGACTGCGCGCCTTTCTGGAACACGCCGGCGCCCACTACGGGCACGCCGCCCTTGTCTGTCACAGAGCCCGAAATGCGGACCTGCTGAGCGGAGGCAAGGCCCCACGACAGCAGAAGGACTACTGGCAGCAGAATCCTGAGTAGTTGATTGGTAGATTGTTTCATTGCTGGTTGACAGTTTTCAGTGCATACAAATTTAGCATTAAAATGCGAGCTGCATATTACCCACGCGTCCAATTAATTATCCCCAAGTTCAAGCGGGGAAGGACACGTCAGGGCAAAAAAATGAACGTTTGAATAACAAATATTAAGGATGAAATGCTTTTCTTTGTAAAAGAACAATCTTACCTTCTACAGATGAAACGACACACAATAGTCTTCGCAGCCGCCGTCCTTATGGCATTCTCCGCTGCCGCCCAGGCCGATACGCTCACCATTGAGCAGATCAGGACCGCCCTTAGGGATAATCCGGCAATAGCGGGCGGCAACCATCTTGACTATCCGGCCGGGACTTGCCGCCCGGCTCCGGCCCCCAAAGGTTACGAGCCGGTGGTGATCAGCCACTACGGCAGGCACGGCTCCCGCTATGCCACCAAATCCCAGAAATACGATATCGTCGAGTCCTTCCTTCGCGAAGGCCACGACAGGTCGCGCCTGACCGAAGCCGGCGAGGACCTTTACGCGCGCTATATGGCCGTCTATCCCCTGCTCAAGGGGCACGACGGCGACCTTACTGTGAAAGGCCAGATGCAGCACCGGGGGATAGCGGACAGGATGGTGGAGGCCTATCCCGGGATTTTCGGAAAGAAAGTCAGGGTCGACGCCCGCTCGACGGTCGTTCCCCGGGCGATCATAAGCATGATGTCGTTCTGCGACGAGCTGCGGCGCCTGCGTCCGGGCCTGTCCGTCGGGTATGGCGCGGACACCCCCGACCTTGCCTATACCGCCCTTGTCGATCCTATGTTCATCTCCGACAAGGAAGCCCTCGCAGAGTATCTCAAGGATGCGGTCACCGACCCTGATTTCAAGCGCAGCTTCGGACCTGTGTATCTCCGGGGCCGTAAAGCGGCGGAAAACTGCCTTCTCCGCTATTTCCAGGACCAGGAAACGGTCAGGAGCATCGGAAATCCGGAGAAGCTATTCGAGGCTCTCGGCGAGGTGGTGACTGGCATGCAGTGCATGGATTTCGACGCGGATTTCAGTGACGTCCTTACCGAAGACGAGCTGTACTCCTTCTGGGAGAAGGGGAACATCTATGCCTCGCTGATGTTCGTGGGCACCGATTACACCGACGGCATTATTCCCTGGCTTTCGCAGATTCTGCTGACCCAGATCATGGATGCGGCCGACAAGGACCTTGCAGGCGAAGGGGTGCAGGTGAGACTGCGCTTCGGCCACGACACAGTGGTGGCTCCGCTGGCCGCCCTGCTCGGACTGGAGGGATTTCCCCATCTGGGGAGGGATGTATCTTCGTGGGAATATCGCTTCCAGAGCTGGAACGTCCCGATGGCATCCAACATCCAGTTCGTCTTCTACCGCAACCGAAAAGATGCGGACGATGTGCTCGTAAGGGTAATGTACAACGAAAAGGACCAGAGGCTTCCGCTCGAAGACCAGAGCCGCGCACCGTACTACAAATGGAGCGATTTCAAGGCACATTACCGGCAGGTCTGCCGCGGTGCGGTCGGTCGGATTTCCTCAACGACAGGCAATCCCGTCGTGACGGTTGACGGAGGCAGCATCATCGGCGACAAGCTCGAGGGCGGCGTGACGGTTTACCGCGGCGTTCCGTTCGCGGCACCTCCGGTGGGCGAACTGCGCGAACAGCCC
>CAJOCS010000091.1 GCA_905233655.1 uncultured Bacteroidales bacterium | reverse complement strand
GGATGAGCCAGTCGGCAATGTCGATGTGGGCTTCGTGGTTCTCCGTGGTACCGTATTTGACCAGGAGGTCGGCCACCTTGATGCCCAGCTCCGGGAATTCCGCGGCTTTCTGGCACCAGGTGTCGTAGCCGTCAATGTCCGGGAAGGCGGTGATGGAACGGCCCTTCAGCACGTTCAGCCGGGCATTGAGCTGGGACTTTCCTCCGGTGGCGAGCCAGATGAACTTGGGGATGAGCCCGGCGCAGATGATGGCGGTCTTTTCGCTTTCGACGAGGGCAACCGGTTTCTCAGGGAAGAGGGGCAGCAGGTGTTCGCCGAAGAGGCACTGAGTGAGCGTCCATTCCTGCGGCAGCTGGCCGGAGTATTTGAGGAGGGAGTGTACCCAGGTGATGCGGCCTTTGGTGTTCTCGTCCTTGATGCGGTGGCCGGTCTCGGAGTCGTATTTCATTACTTTGCCGGTGCGGATGCGGCCCTGGGTGTCAATCTGGTAGAAGATGACGGCGCGTTCGCGGGTGACGCCGATGCGGTATTCCTGGATGAGGGAGGCGACCGTTATGGGGTCGAAGAGGGTGCGGGGGTCGAAGAGGGTGCGGAGGAAGGTGATGAAATCGGAGTCAATCGACGGGCGGATGGTCCGGGCTACTATGTCCTCGGGGATGGTGTCCACCCGTTCACGCTTGTCCACCTTGTCCACCCGGTGCACGGGAGTGTACGGGTGGACAGGCGTGGTGTATTCGGGATGGTCGCGGAAGTATTCCCGGGGCGTGTAGTGGTAGCCGCAGGAGGATTCGTGGTCGCAGCGGCCGACGTTGTCGGCCAGGGGCTCATCATTCTCATTGACATAGAGCGTGAAGCAGCGTTTGCCGCCGCAACCGGGGCAGGTATGACGGCTACTTATCCCCGCATACTTCTGGAGTTGATACTTGTTTTCCATTGCTTTGGGTAATGATTTTGGCGACCATGGACTTGCTGAGGCCGACTTCCTGGGCGATTTCGCGGTAGGATTTGCCTTGGCGGGAGAGCTGGATGATGTTCTCGACGCGGTTCATCTGTTCGGTCTCTTTCTGTTCGCGGAGGTGTTCGCGCTCGGTGGAGTATTCCTTGAATTCGAAGTGGGTGAAGCCGTCGGTTTTCTCGATTTCGTAGACGATGACGTTGTCGGCGTCGTAGCGGAAGGCTCCGGCGCGGACTTTCAGCTGCTTGACGTAGCGGAGGCGCTCGTCTTTGGCGGATTTGCCGATGGCGAAGACGCTGTCAAAGAAGTTGTAGAGCTTCTTGGAGCCGGCGAGGTCGTTCTGGGTGATGGGGCTGGAGAGGCTGCGCTTGGGCGTGTGGGCGATGATGAGGATGGACCAGCCGTGCTTTTTCTTGAGCTGCATCAGTTTCATCATGAAGAGGCCGGCATCGACGCCTTTGTCTGAGCTGTTGCAGAGGTAGGTGAGGTTGTCGATGACGATGATGTTGCAGTGCAGCTGGAGGGCGGCGGCTTCGATGTTCTGGAGGATGCGGTCTTCGTAGTCCTTGAGGTCCAGGTGCATGTTGTCGATCTCGGCCCGGTACATGCGCTCGGGGAAGGGGTGCAGGGTGCCGGTGCGTTCGTCGGTGTAGCGTAGCTGGAACTGCTTCTCGGAGAGTTCGCAGTCGAGGTAGAGGATGCTGTGCCGACGGGCGATTTCTTCGGCAATCTGCACGGCGTAGATGGATTTGCCGAGGTTGGAGTCGGAGAAGAGGCAGGAGACTTCGCCCTGGTACCAGAGTTCGAGGAAGAGGGGCACCGGGTTGGGCATCTTGGAGGCATCGGAGAGGGAGTCGTTGACTTTCTTGATGGCAAGCATGCCGACGGTGCTGGTGTGTGCGTTTCCTTCCACTGCAGCGGTGATGGCTTCAATGGGGTTCAGGCTATCCGTTGTTTCCATCTTTGTGGGTCTTGAAGAGTTCAACGGCTGCTTCTACGTCGATGACGATCTTGCGGCCCTGCTGCATGCAGGCGGGCTTGAGGAAGGTGTCCTTGTAGCGCTGCGCGGTGAGGTGGGAGCAGCCGAAGAGGGACTGGATGCCTTTGAGGCCGTAGACGTAACGTTTTCCGTTGCCCTGGCTGGGCTTGACGGAGGCGCTGGAGCGGTCCAGCTTGAGCTCGCGGAGGAGCTGCATGAGGTCGCCGACGGTGAGGGCGGCAATGGGGGTGGTTTCATCAAAGATCATAATCGTCTTGATTTGAAGTTTAACAAAACACAACCGGTTGTGCAGGTATTTCTGCTAGCGCTGGGACAAAGGTATATTGGTTTTTCTTTGTTGGCAATATGTTGATATAGTGCGGTTTACAGGTATTTAATTAGAGTAAACTTCAATACCGCCAAGTATATTCAAAGCGCTTTAAATTGGAGCCGGACTTGACATATTTCGGGGATTTTGTAAAGTGGGTGTGTGATTTGGGTATAGTTTAGTATGGTTTGGTAATATGGGTGGGTGGAAGTGTCAAATAGTTGTCAAGGGCGCAGTTTAGGGGATTGATTCATTTGCGGATTATAAGTAAATTTGAATCAAAGAGTTACGGAAAATTTACTTAAACTATGATAGCGCTTCCTTCCATTGCTTTCGGGGGTTTCTCCGGTTCGGCCAAGGGTGTTACGGCTCGCCAGGTGGGCGGCCGTAGCATCCTT
>CAJOCS010000090.1 GCA_905233655.1 uncultured Bacteroidales bacterium | reverse complement strand
TTCCGACCCCACCTATGTCCCGTCGGCGAGCGAACTCGGCTCAGGCCGGGTGAGCGTCGGGCTCGGCCACGACGCAAAGCGCGAGGGAACGTCGGCCTATGTAGACGGATACATTGTGGCGGACCTCGCCGCAGTGCTGCAGGACCCGGTTATCCGGAGCATGTCACGCGAACAGGTGGAAAAAGCCGCGCAGGAAGCACGCCGCAAAATGCAGAAGGCGGCTGCAGAACTCGAATTCACAGCCGCGGCACGTTACCGCGACGAAATGTGGGCTCTGGAGCAATATCTGAAAGTCTGGAAAGAGGACTAGACCCTGGAGAGCTTTATCACTCCCTTTATGGTTTTCAGCTGGGACACCACCTTGTCCAGTTCCATGTTGGACGGGACAAGTATCTTCATCTCTATCTCGAAGGTGCCGCTGCGGGGATTTTCCTTCACATTGAAACTGCGCATCGACGCCTTGAAGGAGCCCACCACCTCCATAATCTTGTTAAGTACTGGGCTGTCCTGCTGGGTGCTTAGTTTCAGCACCGCCTGGAAGCTGCTTCCGGAGGAGGAATCGGCCCAGCGGACTCGCTGGATGCGGTAGGGATACAGCTCCAGCATGCGGGCGGCGTTGGGGCAGCTCATGCGGTGAATCTTGATTCCGTCGGTGCGTGTGACGAAACCGAAAACGTCGTCTCCGTAGACGGGATTGCAGCACTTGGCCATTTTGTAATCCAGGCCCTTGACATCCCGCGCATTCAGCACCAGAATATCCTCTTTCTGTTCCGAAGGCCGATATACACGCGCCTCCTGAGACTCCTGGGCGGCCTCGACCGCAAGGCGGTGACGCTCGTCCTCGCCGAGAATGTATTCCTTGACCTGGTTTACGTCCAGATTTCCCTCTCCTATCGCAGCATACAGGGCGGTGAGAGTGGAAAAGCCGTTCTTTTTCCGAAACTCATGGAGCATGTCGTCCGGGAAGGAGAGTTTCCAGTTCCTCAAACGCCTCTCCAGCAGCTCCTTGCCGTCCACGGCACGGCTCTGTTCCTGCTGGGCAAGAGCCTGTTTCACCTTGGCGCGGGCCTTCGACGAAACCACCCATCCGAGCCAGTCCTGATTGGGACGCTGAGTCCTTGAAGTGAGGATTTCCACCACGTCGCCGGTAGAGAGTTTTTCACGGATGGACACCGCCTTGCCGTTGACCTTGGCCCCGCTGCAATGAGAGCCCACATTGGTATGAATTCCGAAAGCGAAGTCCAGTACCGTTGCATCCTTGGGAAGAATGCGCAGCTCTCCGGTGGGGGTGAAAACGAATATTTCCTTGGAAGGGGGCTGAGGCAGGTCTTCCGGGCTGTCGGTATCGGGATGCTCCAGGGCATTTCGCACCGCCAGCAGCCACTTGTCTATGCTCTCCTCCCTCTTGATTCCCTTGTAGGACCAGTGGGAGGCGAATCCGTTCTCGGCTATCTCATCCATGCGGCGGGTACGGATCTGCACTTCCACGTAGGCACCTTCACGGTTTTTGACCGTAATGTGGAGCGATTCGTATCCGTTGGTTTTCGGGTTTGTCACCCAGTCGCGAAGACGTTTGGTATCCGGTTCATACTCCTCGGTAACGAAGGAGTAAACCTGCCAGCAGAGGTCTTTTTCGGCCTTGGGATCGTCCGGGGCGTCGATGATGAAACGGATGGCGAACACGTCGAAAACCCCCTCGAAAGGCACATTCTGCTTTACCATCTTGCACCAGATGGAGTAGGCGGCTTTGGTGCGGATTTTAAGCTTGTAGCTAATTCCGGCCTCGTCCAGCTTGCCCTTGAGAGGCTCTATGAACTCGGCCATAAGTTTCTCCCTGTCCTTCTGGGTAGCCTTGAGCTTGTTGGTAATAAGCCTGTACTGCTCCGGTTCGGCATAGCTCAGGTAGATGTCTTCCATCTCCCGCTTCATGTTGTACAGGCCGAGCTGATGCGCGAGCGGAATATACAGCATCAAGGTTTCCAGCACTTTGCGCTCCCTGTCGGCCCTCGGGAATGTGGAAAGGCGGCGCATTACCTCCAGACGGTCGGCAAGTTTCAGGACCGTTACGCGGGGGTCCTTGGAATACTGGATTATGAGTTTCTTGTAGAGCTCGGCTTCGAGGCGGG
>CAJOCS010000089.1 GCA_905233655.1 uncultured Bacteroidales bacterium | reverse complement strand
AGGTGGAGCCCGGTGAATTCAGGCTCTGGGTGGCCGGTGACAGTGCTTCCGGCACTCCGGTGTCGTTCAGCGTAAGGTAAAACAATGAGGCCAGGGCATTTCCTCCTCTTTTTTTCGACTCTGGTCATTCTGGCAGCAGGTTGCCGGAATGACCTGATTGTCGAAGAAACGCCGACACTAAAGTCTGTGGTAGACGAGGAAGTCGCACTGGAGATTCCTAACGGAGGAACGGCCGAACTGCACTTCATGGTGAAGGATGAGCTGTTCCGTTTCGCCGGAGCCCTGGACGTGGTGCTGGCGCCGACCTCCGCCCAGTCCAAACTCGGTTTCGCACTGACCGAACTGCATAGCGAGGAAAGGGAAGGGCACTACGTGGCGGTTCTCAAAGACAATGGTGGGAGCGAAGACTACAGTGTGGAAATGCGGCTCGGAATACGGGAAAAGCCCAGATCCGAGTCGATGCTGCTTTCTTCCCCTTTTATCGTCAGAAGCATAAAGGAGAAACCGGCCTATATGAAAACCGGGCTTCCTGTAGTTTACCTGAATACCAGGGACGGGGTGCAGATACGTTCCAAAACGGAATGGGTCCAGGCCTCTATGCGTATAGACCAGGACCAGTATTCCTGCTCCGTCAGGGGCCGCGGCAATACCACCTGGGAATGGCCCAAAAAGCCATATGCCATCAAGCTCGAGAAGAAGGCATCGCTCTTCGGCATGCCCGCCCACAAGCGCTGGGTGCTGCTCGCCAATTTCATGGACCGCACGCTGATGCGGAATATAGTGTCCATGAAGGTGGCTTCGCTCACCGCTCTTGACTGGTCCCCGTCATGCGTGAGCGTGGAACTGGTGCTGAACGGCAGGCACATGGGAAACTATCTCCTCATCGAGCAGGTGCGCGTGGACGAAAACCGCGTTCCCGTGGACGAGAAAGAGGGCCTGCTGCTGGAACTGGACTTCCATTACGACAACGAGATACAGTGGATAGACCCGCACGGGAGCTGCTGGCAACGGTCGGACGGCATTCCATTCGGCATAAAGCATCCCGATGCGGAAGACCTGACGCTGGCGCGCGTGCAACAGGTCAAGGACTATGTTTCCGAGGTAGCCAGGACAATTTACAGCTCCGACTTCGCCGATCCGTCCAAGGGATATGCAAGATACCTGGATATGGATTCATTCGTCGATTACTGGATAGTGTTCGAAGTAATGGGTAACCATGAACTCAGCAACCCCGGAAGCGTGTATATGCACCGGGACAAGGGTGGCAAGCTGATTGCCGGACCTTGCTGGGATTTCGACTGGGGCATCCTGTCGTACAAATCCTCCCCTCAGGCTCGCGACGGCCTGATCAACCGCTGGGCAATCTGGTACTCCCGCCTGTTCGAGGACCCGGCTTTCCGCGCCAGGGTCAAGGCCCGTTACGAGGAACTGCTGCCCGCCCTGAGGAAGATTCCCGCTTTCATGGAAGAGACCGAGGCCATGCTGGAGAAGTCGGCGGAGCTGAACTTCAAGATGTGGAACCCCGCGGGAGACGCTACCATGAACGGCGGCCAGATAGTCAATGGGGATGAGAACATGTCTTTCCACAACGCTTCTGTGCTCTTGAGGAGTAATTTCGAAGAGCGTCTGGTAGTGATCCGAAAATGTTTGTAAATTTGTGCCATGCATATCCATTTGCTCTGTTTATTGGTGTTGTCGGTCCTGACCGCCTGCCGCGGAGTCGGTCCGGGTCCGGGTCCCGATGATCCCGTAGTACCCGACGAAGGCGACCGCGCCACCGTTTACACCACCACGGCGGCTGGAGTCTTGTTCCAGGAGTCTTCCGTGGCCCTGGGAAAGCCGGAAGACGTCAACTTCTTCAAGGTGAAACTCAACGGTGAAAGCTTTCAGGAAGTGGACGGTTTTGGCTTTGCGATAACCCAGGCGAGTTGTTATAACCTACTGAAGATGAGCGCGGAAGACAGGTCTTCCTTCCTTCGCGAGATTTTTTGCCGCACCAAGGGGATGGGGTCTTCGCTAGTCAGGGTATGCATAGGCGGGTCCGATTTTTCGCTCGACGAATTCACCTGCTGCGACACCCCGGGAATAGAGAATTTCGCGATGCATCCCAGCGACGTACAGTACCTTTTCCCCGTGCTTGACGAGATTATGCTCTATCGGTTCTCCCTGGAGCTGTCCGCGCTGGATGAAGATTACCGAGAACGGAGGCGCTCCGTACGACAGGTGGACTGCCGGCCGGCTCAATCCGGCATATTATGCCGATTATGCCGAGTATTTCGTCCGCTGGATTACAGCCATGGAACAGCGGGGCTATCCCATTCATGCCGTTACCCTTCAGAACGAGCCCTTGAACAAGGGGAACTCCATGTCGCTGTATATGTCGTGGCAGGACCAGTTGGCCTTTATCAAGCAGGGCATCGGCCCCGCGTTCAAGAAGGCCGGGCTCACCACCAAAGTGCTGGTATTCGATCACAATTACAACTACGACAACATCTCCGGCCAGAAGGACTACCCCCTCCAGATATTCAAGGATCCCGAGGCTTCCGCGTACGTGGCGGGCTCGGCGTGGCATAATTACGGCGGCTCCGTGACGGTGCTGGACGGCATTCATGCCGCGTATCCCGACAAGGAGATCTACTTCACTGAGGCATCCATCGGGC
The DNA here is from genome assembly GCA_905233655.1 of uncultured Bacteroidales bacterium. GTDB lineage: Bacteria > Bacteroidota > Bacteroidia > Bacteroidales > UBA932 > Cryptobacteroides. Next base: position 676 of record CAJOCS010000089.1, on the reverse strand, counting down.
AGTGGAACTATACCTTCGCCGGCTGTCTCATCAACGATTTCCGCGATATTTTCATGGGAACCCTCGGCCGTTGGGGAAAGGGCGTAACTCTCTGGAACCTTATGCTCGATGACAAGGGGCGGCCCAATCGTCCCGGTGGCTGCACGACTTGTTTCGGAGCGGTGGATATCTCGTCGTCAAATTATTCGCTCAAGGGCATTACCCGCAATTCGCACTATTATAACGTGGCCCATTGTTCAAAGGTGCTGAGGCCCGGCGCGGTGAGGCTTGGCACTGAAGGCAAAGGCACCGACGGGCTCAGCTTCCAGTGGTACCGCAACCCCGACGGTTCGTATGCGGTACTGCTTCTCAACGAAGGCTCTTCCGACGCGCAGGTGAATTTCGTTACCGCCAAGCGTTCAGTGAGTTGCAAAGTGCCGCCGCGCGCCATTCAGTCCGTCTTGTGGAATGACTGACGATTTCCGTAATAATTCAGTGAAAGATTAAGCGAAAAATGTATATCTTTGTACTGAATTATACGCGGAATAATGAAAATCTCTGAGGCCATATTCGCTGGAAGCAGCGCGCGCGTCGCGCAGAAGCCGAAGAGAAAACTGCCGGAATTCGCGTTCATAGGCCGCTCCAACGTGGGCAAATCCTCCCTCATCAACATGCTCACCGGCAACCGCAGGCTGGC
>CAJOCS010000088.1 GCA_905233655.1 uncultured Bacteroidales bacterium | reverse complement strand
CCGTCACCGCCTGCTGAGAATCCGTTCCTGGTACTTCAATCCCAACCAGCGTTATGTGCAGAACATAGACGACGAGGACGAGATTTTCCGAACCGATGAGGAAGACCGTCTCCTGGCCGAGGAGCAGGCGAAGAAGGAAGCTGCCGCCCGTGCGGCCGCAGAAGCTGCCGCCATGCGTTACCACACGGTCCGTAATGGAGACACGCTTTACAGCATAGCCCGCAAATACGGCACCACCGTCAAGCACATCTGCCAGCTCAACGGCATAAAAGAAACCACCGTATTGCAGGTGGGAAGACGCTTAAGAGTGAGGTAGATGGCCGATCAGGTCGGCCATGACGAGTCATTCCCGGCTTGACCGGGAATCTTTACTTTAACTTACTATTATAGTGCGGATGCACTTTGCCTTTTGAGATGTTCTGCAGCTTGCTGGAGAGCATCTTTTTTCGGATGGGGGCGGCGTGGTCGGTGAACAGGTCTCCGTCCAGGTGGGACATTTCGTGCTGGATCATGCGGCAGGCGAAATTGTCAAACTCTTCGGTAATCTCCACCAGGTCTTCGTTGTAATAACGGACCTTCATCCGTTTGGGACGCACCACGTCGCAGTAGATGCCCGGGATGGAAAGGCAACCCTCGGAATAGGTGACCTGCTCTTCGCTCTCTTCCAGAATCTCCGGATTGATGAGGGTGCGGCGGAAGTCTTTCAGGTAAGGGTAGGTGTCGGAAACCACATCTCCGTCTACGATGACTACACGCAGGCTCACCCCGATCTGCGGGGCGGCGAGGCCGCAGCCATCGGCCTTGACCAACGTGTCCTTGAGGTCTTGCACCAGGTTGGCAATTCCTTCTTTGTCTTTCAAATCGGCCGGCTTGGCGGTCTCGCGCAGTACGGGTGCGCCGTAGAGGTAAATGGGCTTTATCATTTCTTTCGTCTTGTCTTGTTCTTGGACAGGCTGTCCGGGACGCTCAGGGGGTCTATGCCTCCCAGTCCCACGCTGCCGTTCTGGCGGTCCAGGTAGCTCTGGAGGATAAGGGCGGCCGATATACGGTCTACCGAACCCTTCTCCCGCCGCTCGCTTTTCTTCATTCCGCCGTCTATCATCACCCTTTGCGCCAGCACCGAAGTGAAGCGCTCGTCTTCCAGGTGGACAGGCACTCCGGGGAAGGCTTTGTCCAGCTGTTTCAGGAAAACATCCACATCGGCCTGAGCCTCAGAGGGCTTGCCATCCATGTTCACCGGATACCCCACTACAAACGCAAGGATTCTCTCTCCGTTGGCGTAATTTTTGAGATAATCTATTAACTTTGTAGAATCAATTGTATCCAGGGCAGAGGCAAAGATTCCCAGAGGATCGCTTGCGGCAATCCCCGTTCGCTTGCGTCCGTAATCTATGCCGATGTATCTGTCCATTACAATTTGCAAAGGTAAGCATTTTTATGGAGAAATCAGATAAGAAGAATTCGCGTAACTACCGTCTGTCGCTCATCGACGCCGTCTCGCACGAGCGATTGTGGAGTGTGCGCTTTACCCGGCCCATCTTCATCGGAGCCCTGGTGTCGGGTATCATTGTGGCTATGGTGGTGTTTTTTCTCCTGGTAGCCTATACGCCCATGCGCACATTCATCCCCGGTTACCCCAGTGCCCAAACCCGTCGTCAGGCGGTTCAGAATACCCAGAAAATTGACTCGTTGGAAATGCGCCTGCTGCAGTGGGAACTCTATTCCGAGAACCTTCGCCGCATCGTGGCCGGGGAAGCCCCCATCCGCCTGGACAGCGTCACGCTGGGCGCAGAAGGCAGCCGCAACATAGCCGACGCAGAGTATTACGCCTTGAAGGACTCCCTCCTCAGGGCCGATGTAATCACGCAGGAACAGTTCAACGTAGACGACGCTCCCAAGAAGAACCTCCCCATGGAGGCCATGTCCTTCTTCCCGCCGGTCAAGGGCGTGGTTTCCGAAGGATTCGAGCGCACCCTGCACCCGTACATAGACATTACGGCCCCGGCGGGCAGCATGGTCACCTCCGTGCTGGACGGTACCGTGGTCCATACCTCCTGGGATTCTGAGGATGGCTACCTCATCGTGATTCAGCACGAAGGAGACATCCTGTCCCTGTATAAGCACAACCAGAAGCTTCTGCACCGGCCCGGAGACGTGGTGAAAGCCGGAACGCCCATCGGCCTGGTGGCGGA
>CAJOCS010000087.1 GCA_905233655.1 uncultured Bacteroidales bacterium | reverse complement strand
CCGGCTCGATTATGGTCTTCGGATGCGCCAGATTGGCATAGAGCTCAATCTCGTGGAAATTCTCCGCGAACGCCCTTTTGCTCTTCAGGCATTCTTCGTAGGAATGCAGGACAATGCTGTCCTCCGCACCGGCGGATATCCTCTCCGGAATCTTTCCCTTCACATAGAATGCGAGCTGCGGAATCTGCTGGAGGCGGTGGCGGTTCCATCCCTTCTCGATGCCCTTTGCAAACTCCTGCATCGGCCTTTCTCCCATGCCGTAGCAGAGCCAGTCGGCCCCGGAAGAGACGAGGATGGAGGGCATGAGGCAGTCCTTCCAATAGTCATAATGGGTGACGCGGCGTAGCGAAGCCTCGATTCCGCCGATAATCACCGGAACGTCGGGGTAGAGCTCCTTCAGGATTTTGGTATACACCGTTACGGCGTAATCCGGACGGGCTCCGGCCTTGCCGTCGGGGGTGTAGGCGTCGTCGTGACGAAGGCGTTTCGAGGCCGTGTAATGGTTCACCATGGAGTCCATCGCTCCGGAATTCACGCCGAAAAACAGCCTCGGCGCTCCCAGCTTCCGGAAATCGCGCAGGTCGTCCCTCCAGTTGGGCTGGGGGAGCACAGCCACGCGGTAGCCCCATTTCTGGAGCCAGCGGGCTATTACTGCGGTGCCGAAGGAAGGATGGTCCACAAAGGCGTCACCCGTGACCATGATGACGTCTATCCATTCCCATCCGAGGGCCTGAACCTCCTTCACGGAGGTTGGAAACATATAAGCGGACTGCATGATGGGGCAAAAATAAGTATTTTTTTATTATCTTCGCAGTAGTATGAAAGAGATTTACGTAAAGTTCATTTCCACTCAGCTCCAGTTACAGTCCTGGCAGGTGGAAAACTGTGTCCAGTTGCTCGAAGATTCCTGCACCATTCCCTTTATCAGCCGTTATCGCAAGGAGCGCACCGGCGCCATGAACGACGCCGAGGTGGCCGCCACCAAGCACTATGCCGACATCTTCTCCGAAATGGAGAAACGCAAGGCCACCATCCTCGAAAGCATAGACGAGCAGGGAAAGCTCACCGACGAGCTCAGGCTCCGCATAGAGAACTGCGTAAAATCCTCCGAACTCGAGGACCTCTATCTCCCGTACCGCCCCAAGCGCAAGACCCGCGCCACCGTTGCCGCCGCAAAGGGCCTCGAACCCCTTGCCGACATCCTCTGGAACGGCCGCTCACGTTCTCCCGAGGCCGATGCCCGCCGTTTCCTCAACAAGGAAGTCCCTTCCGTTGAGGATGCCCTCGCCGGAGCCCGCGACATAGTTGCGGAGCGTCTTGCCGACAGCGCCACTGTCCGTGAGGGCCTCCGCGGTATCTTCCGCACCCGACGCATAGTCTCCAAGGCCACCAAAGCCGCATCCGACAATCCCGAGGCCTCCAAGTACCGCAGTTACTTCAACTTTAACCAGCCTCTTTCAAAAGCCCCGTCCCATACGGTCCTCGCCCTTATGCGAGCCCAGAACGAGGGCTTCGTACGCCTCTCACTCGACGCCGACGCCACAAAGTGCGGCAACAAGATCTACTACGATTACTGCCAGGAAAAGGGCTATCCCGGCCCCGCCGCCGCGGAGCAGATGCACCTTGCCGTAGACGACGCCTATACCCGCCTTCTGGAGCCCTCCATAACCACTGAAATCCTCCGCGAGGCCAAGGAAAGGGCCGACGTGGAGAGTGTCCGCATCTTCGGGGAAAACCTCCGCCAGCTCCTTCTCGCCCCTCCCGTGGGGCAGAAGAGGGTGCTTGCCATCGACCCCGGTTTCCGCACCGGCTGCAAGGTGGTATGCCTCGACGAACACGGCTCTCTCCTCTGTCACGACGTAATTTACCCCCATCCTCCGGTCTCGAAAAAGATCCAGGCCATAACGCTCATCGCTGAACTTGTGGAGAATTATTCCATAGAAGTAATTGCCATAGGCAGCGGCACCGCCGGGCGCGAGACCGAGGAGTTCGTCCGCCGTGTGGGGCTTCCGGACAGCATCAGAATCTTTTCCGTGACTATAATAACATCCTCCATATTGATAGTACAGTCTTGAATCTTCCGGATCCTTTTCAAATACCCATTCCTCTAGATTTCCACTCATATCATAAAGCCCAAAGCCATTGGGCTTTTTTTCACCTACAGGGTGCTTTTTTTGACTGCTATTTTCTTTGAACCAGCCAACTTCCTTAAAATTATCACTTCCTGCATATTTATATTCTTCCCCTCCGGCAGCAAAGAAAAGCCA
>CAJOCS010000086.1 GCA_905233655.1 uncultured Bacteroidales bacterium | reverse complement strand
TCCGCGAGATGCTGTTCTGGGACGTAAACAACGGAATAGCCCGCCGCAGCTGGGCCCGCAACGCCCCCGCCCGCTTTGCCATCGAACGCGAAATGGCACGTACACCTGAACTTAAAGTAACCCTCCCCAACTTCGTAGACGACAATATTATCAACAAGTTGAATTTCTAGACATGCACCAGATTTCATTCAAGCATCTCTCCCTGGAGAGGGTAAAAGAAATAATAGACAATCACGAGAAACTCGAGCTCAGCGCCGAGGCCGTCGAAGCCATAGAAAAGTGCCGCCGCTACCTCGACAGCAAGATGGACGACATCGGCCGTCCAGTATACGGCGTAACCACCGGCTTCGGCTCACTCTACAACGTAACCATCCCGAAGGAAGACCTCTCTCAGCTGCAGCACAACCTGGTGATGTCGCACGCCTGCGGCGCCGGCGAGAAGGTCCGCCCGGAAATCGTGAAACTGATGCTCCTGCTGAAGGTCCAGAACCTTTCCTACGGCCATTCCGGAGCCCAGCTCAAGACCGTGCAGAAACTGGTGGACATGTTCAACGAGGACGTCCTCCCCGTGGTGTACCAGCAGGGTTCCCTCGGCGCATCCGGCGACCTCGCACCCCTTGCACACCTCTCCCTGCCTCTCATCGGCCTTGGCGAAGTGCTGTATAAAGGAAAGGTGCGTCCGAGCGCCGAAGTGTGGAAAGAGCTCGGCTGGGAGCCCATCCGCCTCCAGTCGAAGGAAGGCCTCGCCCTTCTGAACGGCACCCAGTTCATGAGCGCCCACGCCATCTGGAGCATCCTCAAGAGCATGCGCTATTGGCGCAATGTCTCTAGACGCCTACGACGGCCGCATCGAGCCATTCCTGCCCCTCACCCATGAGATTCGTCCGCACAAGGGCCAGAAGCTCACGGCTGAGCGCTTCATGAAAGTACTCGACGGGAGCGAGCTCATCCGCCGCCCCAAAGAGCACGTCCAGGACCCCTACAGCTTCCGCTGCATCCCCCAGGTGCACGGCGCGGTGAAGGACGCAATCGCCTACGTGAAGGAAGTGTTTGAAGTGGAAATCAACTCCGCCACCGACAATCCCAACATCTTCCCCGACGAGGACATGGTAATCTCCGCCGGCAACTTCCACGGCGAACCCATCGCCATCCCGATGGACTCCCTCGCAATTGCCATGAGCGAGCTCGCAAGCATCTCTGAACGACGTACTTACCAGCTCATTCACGGCCTCAGGGGCCTGCCGAAATATCTGGTGGCCGAGCCCGGCCTGAACAGCGGATTCATGATTCCGCAGTACACCGCCGCCTCCATCGTGAGCCAGAACAAGGGCCTCTGCTGGCCGGCCTCCTGCGATTCCATTCCCTCCTCCCAGGGTCAGGAAGACCACGTGAGCATGGGCTCCAACGCCGCCACAAAACTGGTGAGGATAGTGGACAATGTGGAAACCGTGCTGGCAATAGAGCTCTTCAACGCCGCCCAGGCCCTTGAGTTCCGCCGCCCGGCCCATACCTCCCCCATCCTGGAACGCATCTTCGCCGACTACCGGAAAGAAGTGACGTTCGTAGACACCGACACCTACATGCATCCCCTGATAGAAAAATCCATCGCCTTCCTCCGAAACGAAGGTATTTAAACATTTTCGATATGAAACGGACCACTGACAATTCGCCCTGGAACAACACCTGATAAATATGATTATTAAGAACATAGGACGGCTTACCGGAATAGTTCCGGAAGGTGTTCTCCGAAAGGAGGGCGCAGCCATGAACGAAACCGGCGAAATTCTGGACGCCTGGCTTCTTTCCCGCGACGGCCGCATTGCCGACTTCGGGCCGATGTTCTCCTGCCCCTCCCCCTCCGACGGAGAAGAAGTGATTGACGCCGGAGGCGGCATGCTCATACCTTCGTTCTGCGACAGCCACACCCATCTTGTCTATGCCGGCTCACGCGACGCCGAATTCCTGGACAAGATAAACGGCCTAAGCTACGAAGAAATCGCAGCCCGGGGCGGCGGAATCCTCAATTCCTCCGACCTGCTTCACTCCACCTCCGAAGACGAACTCTACCGCCAGAGTATGCAACGGGTAAAGGAAGTGATGGAATTCGGCACCGGCGCCCTGGAGATCAAGAGCGGCTACGGCCTGCGTCCTGAAGACGAACTGAAGATGCTGCGGGTTATCCGCCGCATCAAAGAAAGCGTTCCCGTGACCGTTCGCTCCACTTACCTCGGAGCACACGCAATCGGGCGCGGCTACACCCACGAAGACTACGTTCGGATGGTAATCGACCTCCTTCCCGAGGCCGCTCCCCTGGCCGATTTCGTGGACGTATTCTGCGACGAAGGCTTCTTCACAGTGGAAGACACCGCCCGCATACTTGAAGCCGCCACGCCCTTCGGCCTCAGGCCCAAGATTCACGCCAACGAGCTGGCAGTGAGCGGAGGCGTACAGGTTGGAGTCAAATACGGCGCCCTCTCCGTAGACCACCTCGAACGCACCACCGAGGCCGAGATAGAGGCGCTCCGCGGCAGCGGCACCATGCCCACCATGCTCCCCGGCTCCTCCTTCTTCCTGGGCATACCCTTCGGCAACGCCCGCGGCTTCATCAAAGCCGGCCTCGGAGTGGCCCTCGCCTCAGACTACAACCCAGGCTCCTCGCCGAGCGGCGACATGCGCTTCGTAATGGCCCTCGGCTGCATCCGCATGCGCCTCACCCCAGTCGAAGCCTTCAACGCCGTCACGCTCAACAGCGCCTGCGCCATGGGCCTGAGCCACGAACTCGGCTCTATAACCCGCGGCAAAAAAGCCAGCTTCATCCTCACCCACCCCGGCTGGGATCTCACCAAACTCGCATACACGTACCGCACGCCCTTTATAAATCGCTGTATTTATTAATAAACGAGTTCGCCCCCGCAAATCCAAAAGAGATGCAGGGGCTTACTGTATCTGTGCGCGATGGCTGTTGTACGACGGGATGGGGATGGCGCGACGCAGGCATCGGCCTTATAACTGCGTAAGCATCCGATAAACTGCATATTGTAGCCGGGAGAGATCCTGGCTACATTTGCAAAAAATTCACGAGATATGCTTACCAGAGAACAGGTTCTAGAG
>CAJOCS010000085.1 GCA_905233655.1 uncultured Bacteroidales bacterium | reverse complement strand
AGCGGCTCCACATATCCGGTACCTCCTTCCACCGTGCCGTCCATAAAGAGTTTGAGCCAGTTGGTCTTAACGTGCGTAGTGGCGTATTGTTGAACATCAACGGCATTTTTCAATTCCTTTTCCGCATTCATCCAGCTTTCCACTTCGTAGGTAAGACCCAGGATAATACTCATATCTCCGGCCTTATCCAGCTGCTGGGCGGCCTTGAAGAAATTGGTGTTATAGAAATAGTTACCCCAGCCGTCAATATACATAGTGTAACCCTCTGACAGCATCTTCTCCTGGATACCCTTGACAACTACTTTGGCTACGTCAACGGGATAGAGGGTCTCGTTGTCCAGGAAAGAACGGGTATACGTGCCGGCCTGTTCTTTCAGGAAACCGGTAGGGGTACCGTCCGGGCCCATCACAATCTCTCCTCCGCGGATGTCCTTGTCCTTTTTGAGCACCGTGCCGTCGGCTGCCATGATGCCGGCTTTGACCAACATAAGGGTATTTGCCACCCCCTTGTGTCCCTCATCATCCGCAAAGTACATAGGAATATCACTGCAGATGGCATCCAGTTGTTGACGCGTAGGAATATGATCCGTGAAGGTGAAGTAGCTCCAGCCGAAGCCGAAGATGGACTTCGCCCCTGTTTCCCTTGCCTTCTTGACGGCAGCGGGAACGAGCTCGTTCAGGAACTGTTCGGGCGTAGCGCCAATGGCTATAGTTCCCACGACGGGCAGAGCAACGCCTATTGAATAGTGGGCGTGCCCATTGCCGCAGGAAGGCATCACAAGGCCCTTTCCGGTGTAATCTATCACTTCGGTCTTGCCGGCTTCAATAAAGGCTTCGGCACCTTTGCGGCTCCCTATATACACGTACTTGCCGTCCTTCACGGCAAAGGCTTCTACAATCTGATTATTATCGGAAGTAAAAATCTTCCCATAGACCACGAGGTCAGCAATATTCTTTTTATCCATATCATTAATCCCTTTCATACAGAAGCCTGCGTTAGCAGACTCGCTTGGAAGACCCGTTCCCCAGGCGCTCCGCCCAGGACATCATCAGGTCTTCCCGTTTTCCGAAAATATCCTTCTGCATGCCGATGGCATCGTCGAAGACCATCGTCTGGCGGTCATCACCGGAGAACTTCTTCCACGCGTATTTGCCGGTGGAGGGGTTGCCCGTCCGGGCGAAGTTGGTCCACATCTGTTTGGCGAGGTGGCGGAATTCGCAGTCCTCGGTCGAAACAATCTCTCCGCTTCCCATCGGGTCCGGTATGCACGTGTCGAACAAGTACGGAATCTCACACGCGTGAATTGCGCCAAGCTGGGGTGTTGTCACCGGCTTCTTGATGAAGTACATGTAGGTGTTGCCGCCGGCGGCAGCGTGCCGGATGGCCATATTGGTGTTACCGGCGCGGAAGTTCATGTCGTTGCAGTACTGCTCCAACCTGCTCCCCTCGCTTTCGCCGGCAAGCGTAGCCATAAACTCGTCATACATGGCCTTCTCCTGCTCGTTCAGCAGCGCGCGGTCCCGCTTCGTGATCCACCTCAACGTATTCAGGAAGCCTTCCTCGCCGCCCTCGGACGGAACGAAATACCTGATTTCATCCTGATTGGACCCAATCATCATGTCTATCTTGGCCCGCTTCCCGTCTCCCCACATCTTATACATCTCCGCACGGTCCTCAGGCAGCGTGACGCCGTCGAGAAGCGGGAAGTTGGCCGCTCCCAAAAGGCAGTTCTTGTCAATTAAAGCCGCCTTCAGATAAGCGTCCACAAGCTCCTGGGTGGTGAGGGCCATCAGCTCGTCCATGGTCTGGCAGCCCGTAGCGGCCAGGAAGTTCTGCGTGACGTGGATGCCGTGCTCCATCGTGTCGGTGTAGGCGATGTTGGCGCTTTGGGCAATAATCCTCTTGAAGAGCCCCTCGCTTCCCTCGATGAGCGGAAGGAAAGTGACGCTGGCCGAGCCGGCCGACTCGCCGAAAATGGTCACGTTGTCCGGATCTCCGCCGAACCCGGCAATGTTTTTCTGAACCCACCGGAGGGCCTCCAGCTGGTCCAGCAGGCCCAGGTTGCCGGCCTCCTTGAAATTCTCTCCGCCGGGAACCCGCTCGAAGTTCATAAATCCCATGAAGCCCAGCCGATAGTCGATGGACACGAACAGGATGTCGGGACACTGTTTTGCGATGTTGGTGAGGTTATAGAGGGGCGACGCCTGGGATTCGGCGCAGAAGCCGCCGCCGTGAATCCACACCATGACGGGTTTCTTGTCGGCAGTACAAGTGGTATTGCAATAGATGTTCAGCACCAGGCAGTCTTCGCCGAACTCCGCCGTTCCCATCGAGTCGTTCACAGGGCCGATAGGAACATGGCCGGGCTTTGTCGCGTCAT
>CAJOCS010000084.1 GCA_905233655.1 uncultured Bacteroidales bacterium | reverse complement strand
AGAGTCCTTCAGCATTTACCAGGATATGGACAACTACAAGATTCCGGACGGTAAAACCATCCTTTCCCTCGAGGATCTGGGCCTGATGAAGAACCTGACGGATATCTATCTGGTAGGCTGCGGAGAACGTCTCAGCGCTCCGCTGCCTGCGGCTCTGGAACAACTTACCAAACTGGGGTGGTTTGTGGTGTCTGATGCAAACATTTACGGGGAGATACCCGAATTCATCGGAACGATGCCGAATCTCAAGACATTCAGCCTGAGCGGCTGTGCGAATCTTACCGGTTCCATCCCACAGAGTTTCTACACGAATACAACCCTGGACATATATATCGACGGAGGCGATTTTGACGACACATACGTGGTGTTGCCCTCCGACAACCTTATCGCTAAAGAGGGTATCAGGGATTTGAACATCATGGGGAACAGGAAAGTCAGAACGCTTCCCGACGGCACCACCTACAACGACAGATCGATGACGCACTACCGCAGCAGCACCGACGGCACCGGCCCCGTCCACGCCGACGGCGAGGTAGAGCTCTATCACGCTGCTACAAAGGGCCCGGGATTCGACATCTTCATCACCGGCGACGGTTTCACGGAGGCCAACAATACCATCGGCGGCACCCTTGAGACCTATATGAAGTCGGCAGCGGAGGACATCCTCGCCCAAGATCCGTACTGCAAGTTCGCGGAATACTTCAACATCTGGTTTATCTATGCCCATTCCGTACGCGAAGGAACGGGAAAGTACGATACCGCCGGATTGAAATATGCCTCTTGGTTAAACACTCCCCAGGGCAGTTATGGCACGCGGGCCGGAGGGGATTTCAATTACATCGTGGATTATGTGCAGAACGCCACTTCCCGCCACGAGGCTTCCGGGAATATTGCGGTCATTATGAACACTTACGAGCACGGAGGAACGAATCACAGGTATTGGCCGAGCAGTATTTACAATCCCGGACTGTCTGTCAGCTATGTGACGGCCGGGCCGTATTTCGATCTGGTTTTCATTCACGAAACCCTCGGACACGGTTTCGGCTTCCTCGGCGACGAGTACGAGGACGGTGCCGGTGAATATAACCTGAGCCAGTGGAAACAATTCGGTAACAACTCCAATCTCGACTACCTGCCGGACGGCGACGCCACAAATGCAAGGTGGGCTCCGTTCATTGCGGATTCCCGCTATGCCGGCGAAAAGCTGGGAGCGTTCCTGTCGGCGTCGGATGAGTCCGCAAGGGTTTATTCTTCTACGGAGAACTCCATCATGAGGCACAATTTCCCAGGAGAAGACAATTATAACCGCTTCAACGCCCCATCGCGCGAAGCCATCTGGCAGTATTTCCAGGTACTCTTGCATCCTGAGCAGAACTGGAGCAGCTGGGAAGACTACGTTACCAACGGCTACGACCGCGAAGAGTTCATCTCGTTCGACCTCGCTCCCGCTCCCGCATCGGTTAAGCCCAGGCGTCTGCCCCGCACGCAGCATGCCATGCCGCGCCATGTCCTTCCCGACGGCCGGGTCATCGAGCGCAAACTTCCGCCACTCCATCCGCCGATTATACTGGATAAATAGGGCAGATAAACAGCTAATTCACAATCAAATAGAATAACAAATGAGTACTGGAACCATCAATCAGAAAGCAATCGATTTGCTGGATCAGGCCGCCTTCACCCAGTCGGCTGTCAAAGACAAGGAGCGCACGAGCGGCAGTGTCAAGGACGAGAATCTCTATCCCAAGACCAGGGAGGAGGCCCTTCAGATGAAGGACATTCTGGCCCAGGCCTGGGATGCTGCCGAAGACCGTGAAGAGGCGGAATTCAAGGAAAAGTACGAGCGCCTGAGCGAAGTCGTGGACTGGTCGCTCACCAGGCACAAGACCTGGAAGTGGCCCGTCATCGCCGGTGCGGCCCTCTTCGCAGCCCTGTTGTTCTGGGGCTACACCGCCCAGCTCAAGGAGGTGAAGGGGATCAAAGCCGAGCTTAAGCAGGTGAAAGCCTGGGAGCCGGTCAAGGATACTGTTATCACCTGGGAAGAATGCGGAACGGAATACAGCGGTACGGACTATTACAAGGATGCAACCACCTGGAAGGTGAACCGTCTGGCGCTTCTCAAGTCCACCTACCAACGTTACAGCGAGTCGGCTGCCGAGTACAAGGCCAAGGCCGACACTGCTTCAGTCAGGAAGGAAAGGAAGTACTACAAGGAACATGAAAAGAAGTATAGCAAAGATGCAGCCGAGAAACGCAAGGAGTTCGACGAACTGTCGGATGCGAAATTCAAGAGCGTCCAGAAGCAGGCCGTGAAGTCCCTCAAGGGGTATCTTTCCGACGGAAGGGGCTTTGCCAACTTCATTCTGTTCAATATCCTGCTTGTGCTGGCCCTCATCGGCCTCTACATCTGGACCGGCAATCCCTACGGCTATAACATCACCAAGTCCCGCACCCGCCACAAAATACTTGGCTGGATACAGAAGGT
>CAJOCS010000083.1 GCA_905233655.1 uncultured Bacteroidales bacterium | reverse complement strand
GTTCACCCACACGCTGTGGAATTCCGCTTCCTGAATCTGGAGTTCTGCATCCGGGCAGACGGCGTCGAGATCTTCCGTGGTGAGCGTCTCGCCATTCAGACACTTTTTCTCCAGGATAAACCGATAGCACTTCCGGCCGGGATGCTTGCCGATGTAATCGGCCATAAAATCCAGGGCTTCCTGCCTGCCGTTGCAGGCAAAGCGTTCACTGGCTTCCGCATAGGCGAATCCCACGGGCAGGGTCACGTGTACATGGCTGTCAAAGATGCCCGGCATGATGAATTTGCCACCCAAGTCTGTGACCTCACCTTCATAGGCCGCCAGGCCGGCCTCGTCGCCCACATAGACGAATTTTCCGTCTTTCACTACCAAAGCCGTGGCCTTGGGCTGGTTTTTATCCGCCGTAAAAATTTTCGCGTTTTTTATGATTCTATCTGCTTTCATTGTTTTTTTGCGTGATTCCCGCCAAGTTTAATATTCAAACGGTTTTTCTTTTATATAATATGCCCTGACCTTATTCTCGGTTATCAGGACGGATTCTTGATGAAAAAAGGTGCAGAGATCTTTTGCGATGGCATCTACAACACCCTCCTCGGGGTCTAAGAAACAAAGAACAAGAGTCTTTTCCTGTACATAGTCACCATTTTCGTGGAAATAGCCACCTTCTGAAACGATAAACGAAAAGGGGACATGGTAATTATGACATACGAACTTCATTATGTCGACATACTTCTCAGTCTGATACTTCTGCTGCTTGGTAGTTGCATCGTTCAAACCCACGCTTATAGTTATCTCAATCATGGTAAGTATTGTTTTACGGGACGTAAACCACCTTGTCCTTTCGCAACGTCTGCTTCCCTTGTTTCAATTATTTGCGCGCGGCGATGATATCCAAAAGGTAGTGAGGGGTAAAGTAGTGGTCCATAAACTGGTAGTAGCCCAGCAGAGGAAGGACGGCCTTGTACTGCTCGGAGAGCAGGTCCTTCTTGATACGCAGGTCACCCGGCCCGGCGATGTCCAGGACGTTCTGGTCGTCGGCCGAATAAGCCTTCCATTCCACCTTGTCTGTGGAGGGGTTGCCGCAGCGTGCGAAATTTGTCCACATCTGCATAACGGCCGTGAAGATCTCATCCGAGTTGTTGGTGCCGTTGAAGGAGCTGTTTGTCCCGAAGCCGCCATGTTGAACACGAACATGAGCTCCACGGAATGGGCTGCGCCAATCTCCGGATTGCTCGCCGGGTACGACCAGTAGTAGCAGAACGTCTTGTTGAACGCACTTTGCGCGTCGAGTTGCTGTAGCATGGGGACCCTGAACATAAGCTCATTGATGAACTCCGTCTCGATAAGTCCCGGTTCCTGAGACCGGCAGACCCGCCAGAATTCCTGATAATACTTCTTGTCTTCTTCCTTCAGGCACTGGGCAGCGTCGCCCACGGCGCGTGTAGCGAACAGCTTTTGCTCTTCCAGGCTCAGCATCGCACCCTCACCCATAAACAGCCTGGCCTCGTCGGCCGTGCTGCCTGCCATAATGGATATGTGCTTTGCGTAGCCTTTCTTGTACAGCTCGATGGGCGCCTCGGGAAGCACTTCAGTTCCGTAGTAGGGACAGGAAGTGAACTTGCCAACCGCTTCGACATACGCTTTCTGGAGCTCCTCTTCGGTGAGCGCCATGATGTCGTCCATGGTCTTGCAACCGGTGTACTCAAGCAGCGCCCTGGTCTTGCCCTGTGCGGTTTCGCATCCGACCGGGAAGGCCAGAGTGGTTGAGCCGCTCTGGGCGATGACCTTCTGGAAATACCGGTTCGCCTCCTTCATAACCGGCAGAATGGAGACCGAACCGCCGCCGGCGCTTTGCCCAAAGATGGTCACGTTGTCCGGGTCACCGCCGAAAGCTGCGATGTTCTCGTGCACCCACCGGAGCGCCATAGCCTGGTCCAGCAGGCCGTTGCAGGGCGCCGTCTTGAAGTTGTCGCCGCCAGGTACCGACGAGAAGTCCATAAAGCCGTACATATTCAGGCGATAGTTGATATTCACCATAATGATGTCACTTTGCACCTGGACGAGGTTGGCTCCACTGTATTCACTCTGCGAGCCCGAGCCGACGACGTACGCACCGCCGTGAATCCACACCATCACCGGCTTCTTCGGAGTCTTGTCATCCTCATTGAGCCAGATATTCAAGAAGAGGCAGTCCTCGGACATCAGCGTCTGAACGCAATCCGGGTAACCCAATGAGCCAAAAGCACCCTTTCCGAAGTATTTGGCCTCAAAGACCTTGTCGCTTGCGTCCACGTACTCCGGCGCCTTGAAGCGGCGCCCGCCCACGGGCGGCTTCGCGTAGGGGATACCCAGCCACGACGCAACCCCGTGATTCTCGGTGCCCACAAAAGTGCCGTTCACGCACTTCACGGCATGGGCCTTGTCGTAGTCTCCTGTGATTTCGCTGTTCAAGCAATCATACTGCTCTAAAATCATTAAATCCTTGAATTCCCTATTCATACCATCCTTTTTTATTATTTAACACACCCGCTTGGAAGACCCGTTCCCCAGGCGCTCTGCCCAGGACATCATCAGGTCTTCACGCCTTCCGAAGATATCCTTCTGCATACCGATGGCATCGTCGAAGACCATCGTCTGGCGGTCTTCACCGGAGAATTTCTTCCACTCGTATTTCTCGGTGGAAGGGTTGCCCGTGCGGGCGAAATTAGCCCACATCTCCTTGACGACGTGGCGGAATTCGCACTCGTCTATTCCAACCGTCTTTCCGCTTCCCATCGGGTCCGGCAAGCTGGTGTCGAAAAGGTAAGGGAGCTCAGCCGCGTGTACAACTCCAAGCTCGGGGGTTAACACCGGTTTCTTGACGAAGTACATGTAGGTGTTGCCGCCGGCGGCAGCGTGCCTGATGGCCATATTGGTATTACCGGCGCGGAAGTTGATGTCGTTGCAGTATTGCTCCAGCCTGCTTCCCTCGCTTTCGCCAGCGAGCGTGGCCATGAACTTGTCGTACATAACCTTCTCCTCGTCGTTAAGCTGCGGGCGATCCCTCTTTGCAATCCACCTCAGCGTATTCAGGAAGCCTTCTTCACCGCCCTCGCTGGGAACAAAGTACCTGATTTCGTCCTGGTTGGACCCAAGCAGCAAATCAATCTTGGCCCTCTTCTCGTCTCCCCACATCTCGTACATGACTGCACGGTCTTCGGGCAGCGTGACGCCGTCCAGGAGCGGGAAGTTAGCAGCGCCGAGAAGGCTGTTCTTGTCAATGACAACTCCTTTCTGATAGGCTTCTATAAGCTGCTCGGTGGTGAGCTCCATGAGTTCGTCCATGGTCTGGCAGCCCGCTGCGGTGAGGAAGTTCTGCGTGACGTGGATGCCGTGCTCCATGGTTTCGCAGTAGGCGATGTTGGCGCTCTGGGCTATGCACCGCTTGAAGAGCCCCTCGCTTCCGTCGATAAGAGGAAGGAACGTGACGCTTGCCGATCCGGCCGACTCTCCGAAAATGGTCACGTTGTCCGGATCTCCGCCGAACCCGGCAATGTTTTTCTGTACCCACCTGAGGGCCTCCAACTGGTCTAGCAGGCCCAGGTTGCCGGCCTCCTTGAAGTTCTCTCCGCCGGGAACACGCTCGAAGTTCATGAATCCCATGAACCCGAGCCGGTAGTCGATGGATACAAACACGATGTCGGGGCACTGTTTGGAGATGTTGGTAAGTTTGTAGAGAGGAGAAGCCTGGGATTCTGCGCAGAACCCG
>CAJOCS010000082.1 GCA_905233655.1 uncultured Bacteroidales bacterium | reverse complement strand
ACCCACGGTACCGTCGGAACCAAGGCCATAGAACTTGCACTCGGTGGTGCCGGGCTTCACGATGGAAACCTCGCTCTTGATGGGCAGGCTCTTGAAGGTTACATCGTCCACGATGCCGATGGTGAATTCAGCCTTGGGCTCCTTCATGTCGAGGTTGTCGAACACGGCCACAATCTGTGCGGGAGTGGTGTCCTTGGAGGACAGACCGTAACGGCCGCCGATGATGAGGACGTTGTCCTTGCCCTGGAACATGGTCTTGACATCCTGGAAGAGGGGTTCTCCGAGGGCGCCGGGTTCCTTGGTGCGGTCCAGGACGGCGATGCGGCGGACGCTCTTCGGGAGCACGGAGAAGAAGTACTTCTCGCTGAAAGGCCTGTAGAGGTGCACGCTCACCAGACCGTACTTGCGGCCACGGCTTGCGAGATAGTCGATGGTTTCCTTGATGGTCTCGGTAACGGAACCCATCGCCACGATGATGTTCTCGGCGGTGGGGTCGCCGTAGTACTCGAAGGGACGGTAGCTGCGTCCGGTGAGTTCGGAAATCTCGCCCATGTAACGAGCCACGATATCCGGAACTGCATCGTAGTACTGGTTGCGGGTCTCGACGGCCTGGAAGTAAACGTCGCCGTTCTGGGCGGTGCCGCGGGTAACGGGAGCGTCGGGGTTCAGAGCCCTTTCGCGGAAGCGTGCCAGCGCCTTCTCGGAAACCATTTCCTTGAGCTTGTCCTCAGGGAGAGCCTCAATTTTCTGGATTTCGTGGGAGGTGCGGAAACCGTCGAAGAAATGCAGGAAAGGAATGCTGCTCTTGATGGTGGAAAGATGTGCCACTGCTGCAAGGTCCTGGGCTTCCTGGACCGAACCGGAGGCCAGCATTGCGAAGCCGGTCTGACGGCATGCCATCACGTCCTGATGGTCTCCGAAGATGGAGAGGGCGTGGCTTGCCAGGGCGCGTGCGCTCACGTGGAAAACGGTGGGCAGCATTTCGCCGGCAATCTTGTACATGTTAGGAATCATCAGAAGGAGGCCCTGCGATGCGGTGAACGTGGAGGTGAGAGCACCGGCCTGGAGTGAGCCGTGGACAGCGCCGGCGGCACCAGCCTCAGACTGCATCTCGGTGACCTTCACCGTTTCTCCCCAGAGGTTCTTTTTGCCGTGGGCAGCCCATTCGTCGATGTTCTCCGCCATGGTGGAGGAGGGCGTAATGGGATAGATGGCGGCATGTTCGCTGAACAGGTAGGCTACGTTCGAAGCGGCGTAGTTACCGTCACAGGTGATGAATTTCTTTTCGTTTGCCATAATAGTTTTTGTGGTTAATATATTGTTGTTCTATTGTTTCCCTTCGATAATCAGTTCGGTTGCGGGGAGCGCTCCCGAGGGAGCATCGGCCTTTGAATCTGCGAGTGAGGGAGCGCTTCCTGCAACCGATGCAGTGATGCGCTTCACAAGGCCCTGCAGTACGTTTCCGGGGCCCAGCTCCACGAAATGCGCGGCGCCGTCCTGGAGCATGTTCTTCACGCTCTGGGTCCAGCGCACGGGGCTCGTGAGTTGCTTGAGGAGATTGGCTTTGATGGTTTCCGGATCAGTAGTGGGAAGTGCGCTCACATTCTGGTAGATGGGGCAGAGGGGAGCCTTGAACTCGGTAGCATTGATTGCTGCGGCAAGCTCCTCGCGCGCAGGCTCCATGAGAGGGGAGTGGAAGGCACCGCTTACGGGAAGCGGAAGGGCGCGTTTCGCACCGGCTTCCTTAAGCGCCGTACAGGCTGCCTCCACGGCTTCTTTCTCACCGGAAATGACCACCTGGCCGGGGCTGTTGTAGTTGGCGGGAATCACCACTCCGGGAATACCGGCGCAAATCTCTTCTATGGTTTCGTCCGGAAGGGCAATAACCGCGGCCATGGTTCCGGGAACCTTTTCGCAGCAGCGCTGCATTGCATGAGCGCGAGCGGCCACCAGTTTCAGTCCGTCTTCAAACGAAAGGGCCTCGCATGCCACCAGGGCCGAGAACTCGCCGAGGGAATGGCCGGCCACCATGTCCGGCTTCTCTTCCATTCCCAGTGCCAGGACGACGCTATGGATGAAAATGGCAGGCTGGGTGACACGTGTTTCCCTGAGCTCGTCGTCGGTTCCTTCGAACATTATGTCGGTGATCCTGAATCCCAGAATCTCGTTCGCCCGCTCCATCAAATCCTTGTTGGCAGGATATAGATCCTTAGCCATTCCAGAGAACTGGGACCCCTGTCCAGGGAAGATATATGCGATTTTTGCCATATTAATTCTAATAACTCACAAATTTAACAAATTTAGTCGAATAATGAAAAAATTATTAACTTTGCAGTCCTTTGAGCCGCCTCCGTAGTTTAAAGGATAGAATAACGGATTCCGGTTCCGTTGGTCCCGGTTCGATTCCGAGCGGAGGTACGAAAAAGCAGGATGCTGTCGCGTCCTGCTTTTTTGTACCAAGTTGATCTCTGGTGGGCTAACCCCCCAGACCCCCTGTGTCGGCACTTTGTGCCTCTGGCATGTGGTTATTCTTTATTGATATCTCCGCCGGGCGCCAAAGGAGGGCTTCGCCATGGAGGACGGAGAGGCGAAGGGATGGGGATGGTGCGACGTGGGCATCGGCCTTATAACTGCCCGCGGAGCGCCAT
>CAJOCS010000081.1:2735-4004 GCA_905233655.1 uncultured Bacteroidales bacterium | reverse complement strand
TGTAGGCTATAGCCTCGCCGCCGGCGTTCATGGCGAGGCGGCCGGCGTCGGCGATATCGGCCGCATAGCCGTGCATCACCATTTCGTTTATTCCGGTATAATCGCTCACCACAAAGCCCTGGAAGCCCCATTCGTCGCGGAGGATATCCTGAAGGAGATGGGAATTGGCGGTTGCGGGAACGCCGTCGAGTTCGTTGAACGAGGCCATTACGCTGAGCGCTCCGGCATCGATGGCGGCCTTGTAGGGAGGCAGATAGAATTCACGCAGCCAGCGCTCCGACATGTCCACCGTATTGTAGTCGCGGCCGGCCTGGGGTGCGCCGTAAGCGGCGAAATGCTTCACGCAGGCAAGGAGGGTGAAAGGGTCGGCAAGCGATTCGCCCTGATACCCCTCGGTCATGGCTGCGGCAATCAGGCTTCCGAGGTACGGGTCCTCGCCGGCGCCCTCGCTGATGCGGCCCCAGCGGGGTTCCACCGAGATGTCGCACATGGGGGAATAGGTCCAGTGAAGGCCGGCCGACGCCGCTTCGCGGGCGGCAATTACGGCGCTTTCACGTATTGCGTCCACGTCCCAGGATGCGGCCATGCCAAGATTGATGGGGAAGATGGTGCGGAAGCCGTGGATGACGTCGTAGCCAAAGAGCAGGGGAATTCCGAGACGTGTTTCGTTCACTGCAATTTCCTGCAGCTGACGGGTATATTCGGCCGTGTAGGCATTGAAAATGTTGCCGCATCGGCCCGAGCGGATATCGTCTATGTATCCCTGGCGCATGGTGGGGCCGGTAACCGTCCAGTCGCTGGTGAAGAGCACTGTCTGGCCGATTTTTTCGTCGAGGGTCATCACCTTCATCAGTGAATCCACGACGGGATAGTTCATAGCTGTTTTCCCGGAGCCGGGACGGCCGCAGGATACCGCCAGCATCACAAGGGCCGATACTGCGGGGATAATGATTCGTTTCATTATGGCTGTGGTTATAGTGTTATTCTTCTTCCTTCAGGCTCTGGGCGAAACTGACTGACTGCCTGGAACGCGGAAGTACCTGCCTTACGGCACGGAGCAGTGCATCGGAATCGTCCTCCCCCACTCCGCGGACGGGGAAAAGGGCCTCGACGCGTCCGTCGCCGGTAACGGCCCTTACGTTAAGCACCATGGCGACCTGCACGATGGAGCCCTGGGTGAGCATCCTGTCCACCACCTCAACGGCTATGTTCAGGACGTTGCACGAGGATGTGTCCGAAGCCTCCAGGACGGTGAGGCCGGCCTTTTCG
>CAJOCS010000081.1:0-2650 GCA_905233655.1 uncultured Bacteroidales bacterium | reverse complement strand
AAGGCAGGCAAGCGCCAGCAAAACGGACAATACAATTCTTTTCATCATGTGTGCGTGCGTGTATACATCTACAAATATAGGAACTTCCTGGGAAAATGCAATACGTCCGGGCGAACGAGTGTTCGCCCGGACGTATTGGTTCACCTGTCTGGCCTCGGTTTACATCATTCCGCCTGCAGGCATTGCGGGAGCCGCCGGAGCGGGCTCGGGAATGTCCACGATACCGCATTCGGTGGTAAGGAACATGCCGGCCACGGAAGCGGCGTTCTCCAGGGCCACTCGCGCCACCTTGGTGGGGTCGATGACACCTGCCTCATACATGTTCACATACTCGTCGGTGCGGGCGTTGTAGCCGAAATCGGCCTTGCCTTCACGGATCTTGTTGATGATTACGGAGGACTCTACGCCGGCGTTGGCGGCAATCTGGCGGAGCGGCTCTTCGATGGCGCGCTCGACGATGCGGATACCGGTGTTCTCGTCTTCGTTCTCGCCCTTGAGGCCCTTCAGAGCCTCTGCAGCGCGGATATAGGCCACGCCGCCGCCGGGGAGGTAACCTTCTTCAACCGCGGCACGGGTGGCGTTGAGAGCGTCGTCCACACGGTCTTTCTTTTCCTTCATTTCCACCTCTGTGGTGGCACCAACGTAGATGACCGCCACACCTCCGGCGAGCTTGCCGAGGCGCTCCTGGAGCTTCTCACGGTCGTAGTCGCTCTTGGTGACGGCAATCTGGGCGCGGATCTGGTCGGCGCGGTCCTTGATGGCGTCCTGCTCTCCGGCTCCGCCCACGATGGTGGTGTTCTCCTTGGTGATGGTCACCTTCTCGGCCTTGCCGAGCATCTGCACGGTGGCGTTCTGAAGGGTGAAGCCGCGCTCCTCGCTGATGACCACAGCGCCGGTGAGCACCGCGATGTCCTGGAGCATTTCCTTGCGGCGGTCGCCGAAGCCGGGAGCCTTTACGGCTGCCACCTTCAGAGTGCCGCGAAGACGGTTCACCACGAGGGTGGTAAGGGCCTGGCCCTCGACGTCCTCGGCAATGATGAGAAGGCTGCGGCCTTCCCTTGCCACGGGCTCGAGAACGGGCATCAGATCCTCCATATTGGCGATTTTCTTGTCGGTGAGGAGGATATAGGCGTCGTCCAGGACGGCTTCCATCTTGTCGCCGTTGGTCATGAAGTAGGGGCTGATGTAGCCGCGGTCGAACTGCATGCCTTCCACGACCTTGACCTCCGTCTCGGTGCCCTTGGCCTCCTCCACGGTAATCACGCCGTCCTTACCCACCTTCGCCATTGCGTCGGCGATGAGTTTGCCGATGTGGGCGTCGTTGTTGGCGCTCACGGTTCCCACCTGCTCCACCTTGGAGTAGTCTTCCCCAACGGGCTGGCTCTGGGACTTGAGTTCCTTCACCACTGCAGCCACGGCCTTGTCGATGCCCTTTTTCAGGTCCATGGGATTGGCACCTGCGGCAACGTTCTTCAGGCCCACGTTGATGATGGCCTGGGCAAGGACGGTAGCGGTTGTGGTGCCGTCGCCGGCCTGCTCGTTGGTCTTGGAGGCGACCTCCTTGACCATCTGGGCGCCCATGTTCTGGAACTGGTCCTCAAGTTCAACTTCCTTCGCCACGGTGACACCGTCCTTGGTAATCTGGGGTGCGCCGAATTTCTTGGCGATAACTACGTTGCGGCCTTTCGGGCCGAGGGTAACCTTGACGGCGTCGGCAAGGGCGTCGGCGCCTTCCTTCATTGCAGTGCGTACTGCGCTGTCGAACTTTATCTCTTTTGCCATAATTCTTTAATATGCCCGGCCGGAACCGGGTATCTCCTTCCTTAGAGGATTGCCAAAATGTCTGCCTGTTTTACGATGAGGTACTTCTTTTCTTCGACGGTGACCTCGGTGCCGGCGTATTTTCCGTAGAGGACGGTCTCGCCGACCTTCACCTCCATGGGCTCATCCTTTGAGCCGGGGCCCACCGCCACGACGGTGCCCTGCTGAGGTTTTTCCTTTGCGTTGTCCGGGATGTAGAGACCCCCGGCGGTCATGGTCTCGGCCTCTTTCGGCTCTACGACCACTCTTGTTCCTAACGGACGAATCATAGTTATTGTGTTTTTTAAAGTGTCAGTCATGCCACAGGTTTCCCTGGGGCCGACGCACTCTGAATCAACAGCCGTGCCACCTGCCCCGAGTCTGCCATTTTGTCATGCCGATGCCGACTCGACGCCTGCTGCAGGATGCTCAACCCGAGAGCCTTCCCTGCGGCGGATATATGCCTCGTTGTGTGCGATGACGTTGTGGAGAAAAAGGAGAATGCTTATTATGCTTTCCTCAACAGCACGACAAGGTCGTTTATTGTTGACATTCCTTTAATCATATATGCTGTTTCTAATTTGAAACAATACAATACAAGACAGTTCTGTTTCAGTCCCTGTTCCAATAGATGATACTGCTCCATTTTCGCCTGTCTGAAAACCATGCTCAAGTCCATCATTCTCAGTCATCTCAAATGTAGCAATAAATGCACTGATGATATTATCATTGGGAACCGGAAACACTAAACCAGTTACTATGTTTGTATTCCAGAGTGAGTCTTGAGGACTCACTTGGCACCGCCGCCTCGATATACGCCCCTCGGCGGCTACAGCTCGCCAGAGCTGCG
>CAJOCS010000080.1 GCA_905233655.1 uncultured Bacteroidales bacterium | reverse complement strand
CCTCGCGGCGGCCGCACATGCAATGGAGGCAAGGAGAAAAACTCAGTCTTCGCTGAGCTGACGGCGAAGGAAGAACCCTATGGCCATGCCAGTGTGCTTGGAGCCGTCTTTGAACAGATTCAGTTTGGAGCCGAAGATGCCTCCCACGGCATAGAAACCGGTGGCGCTGGCAAGGGTCCGGCCGCCATGGAGAAGGAAGAGGTCGCAGTCGTAGCCGCCACGCGTATCCACAGCCCTGACGACAAGATTCAGGGTGTAGGCCTCGTTGCGGTAGTTTCCAAGTCTGGGGCTGTTGTTGGTTATAGCATTGGCGTATACGGGGAAAGTAGCAACGATATCGGGCTTCTCGCTGGCCCAGCGGGGCTCGTACTCAAGGAATTCCTCCTCGTTCATACCCATGATGTCGGCCTGGGAAAAATCGACGGTGAAGTTCACGCGCATGGCATCACGGAGAACGGAAAAATCGCCCTCCACCGACCTCTGGGCAAAGGACGGAACGAGGAAAGCTACAAACAGCAGGAAAGTGGTGAGCAGCTTTTTCATAAGCTATGACTTGCGGCCGCCGAGAGCCTGACGGGCGTGAAGCTCCCAGGTGCGGATACGGTCTTTGTAAAAATTGTTGGCGTTGACACGCTCGATGGATAGGTTCCCGTCCGAGTTCCCGCTCCATCGACGACATATATATATAGGTTCCCAGATACGGCCGATCTGATACTCACGGCTGATGCGGAGACCCACGGCGTAGTCTTCGCCGTACTTGGTGGCGGGGAAATGGATTTTGCGCAGAACCGGAACGAAGAAGCCGCGGGGAGCGCCCAGACCGTTTATACGGAGAGCGTTGTTACGCCCGTTCTCCGGAGTCCATTCACGGTGCTCGATTACGAAGGGAGGAAGAGGCTTGAGGTCGAAATCGGTCATCTTGTAGCATCCCACGACCATGGCACAGTTCTGCTCGTAGAAGGCGGCGACGAACTTCGCGACGGTGTTTTCATCGGCATAGATGTCGTCGGAATCGAGCTGGAGTGCGAAACGACCGCAGAGAGGATGATGGATGGCGGAGTTCCAGTTGCCCCCGATACCGTGCCAGGAAGTGTCCTGGGCGATGTAGATGAGACGGTCGTTGGGAAGGAAGGATTTTATAACGTCTACGGTTCCGTCCGTGGAATTGTCATCCACCACGATGACGTTGAAACGGAACGGGGCCTTCTGGGAGAGGGCCGAACGGATGGCGTCGCCGATTGTACCGGCCCGGTTCTTACAGGGAATCACCACCGAAGCTTCAACGGGAAAACCGCCCTCGGAGAGGTCCACATCCTTGAAAGAAGGAGCGAGGTATGCGCCGATTTCCTTGAGATGCGCCGTCACGGCGTCTTCCATTTCCACCTGGACCGCACGGTTGCGGGGGTCCACATAGTCGAACTGCTTCTCGCCGGAAGTGCGGAGGTCCTGCTCGATTTCGTAATAGAGGTATTCGCCAACGTGCTCCGGGAGGCCGTACATACGGGTTATACGGAGCCTGAGGTCGTAGAGAGCGGCGAATTCGTATTCATGGTCCATGGCCGAGACGGCAGCCCTGAAACTGTTGCTCCGGAAGAGCAGCAGCCCTCCGAAATCGAAGTCGTCGCGCAGGGAACCGTCCTGACAGTCTATTAGCGGAGCTGCCAGAACCTCACCGTCCTTGGAGATGAAGCGGTCGGCATACAGCATGGGGGCCGAGGTATCGGCGGCGAGCTGAAGGAGCCTCTCCAGGGCGAAGTGCACGAGGGAAAGCTCAGTGCGCTTGGTGTAGAGGAGGACATAGGGCGAACTGACCTGTGAGGCGATGAGGCGGAGGGTGGAAGTGGCACCGAAGGGGCCGTCGACCACATGGACGCAGGAAACGGAGGCTTCCGCGCCCAGCACATCGGCCTGGGATTGGAGGGAGACGAAACATTCTATCATAAAGCAAAAATACAAAAATATTTCGTATATTTGAACGTTTGACAGAAATATGTGTATGGATTTCAGAAATATCGGCTTCAGCCTTCTGCTGTCGCTTTGCACCGGCGCCCTTTTCGCCCAGGAAACACCCCTGTGGATAAGACGTAACGCCATCTCCCCGGACGGAACCACAATCGCCTTCTGCTACAAGGGAGACATCTACACCGTACCAGTTGGCGGCGGCGAAGCGCGGCAGATAACCTCCCACAGCGAATACGACAGCGACCCCATGTGGAGCAGGGACTCCCGCACGATAGTTTTCAGCTCCACCAGGGAAGGAAGCAAAGACGTATATGCGGTTCCCTCCCCCGGCGGCGTGCCCGTAAGGCTCACCACCATGCCCGGCAATGAAACGCCGCTGGCTGTGAGTGCCGATGGGAAAGTGTATTTCACCGCAAAGGTCGACGCCGTGATGAGCCCCTCCTTCGACGGCTTCCCCGGCTCGCCCCAGCTCTGGAGCGTTCCGCTAAGCGGCGGAGTGCCACATCTGGAGACATCGCTCACGGTGAGCGCTATGAGTATCAATTCCCGCGGAGACATACTCTACGAGGACTACAAAGGCTACGAAGATCCCCTGAGAAAGCATCATACCTCCTCGGTAACCCGCGATATCTGGCTCTGGAACGGCTCTTTTACAAAGCTGTCCACATATGAAGGCGAGGACCGCAACCCCGTTTTCTGTGC
>CAJOCS010000079.1:1709-5285 GCA_905233655.1 uncultured Bacteroidales bacterium | reverse complement strand
GATGGAAGAGACCACGAGCGTGGTTCCCCGAGGGACTACGATGGAGAACTTACCGTCCAGATCGGTGGTTACGCCGGTATTCTCGCCCTTCGGCATGACGTACGCGCCGATAAGGGGCTGTCCGTCCGCATCCGAGACCGTACCTTTCACCGTAACCGGGGTCTGTCCGAAGACTACCGGTATGCTCGTCAGCATACACGCCATTAGCAGCAAGAGCCGCCGCAAGAGTAGTTTCTTCATACAATCACTAGTTAGAGAATGGTTATTAAAAATAGTGGTGTCCAACTAAAAACAAAAAACCCCTAATTAAAACCCTTTTTGTATTCCGGAGACCGGAAAAGAGCCAATTAAGGTCTAGTTAAGCTTAGGATAGACGAGATAATTTGCGGTTTCAAAGACAAATATATAAAAAATTCCTTATTATTGTCCTAACAAAATCAATTATTTACAAACATTTGCGAGTATTCTTAAAAAACAGGGCCGCCCCATGCGGAGCGGCCCTGCATCATTGAACCAACCAACTATTCCCACCCGGGATTCTGTTTAGCGTCCTGTCGAACGCTACTATTCGTCAACAGCCCAACCGTTGAGCTGATGGAGGCTGGGATTGATGGCGCAGACATCGGCAGGGAACGGGAAATACTCGTGTTTGCCTTTGATGAACTGGTGAGGAATGCCTTCATAAGGCTTTCTCTCAACGTAGTACCATCTGTGTTCAGGCTCGCCGTCCTTTGACATGGCATCGAAAGCCTCCGGGTACCGGTCAAGATCCTTGCCGCACACCTGGTCGGCGATGCCCCAGCGGACGACATCGTGGAACCGGCAGCTTTCGAACCAGAGTTCGTACTGCTTCTCTTCCTGGACGATGCGAGCGTAAGTTCGGTCTCAGGCACTTCTGCACGGCGCTGAATCTGGTTGAGCGCCTCTTTGCCCTTAGCGGCGTCGCCGCTTCCGATGCAAGCCTCGGCATAAAGGAGAAGGGCTTCGGCATAGCGTGCGCACTTGGCATTGGACTGATTGGACGCACCGCTGGAAACCTCAGGGACCACATCGATGCCGGCGAGAGACATGAACTTCCAGTTCATATAGTAGGTGCGGCCGAAGAGGCCGTTGGCATTCATTCCTCTCGTCGGATCTTTCTTCTTGTCCGCCAGCGTCCATTCGGAAGCCGGCTTCAGCTGTCCGGAGGTGTGGTTGTTGCCGACATAGTCGGAATCCCAGCGCATCCAGGGGAACTTGTCGAAAATCTCATTGCCCTCATTGTCAATGCCGTAAAGCCATTCGTCCGCCGTGAAGAAGGTACCCATCCGGCGAGGACCGTTCCCGTCATGCTCAAGGAACTTGTCGGCGAAATAGCCGTTGATGGCTCCGCCGTTCCAACCCGTGGTCGCCATGCATACCGCCCAGGAATTCATGTTCTTGCCACGCCAGTTGAGCGTGTTGGCCTGGTTCCACCTGGAACGGGACGTATTATCCCCAGATGAGTTGTTGGCGTCAAAGACCCAGTTCGGTTCGAAGATCTTTTCCTCGTTGCCGTCTCCGGGGGCATGGAAGTTCTCCCACCAGCGATCCCCGGGGACCAGTTCATATTTTCCCGAGCTGATCAGGTCGCCGAGATGTTTGCGAGCCACATCCATTTCGCCGGCAAACACCGCAGACTTTCCCGCCACGAACTGGGCAAAGCCCTTTGTCACATACGTGGTGGCATCCTTGTCGAGTTTGCTGGCTCTTTCCCTCAGGTTAGGAAGGGCGGCTTCGCATTCGCTGATGCACCAGTCAAGAAGGAACTTCTGAGACTCCACATTCGTAGGGTCCTCATCGGTCAGGCAATGGTCCACCAGCGGCGGGCGCTGCCAGTTGAGCGCCGCAGTCATGTGACACCAGGCGCGGACGACCCTCGCCTCGGCAATGCAGCGGTCCACCACCTTGCTGGAATAGGCCCCCTCCTTGGTGAAGTTGTCGATCAGGAGGTTGCAGGCGTAGATGGTCTGATAAAGACTGGTGTACACATTCTTGATAATACTATAGGTGGCATCATAGCGATACTCGTTGAAAAGACGTACATCAGGATGGTCGTCCTTGTTCTTTCCTGCAGCGAATACATCATCCGCCGAGTAGTTCATCATAAAGAAGTAGGGATTCCAGTTTCCGATGGAACCGTAGACATTCTGAACCATGTTGGCATACACGTTCACCAGTGCGGCCTCAGCGGCTTCATCGGACGTATAATAGGTTTCGTAAGCAACGACACCCTTCTGCGGGATGTCCAGCATTTTTGAACAGGCACAGAATAATAACGTGCAAACCGCCGTAAGGGCTACAACAATATATTTTTTCATGATTATCATCTCCTGTGAATTAGAAAGAAACATTGACACCGAGCATTAATTTACGCATGCTGGGATAGGCACCGACATCAACACCACGGCCGGACGCCGACCCGGAAGTCGCCGTCTCAGGATCCATACCCGGATAGCTGGTGAAAGTAAAGTAATCATCCAGGGAAACGAACATACGAAGCTGATTGATGAGAATCTTCTTCGTCCACACCTGAGGAACCGTGTAACCGAGCTGGATCTGGCGGATCTTGAAGAAAGAGCCGTCAAACACGCCGGCGGTCGACCCCCAGAAATTCATGTCGCCCGACACTTTCGCCGGATCGGGGAACTTGCCGTTCGGGTTCGCCGCCGTCCTTGAATTCAGATAGTAGTAGCGGAGAGAGTTGTGATAACCGGGACGGTAGAGCGTATTCAGGATCTCGCAGCCACCCTGCCCGGAACCGAACACGATGAAGTCCAGGCCTTTCCACTCGAAGTTGAGGGTGATGCCATAGGTATAGTCGGGAAGACCTTTGCCGATATAAGTCATGTCGGCGTCGCTGACCTGGCCGTCCTCGTTGACATCCCTGAGGTTGGGGGTTCCGTCCTCGTTGATGCCGTCATAGATGTATCCGCGGATATACCAGATGGGCTGGCCGACTTCAAAGACCGTATTGTTCGGGTAGTTACTGCCCGAAGCCGGGCTCTGCAGGAGTCTCGGAAGAGTCGGGAGAAGATAGGTGACCCGGTTCTTCAGATAAGAGAAGTTCGCATTGATGCCGTACCGGAAGTCACCGATCGTATCCTTCCAGCCGAGTTCGGCCTCAAAACCGGTGTTGAGCACATTGCCGGCATTGTTGGTGACGGTGGACACGCCGTATTCCGGAGTGGGAGAATAGGTGACGAGCAGGTCCCGGGTTTCCTTGCGGAACCAGTCGAAGGTGAAGGAAAGCCGGTTATTGAGGAAGCGGGCATCCAGACCTGCGTCGACCTGATTGGAAGTTTCCCAGGTAAGGTTGGGGTTCGCAAGGCCGTCCGGGGCGGAGCCGTAGACGTTTCCGGTCTGATCGATGTGATACTGATACCACTGGCTGTTGAGAGAGATGGATGTGGAGTAGGGATATCCGCCCAGCACGTTGATGTTGCCGTTGATACCCCAGGATCCACGCAATTTCAAGAAGGAAAGAGCGCTCGTGGAGAGGGCATTCTTGAACCAAGGCTCGTTGCTGATGGTCCAACCGGCAGACACGGAAGGGAA
>CAJOCS010000079.1:0-1629 GCA_905233655.1 uncultured Bacteroidales bacterium | reverse complement strand
CATAGGTGTATCCCAGACGGCCGAAATAGGAAAGGCTGGCGGACTCGGAGGGAGAGTTGCTGAATTTCTTGGTCGCATCATCCAACACATAGTTCAGATACCGGAAGTTGGGCTCGTATCCCTTGAGGATGTCCGCACCGGTGGCTGTACCGTGTACATTATCCGATTTGTTATGGATGAAGGACATACCGGCCATCACGTTGAGACTGTGCTTCCCGGCAAAGACCTTGTTGTAGTTCGCAAAATTTTCCCACTGATAGTAGAGCCCCGTGTTGGCTTCAGCCCGGAGGGTGTATGTCTTGTTGTCCGCTTTACCGTTGGAGTAGTAAGGAGCCTGATAACTGTGTACGTTGCTCTGGGAGATGCGGAAGCCGAAGCGGCTGGTGATGACCAGGCCCTTGACCGGCTTGAGATTCGCAAACAGCACGCCTTTGACATTGATGCCTCCGCTTGAACCATCGGTAGCGTCCCTCTGTACGAACGGGCTGCCGCCTCGGGTTTCGTCGATGGCAGAGGTGGCGAACCAGCCATTCTCGTCGCCCAGGAAACTGTAGGGGTACTCGGAAGCGCCGGCCAGGACCGCCTCGTATTTATTCCTGTAATCCTGGTTGAACTGGCTGGGATCGGTCCAATAGACAGGAGTGGTCGGGTCGATGGTCATGAGAGACTCGAAGGCGGAGCCATAGCCCTGCTGGTCGTCCATTGTTCGAGCGAGATGTTGTTTCCCACCTCAAACCAGTCCGTGAGACTGTAATCGGCATTCAACTGGGCGGAAAGCCGCTTGTAGAGATCCTTGTCGCCCCGGATGATACCATCCTGGTTGACATAATTGAGCGCTGCGAAATAGTGGCCCATCTTGTTACCGCCCTGGAAGGTCAGGGTGTGCTGGGGGCTCCAGGAAGGTCCGAAGTATTCATCGAACCAGTCCGTATCAAGACCATTGTAATGCGCATTCTTCAGCATATCCTGGATGGCATAGCCCTGCAATTCCTTGTAGTCGATGAACTGCTCGGCGTTCAGCATCTCAGGCTTATGCGCAAGCGACTGAAGGATGTATTTGCCGGAATAGGAAATGGATGCCGTTCCTTTTCCACCCTGCTTCGTGGTGACGAGAACCACACCGTTACCTGCTTCTGCGCCATAGATCGCCGCGGAAGCCGCATCCTTGAGGACCTCCATCGACTCGATCAAGGAAGGATCGAGATACTGGATGCTGCTGACCTTGAGGCCGTCCACGATGATGAGCGGTCCGATGTTGCCACTGTTGGACGACACACCACGGACCTGGATTCCGGTACCGCTTCCAGGCGCACCGGAGTTGGTGATAATCTGGACACCGGCCACCTTTCCCTGGAGGGCGGCGGCGGCATCTGAAGTCGAACGGTTCTTGAGGTCATCCTCACGCACGGAAGCGACAGCGCCCGTGAGGTCGGATTTCTTCTGGACACCGTAACCGATGACGACGGTTTCATCGAGGAATTCCGTGTCCTCGTGAAGGACGATGTCGATGACGGCCTGGTTGCCGACCGGGACCACCTGGCTGGCGTAACCGATGCAGGAGAACTCGAGGTTCGCGCCGGCGGGCACATTGAGACGATAGGTGCCGTCCACGCCGGTGACGGCTCCGAT
>CAJOCS010000078.1 GCA_905233655.1 uncultured Bacteroidales bacterium | reverse complement strand
CTGCAATATCCTCCCTACCATCGCTATCGACGAGGTTCTGCAGCGCCACGGCAAGAGCGCCGACGAAGCGTTCGAACTGATATCTACGCACATGTGGGCAGCGCTTACGCCGAAGGCCTATCAGAAACTCTCCCGCCTTCCGTTCTTCCTTCCGCTCATGCGGAAAGTCATCCCCCTCGGGTTCAAGTACGGATCCGGCAAAGGTTGGAAATACGTCTGGCACCCCGAAGATCCGAAGGAGTACTACCACTTTGAGACGCTGGAATGCCTGTACCGGTATGAATTCGGCAAATACGGACTCCTTGAGCGTTTCGGCCCGATGTTCTGCCGCAGTGATATCATCAACTATGGTAGCCTCCACAATATCGATTTCAAGCGCACACAGACCCTCTGTCAGGGCGGTCAGATGTGCGACTTCTGCTTCGTCCGCCACCGCAAGGGAGAAGTCTGGGAAAGGACCAAAAGCATCTAGTGCTATTTCTTTCCCACAAGGACCGCCGAACCGGAAAGGGCCATCCAGGTCGCTTCCCATTTTGACATAAACCGCCCGTTGTCCGTAGGAATGAGCTCCACCTTCTCGTAGCCGATGTCTTTCAATTTCTGCACGAAGCCCTGCATATCTCCATAGTTGTTCCTGGAGAAGATATCATGAATGGCAAAGGTCCCTCCTTTTTTCAGCACACGCAGGGTCTCCAGCAGGATCGCCTGCCGGTCCTTGCTGGGGATATTATGGTAAACATAGTTAGAGACGACGGCATCGAACGACCCTTCCGGGAAGTCCAGCATCAGGGCATCGCCCTGCTTAAACTCCGTGCGGTCCCCCACTCCTTCAATGCGGGCATTCTCTTCGCAGAGAGACTTGCTGAAGGAGGCGTATTCAGCTCCCCAGCGGTCGATGCCCGTCACGAAGGCCTTCTGGTTGCGCTTGGCTACGGCGATGGCGAGCGCTCCGCTACCGCAGCCCACGTCGAGGATCTGTCCACCACCGGTCAGGTCAATATACGCGGCAACCCCTTCGATGATCTGCCGGGACATCTGCCGTTTGCCCTCGTAAGAGAAAGCCCGGTGCATCAGGAGTGTCCATAGGGTGACACAGGCGAGGGCGATGGAGGCGATGAGGAAGACAATCCTCAGCCAGCCCAATCTGATGACGAGCGTCAGGACCAGGCACAAGGCAAATGCGCCTGCAAAGCCCAGAATCATGCCCTTAGGCATCCAGTTCTTGTAATTCGGTCTCTCCATTTTCAGATGATTTTTGTCCTTTCCCATGTCTCTCTTCAACACTTGACGGCTGTCACAGCCAACCAATGAGACTTTTTGTCCCTATGGATTTCAACCTGCTTGAATCCGGCGATAGTCAGATGTGTCTTCAGTTCGTCGGGCGTATAGGTGTGCATCCCTTCGATCATCTTCTCCCATTTCTCATTATTGCCGGACAGGCCGTCATCCTCGTTGACAATCAGGAACGTCCCTCCATCGACAAGGACGCGCCCGACCTCGGAGAAGCTCTTCTCTATGTCCGGCCAGAAATAGACGGTCTCAAAGGCGGTCACAAGGGCGAACTGCCCGTCACCGAATGGGAGCGCTGCCACATCGGCCTCCCGGACCTCACAGCGTCCTTGAGCTATGGCCTTGTCGTTCACCTTGGAGGATTTCGCGACGGAAACGGGAGAATAGTCCGCACCGATGACTTTCGCCTCCTTGCTCCGGGCCAGCAGCCGGGCGATGTTGGCGCCTCCGCCGCAGCCGATGTCAAGGATTTCCCCTGCCTGGGGGATGTCGGCCTTCTCCAGTCCCCACGTGGCCATGGAGGCATGTGAACCGCCGTTCATTCCGGCGACCATCAGCCTGCCGAAAAACCCCTGCGGCTTGCGCGTGTTGCTGAATATCTTGCTGAGAAGTCCCTTTCTCTTTTCCATGGTAATCCAATAATTGATTATACTTACAAAGGTCTGAACTATACGGGGACGCGTCAATCCTTATTTCTGGCTATTTACGAGTAAACCCGAATAGAACAGTTCGTGCAGGAAGGCCATCTCCTCGCGGCCGCTGATGGCGTGAGGGCGCATGAAAACAGAGGCGAACTTCGAGGCGAAGACCTCCCTAAGAACGCAGATGACAACAACGGTGGGCAAAATACGGATAGCGTGCAACCAAACGGGATCAAGGCGGACGCCCTCACGGCAGAGAGCCTTCACGTTGCCCCGCAGTGCCATGGCCGTCCGGTGGATGACCGGCCGGTCTTTCCAGATCGTTTCCGGGGTTTCGGAGAGCGCATAGGCATCGGCCAGAGGGACAACCAGGCCAAGATGGCAGCGCTGCCAGGCCGAAATGTCCTTCACTTCGCAGGACGGGATACCGCACTTGCGGAAAAGGGCTCCGAGGGCGGCGGAGCGTTCCGTCCGGCTTCCGTCTATCTCCCCGAAGACCGTCGGCTGTATCCACCGCGGCGTCAGCTTTGCGTGTAGAAAGCCTTCGGAATCGATCGATCCGCCCGCTCCAGGAAACGCGGGAAGAAGTCGCCCTTGCCCCGCGACCTCCTCCCAGGCCGAATAATCTCCATTTGAATTGGCCAGGGTGACGAGCGTTTCCGATACGTTGCCGCGCAGGGCCTCAAGGGCTGAGGGCATCTGATTGCTGCGGACGGCGACAAAGATGAAGTCGAAACGGTCGCCATCGTCCAGCCGGTCCAGGACGGTGATATCCTTCCGAGAGCGGAGCTGCTCCAGCCTCCGGCCACGGGC
>CAJOCS010000077.1 GCA_905233655.1 uncultured Bacteroidales bacterium | reverse complement strand
AGATCAAGCATCCCGCCGAGATGGTTCAGAGCGGCGACGTCATCGACGTTGTCATTCTCGACTTCGACGAGAACAGCCACAAGCTTTCCCTTGGTCACAAGCAGCTTACTCCCAACCCTTGGGACGAGCTCGAGGCCAAGTATGCAGTTGGCACCGTGGCCGACGCCACCGTTACTGCAGTCAGTGACAAGAACACCACTGTCGCTTTCGCAGACGGCACCGAGGCTACCGCTTTCAACCGCGAGATGGTGAAGGAAGACGGCAAGGCCGCCATCGTAGGCGAGACCCTTCCCGTCAAGGTTGTGGACCTGCGCCGCAGCACCCGCACCGTTCGCGTATCCCACGTGAGGACGTATCAGGAGGCCAAGGCAGCCCGCGAGACCGCCGAGGCAGAAGGCACCAAGAAGGCTATCAAGAAGGTCAACAACAACGTGGAGAAGACCACCCTCGGTGACATCTCCGCTCTCGTTGCCCTGAAGGAGCAGCTCGAAAAGGGTGAGTAATTCCAACCGTCTTTTCAAGGTCACGATGCTGGGCACGGCTTCAGCCATGCCTGTGAGTGACCGCAAACCAAGCGCCCAGGCATTGCAAATGCATGGGCGCATTTTTCTTGTGGATTGCGGGGAGGGGGCACAGCAGTCTATGGTACGCTATGGCGTTTCCCTCCAGAGAATCGACTCGGTGTTCATCTCCCACATCCACGGAGACCACGTATACGGGCTTGACGGACTCCTGGCCACCCTTGGAATGGGAGGACGGACCGCCGCCCTTAATATATATGGTCCGCGAAATCTTGGGCCGATGATCAATTTCTTCCTTTCCTACAACGGTGACTGGCTGCCCTATGAAATAGTTTTCCATCCAATCACCTCTAAGGAGCCGGAAGTAATTCTCGAGGGCCGGAGTTTCGAGGTGGTCTCGATACCCCTTCGTCACGGGGTGGACACCTACGGTTACATTTTCCGTGAAAAGGAGCCTCTGATGAATGTCCGCCGGGAGGCGGTTCAGGAGTATGGCCTCAGCCTCACGGAAATCGGAACCCTGAAGAGGGGAGAGGACGTCCTCCGTGCCGACGGGCAGCTCCTTCGGAATTCCGAGCTTGCATACAAACCCTACGAGCCCCGCAGCTATGCCTATGTCTCCGACACTGAAACCTTCCCGGAGGAGGCTCAGTGGCTCCGTGGGGTGGATGTGCTCTACCATGAGACCACTTACCTTTCGGAGCACGCCGACAAGGCCAGGGCTCGGCATCACAGCACAACTCTGGATGCGGCGGCCATTGCCCGGGAAGCGGGCGTGAAGAAACTCATAATTGCGCACTACTCCTCCCGGAACCAGAACATCGGCCTGTATGAGGCCGAGTGCAGGAGCGTTTTTCCGGAATCTTACGCCGCTTCCGACGGTGAGGTCTATGAATTGTGACTTCTGTTTTTTATCTTTGTACTGACAAGCCATGCACTGAACGATGAAGAAGTTTTTTTCACTCGCAGCCCTGCTCCTTTGTATCGCCGCCTCCCTTGCACAGGACTCCGGCACGCCTCAGCAGCGGTATATATCGGCCTATTATCAGATTGCGGTCCAGGAAATGGTGCGCTCCGGCGTCCCCGCCAGCATAACGCTGGCCCAGGGCATACTGGAGTCCCGCTCGGGACTGTCCCCCCTGGCAATCAACGGTAACAACCATTTCGGCATCAAATGCCACAGGGGCTGGACCGGCCCTTCCATCACTGCCGACGACGACCGTCCCGGAGAGTGTTTCCGCAGCTATGCCAATCCCGAAGAGAGTTTCCGCGACCATTCCGACTTCCTGCGTTACAGCGACCGCTATAAATTCCTCTTCGACCTGGATATCACCGACTATCAGGCCTGGGCCTATGGCCTCAAGCAGGCCGGTTATGCCACCGACCCTTCCTATGCCAGCAAACTCATCAGGATAGTGGAGGAATACGACCTGGCCCGTTACGACCATCTCACCACGGCCCAGGCGGCTTCAATTCCGGCTTCGCCCCATCAGATAGAAGAGCCCGTGAGCCTTCCCACAAGCCAGATTCCCGCTCTTGAGCAGTACCGTTTCTCCCTCAGCAGGGAACTGTACTCGGTGGGAGGTGTGCCGTTCGTGTATTCCATGGAGGGCGAGACCTACCGTTCCATCGCAAGGCAGTATCATCTGTTCCACAGGGAGATTCTGCGCTTCAACGACCTCTCGGAGGACGAAGAACTCCTTCCGGGAACTATTGTCTACCTGCAGAAAAAGCAGAAAAAGGCTCCTGCCGGGCTTGAGAAATATATAGTCGGCGCCGACGGTGAAAGCCTGCGCCAGATTTGCCAGCGCTTCGCCGTCAGGGAGAAATCAATACGCAAACTGAACGGCTTCTCGGCCGATTATGTGCCCCGTGAGGGCGACGAAATCCTCCTCCGTTAGAATATGAACAGAAAGAAGGTCCTCCCCGCCGCAATTCTTGTCCTGGGGCTTGTCATACTCCTTTTCGCAGGAATACGTGCATACCGCTTCTGTTACGACCGCAAAGCTCCCAATTTCAAGGGCGGCGTCGAGTTCTATGTCTATCCCGGCATGGAAGCGTCGGCCGTGCTTGACACACTTGTGGCAAGCGGGGAAGTGAAGAGCGAAGAGAGCCTTCGCCGCACATTCCGGCGTGAGGGAGCCATGGACTCGATGAAACCGGGCCATTACCGTCTGGATGCCACCTGTTCCAGCACCTACGCCGCCAGGATGCTCCGCAAGGGCTGGCAGTCTCCGGTGAACCTGGTCCTTTCCGGAGCCATACGTTCCCCCAAGGTGCTTGCCAGAAAGATTGGGGCGAAAATGCTCGTGGACTCTGCCGAGGTTGCCTCTTTCATTTATTCCAACGACTCCCTGAGGCGTTATGGAGTGGATACTACGCTGCTTTTCACCCTGGTGATTCCGGACACCTATGAGATTCTCTGGACGGCATCGGTCCGGGAAATAATGGACCGCCTGAAGGCTGAAAGCGACGCCTT
>CAJOCS010000076.1 GCA_905233655.1 uncultured Bacteroidales bacterium | reverse complement strand
GGTGGGCGGGAAGATAGTCGGCCCAGCCTTCGTTGACGCTCTTCCTGAGGTTCGCTCCCACGAAAAAGCCCTGGTCGAAGAAGGCGTCGGCATGTTCCGGTGCTCCGTAAGGGGCCGGACCTTCGGTATGGAAGTGATGGAAATGCACGTCCCTGAGTTCCCCTGCGCGCTCCGTGAGCGCCCGCACAAGAATATGCGGCACCGAGGCGATGCTGCTCAGGTGAATGTGGTCGCCGCTGCGAACCACGCTCACCGCTTCCCGGGCCGATATGAACTTCACTTCGCTCATAGTCCCTTTGCTTTGGCTTCATCCCAGATTTCGTCCATCTGGGCGAGTGTCATATCGGTGAGGTTGCGCCCCTGGCGGATGGTCTTCTCCTCCAGATAGGTGAAGCGCCTGCGGAATTTCTCGCAGCTGCGGTTCAGGGCGGTGTCCGGATTCAGGCCGTATAGCCTGGCGGCGTTGATTACTGCGAAAAGGAAGTCGCCGAGCTCATCCTCGGCCCTGTCGTAGGCCTTTCTGAAGCCTTCCGACGATTCCGGGGAGGGGGCGAACTGCGAGGGCTCCACGAAGCCGTCCTCGGCATCCATTGCCTTGAGTTCCTTTTCGTATTCGGCCAGCTCTTCCTTCACCTTGTCCCATACCTGCCCTTTTTCTTCCCAGTCGAAGCCCACTCCGCGGGCCTTGTCCTGCATGAAGAAAGCCTTCAGCACTGAGGGCATGGAGGTGGGGACACCGGAGAGGATGCGCTTGTTTCCGTCGCGTTCCTTCGTCTTCAGCATTTCCCAGTTGCGGGACACTTCATCGGCGTCGGCCACTTCGGTGGTGGAGAACACGTGGGGGTGGCGGTAGACCATTTTTTCAGAGACGCGGTCGGCCACGTCGGCAATGTCGTAGAGGCCTTTTTCCTCTGCGATGCGGCTGTAGAACACTATGTGAAGGAGGAGGTCCCCGAGTTCTTTCTTAAGCTCGGCGTCGTCGCCGCGGAGCACGGCGTCGGAGAGTTCATACACCTCTTCGAGGGTCATGGGGCGGAGCGAGCTCACGGTCTGGGCCTTGTTCCAGGGGCATTTTGCCCTCAGTTCCACCATTATGTCCAGCAGGCGGCCGATGGCCTCCAGTTTTTCTTCCTTTGTATGCATCCTAAATCAAAAGCAGTATTGCGGCGAGGTACAGGCCGAAACCCTGGGCTTTTATGCGGCGCTGAACCACGAAAGAGGTGCAGGCGTCCACGGGGTCGCGTCCCGTCACCTTGGAGAGCCGTTTGGCGGAGAACTCGCGGGGAGTCCATTTGCTTATGATTTCTCCGTCGTTTATGTATGTAATTCCTCCGTTCGCCCGGTTGAGGGCGATGAGGGTTCTGTAGTCAGAATAATAGACGGGAAGGTGCGGCGGGATGCCGAAACTGTCCACGTCGTCCATCGAGGCGAATACCAGAAGAAGCGGGCTCACTCCGCTATCCGCGGCGGCTCCCCACTGGCGGGCGAGTCTTTCCCAGTCGGCCGAGCCCGGATCCGTCACTGAGAACACGGCAACTTTCCCAAGCACCGCAAGTTCGTCCTGATAGACTCCCTCGCTGTCGCGGAAGGAGAGGATGGGGCTGCTCTTTCGCATTATGTCGCTCGGGCGCACGAGGGTGTCAACCCGCACGAAGGTCCAGCTGCTGTCCGGAAGGCGGTCCAGCGAGAAGGAACCCTGCTGCCCGTCTTTCTCGTAGACGAAGGTGGCGGAATAGCCGTCATCGGCCTGGTAGGGGTTGTCGAGCGAAGCGAAGAGTTCGGCCCCGGGCGCGAAGTCGGTGAAATCCATCAGCGGCAGATGCGTGAGGCTGTAAACCAGTCCGAAAACCACCGATGCCGATGCCAGGGCGGCCGACACCATCCGGTGTTTCTTGCTCACCCCCAGGTTCTGGAAGGGGAGGAAGGCAAACAGTGACAGGGCCACCAGGACGATGTTTTTCCAGAAGCTCTGGGCATGCGTAAGGTGAATCGCCAGCCCGAAGCAGCCGCAGTCCATGGCCGGATTGAAAATCCAAAGCAGAAGGGTGATAACTGTGAAAACACCAAGAAGCGCCCAGGTGATGATTGCGGCGGTCTTTCTGAGCACTCCGGTTATTAGGGCAATGCCTACTAGCGATTCGGTGAGGCTCAGCACCACGCCGAGGAACTTCGACGCTCCGCCGAGGAATCCCAGGTGGAAGAACTTGAAGTATTCGGCCACTATGAGCCCGGTTCCGGTGGGGTCCATCATTTTCAGCAGACCTGAAACCAGGAATACTATACCTATTATGACTGCTGCGGCCCTGCGCAGGCTGTGGTGTTGGTTTTTCATTTGAAACTAGGGTCTACAACCTCGCGTATGCGGAGGAAAATGTCGTCCGGCGGCAGCATCCGCCCGTCTTCGCCGGAGCAGTCGATGCGTCGGAAATGGGGGTCGCGCTCTGTCTCGGCAAGGTAGAGGCTGCGCACCTGTTTCTGGAAGGCGATGTTCTGTTCGTGGATGTCCCGCCCGCCGTCAAGGTAGCTGCGGTCGGCCCCTTTGCGCTGGGCCCTGAGATTGCTCTCCACAAAGCCGATGGGAACGTCCAGGAAGAGATTCAGATCC
The DNA here is from genome assembly GCA_905233655.1 of uncultured Bacteroidales bacterium. Classification (GTDB taxonomy): domain Bacteria; phylum Bacteroidota; class Bacteroidia; order Bacteroidales; family UBA932; genus Cryptobacteroides. The sequence continues at coordinate 648 of CAJOCS010000076.1, read as the reverse complement.
GGCTTTGGCAGGGCGAAGGTGCCGTATTCCGTGTGGAATATCCAGTCCCGGAGGGCGTCCCTCTCCGCTCCTTCGGGGAGCTTGGAACACTGATAGGCGATGTTGGAGTAGACGTAGCGGTCCAGAAGCACGTTCTTCCCTTCGTCCAGGGCCTTCTGAATGTCCGGTCCGGCGCCGTGGCGGTCTTCGGCGAACAGAAGGGCCACCAGCTGGGGGTGCACCACGTCGTTGGCACCGAATTCCCCTCTCAGGAAACGGCTTATGAGCTCTCCGTAAACGGGGGCGTCGTAGCGGGGGAAGTGTATATACTCAAGGCCCTGCGGCATTGCTGCAAGGTAGTCTTTCAGTTTTTTCACCTGAGTGGATTTTCCGGCTCCGTCCAGGCCCTCGAGTACGATTAACATAAGCTTTTGTTTTAATTTACAAATATAGCTATTTTTCCCTAAACTCGCACTTCCCTGAATTCATGCATCCCCGGCGGGCACCCCGACAGGACCAGGAAGGCGCGGCATTTTGTTTTCCCTGGTCTTCGGGAGGGGAGAGCTGCGGCCTTCGGTCAGAGCCGGCAAAGGCTCCTCTCCTCTCGCTTGACGTCCAACTCCTCCTTTTCGTCTTCGCCTTCGGCTCGCCGAACGTCGTCAGACAATC
>CAJOCS010000075.1 GCA_905233655.1 uncultured Bacteroidales bacterium | reverse complement strand
CGGCTGTGCTTTGGACTGGGATTTCGACAAGAGATGCAGCATCCAGGCATCAAGCTTCATGCTCAGCGCCGACAACGGCCAGGCCAACAGGATGGTCCGCCAGAACCTTCTGGGGAGCCTCCCTTCCGGCTATGCCTACGGCCAGAACGTCAGCCAGATATTCTCTTCCCGCACAGTTGGTTACAGCGATTCCACCGACTTTTTCAAATTCCCCATTCCCTTCGTCTGCGTTGCCACCGACATAGTTTCGGGCAAGGCCAAGGTGTGGCATAACGGCAGCATCAACCTCGCCATGCGCTCGACCATGTCCATCCCGGGCGTCTTCGCCCCGGTGCGCACCAAGGGCATGGTGCTGGTGGACGGCGGCATGCGTAACAATTTCCCCGTGGACATCGCCCGTGACATGGGGGCCGACATCGTAATCGGCATAGACCTTTCGACCGAAGCGCTGGGAGTGAACGACATCCACAATCTTGCCGACATTGTCTGGCGCGGCATCGACATGCTGGCGGGGGATTCCTTCGAGCGCAGCATCCAGATGGTGGACGTGCGCATCAACCCGGACCTCGAGGGCTACAACATGATGAGCTTCAACAGCGAAGCCATAGACAGCATGATAGTGCGCGGCTACAAGGGCGCCGAGGAGATGGACCGTCAGCTCAGGGCCGTACGCCGATGGGTGGGCTCCGACACTCTCCGCTACCAGGCCCCGCCCGCACGGGACCTCGCCCAGGGCGTTTTCGTGATAGACAGCGTGCTCATTACGGGCGTATCGGCAAAGGAAGCGGACTATCTCCGCTCCAAGATGTACATCCATGCCGGCTCAATCGTGAACAAGCAGATAGTGGAGGCCGAGGTGGCTTCCATCTTCGGCAAGGGCGCCTATGACTTCGTAACCTACGAGATGCTGGGCACTGAGGAGCCTTACCGCCTGCACATCCGCTGCAAGAAGGGCCCCATGCACATGTTCGGAGTGGGCTTCCGCATCGATTCCGAGGAACTCGTATCCATCCTTCTGAACCTCGGCCTGAACACGAACGCCATGAGCGGCTCGTCGCTGGACATGACGGCTAGGGTGGGTGCGAATCCATATCTAAATCTCCATTATGCCTACGACGCCCCGAAGATTCCCACGCTGAACCTTGCCGCGTCGGTCCGCTGGACAGACCGCAACAACTTCCTTTTCGGGACCAACCGCTACAATATTTCCTATCTGCATGTTGGGGCCGAGGCCTACCTGAGCAACATGCAATGGTCGTCGTTCGACGTGAGGGGCGGCATCCGGAACGATTATTTCAACATCCACCGTGTGCTGGCTTCCGACCTTGTTGGTGACTACAACCGAAGCATGGGAAGCATGGACTATCCGAGCCTCTTCCTCGAAGGCCGGGTGGAGACACTCGACGACGGTTATTTCCCCACCCAGGGCGTCTCGGCAGGCTTCAGCAGTTCGCTCTATTCCCGCATGGCGGAGGGAACGGACGCTCCGGGCAAGATCTTCGCCGCCTTCGGAATGGACGGAAAGATGCCGGTGAGCATCGGCCGTTTCACCCTCATCCCGCAGGGCGCGTTCCGCTTCGTGCTCGGTGACGACATCCCCATCCCTTACGCCAACGTCCTCGGCGGCGACATGTGGGGCCGGTATGTAGATCACCAGATGCCTTTCATCGGCATAGACAATGCGGCTTTCCGTCGTAACTACCTCATAATGGCGCGTATGGATGCGCGTTTCCGCTTCGGGCGCAACCACTATGTGAGCACAATAGCCAACTACGCCTTCGACTTCTACAACTTCAACCAGTTTGAGTTCGGCGAGCCCGTCTGGGGATTCGGCCTGCAGTATGCTTACAACACCATAGTGGGCCCGCTGAAGGCCAATCTCTCCTGGTCTACCCTTACGCACCGCGTGGGGCTCTACCTCTCTCTAGGATTCGATTTCTAGGCCATGGACGAAAAGACCATACTTGCAAAGCTGCAGAGGCTGTGCTCCAGGGCGGAGTACTGCACTTCCGACATCCGCCGAAAGGCCGTGAAGGCCCTTTCCGGCGTACCCGGGCCGGTTGAGGAGATGGCCGACAGAATCGTCGCTTCACTTGTGGAGGAACGCTATGTGGACGATGCCCGCTACGCCGCCGCCTTTGCTCGCGAGAAGTCCTCGCTGCAGGGCTGGGGCCCGGTGAAAATCTGCTACCAGCTGCGTTCCAAGGGTATTTCTGAAGATGTCATTAAGGCCGCTCTCGGAGAAATAGAGAACGACCGCGCCATGGAAAAGCTCGAAAGGCTTGTGGCCGCGAAGGCCCGCACCCTGGATGGCGATCCGCAGCGCCGCCTAAAGCTCATCCGCTTCGCCCTTTCGCGGGGCTACGAATACTCCGACATCGAAGCCGTCATAGACAAGTTCTGATGGGCGCAAAAACGGAAAGGACATACGTCGCGATAGACCTGAAGTCGTTCTACGCTTCGGTGGAGTGTGTGCAGAGGGGGCTCGACCCGCTTACCACCCGCCTTGTGGTGGCCGACGAAACGCGCACCGACAAGACCATCTGCCTGGCGGTTTCCCCGGCTCTGAAAATCTACGGCATTCCCGGCCGCGCCCGGCTTTTCGAGGTAAAGCAGCGCCTTCGCGAGGTGAAACGCTCAAATCCTTCCGCCGAGACGGATTTTATCATAGCCCCGCCCCAGATGGGAAAGTACCTGGAGGTGAGTGGGCAGGTCTACGGCGTGTATATCCGCTATGTCTCTCCCGACGACATCCATGTCTATTCCGTGGATGAGGTTTTTATCGACGCCACGGAATATCTCCGCCTGTATTCGCTTGACGCCCACGACTTTGCGAGGATGCTCGTAAGGGAAGTGCTGAAGGAGACCGGGGTCACGGCCACGGCGGGAATCGGCCCGAACATGTATCTGGCGAAAGTGGCGATGGATATCGAGGCGAAGCACAGCGAGGCCGACGCCGACGGCGTCCGGGTGGCTTCGCTTACCGAGATGCAGTACCGCCGGAAATACTGGGAGCATGTGCCTCTGACCGATTTCTGGAGGATAGGGAAGGGAACGGCTGCGAGGCTCGCCTCGGTGGGTCTTTATACCCTCGGCGACGTGGCGCGCTGTTCGCTCGTCAATGAGGAGGTGCTCTACCGTCTTTTCGGGGTGGGTGCGGAGCTTTTGATAGACCACGCCTGGGGCTGGGAGCCGTGCACCATCGCCGACATCAAAAAGTATCGGCCCCAGTCGGGAAGCCTTTCCAGCGGCCAGGTGCTGAAGGAGCCCTATTCCTTTGAAAAGGCGGAGGTGATTGTGAAGGAAATGACTGATTCTCTTGTGCTTTCGATGGTGGACAAGGGTCTTCTCACAGACCAGATGGTGCTCCATGTGGGCTACGATACTTCTTCGGCCGGGGCGAACGGGGAGTCGGTGAGCGACTGGTATGGCGTCCCGAAACCGGCCCACGGGAGCGTTAACCTGCCGCGTCCCACCTCTTCCACCAAGATAATAATGGAAGCCGTCACGGGCCTTTTCAGGCGCATTGTGGACCCGTCGCCTATGGTACGCCGCATCTTAGTTATTGCGAGCCACATCTCTTACGAAGACGAGGCCGACGGGGTACAGCTTTCCCTCTTCGACGACGCTCCGGAGGACAATTCCCGCGAAAGGCGCCGGCAGGAGGCGATTCTCAGCATCCGCAAGAAATTCGGCAGCAACGCCATTCTCCGCGGCACCAACTTCGAGGAGGGAGCTACGGCCATTGAGCGGCACAATCAGATAGGAGGTCACAGGAAATGAGCGGACGTTACGACGACATTATCTCTCTCCCGCACCCTGAGCCGAAGAGGCACAGACGTATGTCGCGGCTCGACAGGGCTGCCCAGTTCGCGCCTTTCGCCGCACTTCGCGGTTATGAGGATGTAATCGAGGAAAGAAGGGTGGCATATTCTGAAAAAAGTGAGTATCTTTGCGAAGATATAGACGAAATATAAACTGATTTAGATATGGTTAAAGTAGATGTAAAGGGCTGTGCGTCTTTTGTTGATGCCGCCAGGTATGAATCTTATGTGAACAAGGCCCTGGAAGCTTTCGATGTGCTCGAAAGCGAGAAGGGTGCCGGCAACGATTTCCTTGGATGGAAGCACCTTCCCGGCGAGACTCCCGAGGAGCTTCTCGCAGGCTGTGAAGCCGTGTGCGACAGCTGGAAGAAGCTGGGTGTGGACCTTGTGGTTGCAATCGGCATCGGCGGCAGCTATCTCGGCGCAAAATGCGCCATTGAGGCCCTGAGCCACAATTTCGCCAAACAGCTCAAAAAGAAGGACGCCCCCGAGGTGGTCTTCGCCGGCAACAACCTCTCCGAGGAATACCTGGCCGAGCTTATGGACCTCGCCGAAGAACGTAATGTGGCCTGCATAGTCATCTCCAAGAGCGGTACCACCACCGAGCCCGCCGTGGCTTTCCGTATCGTGAAGCAGTTCATCGAGGACCGTTATGGCAAGGCCGAGGCCGCCGTCCGCATCGTGGCCATCACCGACGCCAAAAAGGGCGCCCTCAAGACTCTCTCCACCCAGGAGGGATACCGCACTTTCGTGGTTCCCGACAATGTGGGCGGCCGTTTCTCCGTCCTCACTCCTGTGGGCATCCTGCCCATCATGGCCGGTGGTTTCGATGTCCGCGGAATCATCGCCGGCGCCCTTGAGGCCGAGAAGGCTCTCGCCGTTCGTAACGCCTCCAACCCCGCCGTCGTCTACGCTGCCATGCGTAACCTTCTCTACTCTAACGGCAAGGCCGTGGAAATCCTTGTGAACTACAACCCCAAGCTCCAGTATCTCGCCGAATGGTGGAAACAGCTCTACGGTGAGTCCGAGGGCAAGGATGGCAAGGGCATCTTCCCCGCCAGCGTGAACAACACGGCCGACCTTCACTCCATGGGACAGTTCATCCAGGAGGGCGCTCGCGTTATGTTCGAGACTGTCCTTCATGTGGAGAAGTCCCAGCGTGAGGTGGTGATTGGCTCTGACGAGCAGAATCTCGACCAGCTGAACTTCCTCGCCGGCAAGCATGTGGAGCACTGCAACCACATGGCCGAGCTCGGTACGCGCCTCGCCCATATCGATGGTGGTGTGCCTCAGATTGAAGTCTCCGTGCCTGTCCTCGACGCCTTCAACCTGGGTTCTCTCTTCTATTTCTTCGAATTCGCCTGCGGTGTGAGCGCCTATACCCTCGGTGTCAACCCGTTCAACCAGCCCGGTGTGGAGGCCTACAAGAAAAACATGTTCGCCCTCCTCGAAAAGCCCGGTTACGAGGCCGCTACCGCCGCCCTCCGCGAAAGACTGTAATTAACGGATATCTCCTCCGGGAGGGGATAGACGCTCCGCAGGCAGTTATAAGGCCGATGCCTGCGTCGCGCCATCCCCGTCCCGTCGCATCACAACGCTATCGCGCGCAGATACAGTAAGCCCTCATTGATTGCCGCCTCAGACAACAGAACGCACAGAATGCCGTTTTTGCACCTGAGGCGGCAACACTTTTGCCCG
>CAJOCS010000074.1 GCA_905233655.1 uncultured Bacteroidales bacterium | reverse complement strand
CTACTATCTGGAATTCCTGAAGAAATATATGCCGTAACTGGGCTATAGGCCACGGAAGGCGTCGCGAACATGTTGCGACGCCTTCCGGGACCAATTCAACCTTATTTAATCCAAACCTATTCCCAGCCTGGGTTGTTCGGGGCGAGATTAGGATTCTTCAATATTTCGGAGTACGGTACCGGGAAGAGGTACATCTTGTCGTTCCAGGCCCTGGTAACGGTCTCTACCTTGTAGACATTCTTGTTGCCTTCCCTGGTGATCTTCATACGCTTGATGTCCTTGTACTTGTCGGCCTCTTTCCAGCGCCTGACATCCCAGAAGCGGTGGCCTTCGAATGCCAGTTCGACCATGCGTTCCTTCTTGTAACGCTCCCAGAACACATCGTTGCTCATCCCTGCGGGGAATTGCCCTACACCGGCACGGATACGGGTCTTGTTGGCCAGTTCGCGTGCCGAGACGGGGAATTCGGAGCTGGTGGCGTCAGCGCTTCCCAGTACGCGGAACACACACTCCGCGTAATCGAGATAGGCCTGTCCCAGACGGTAGATGACGGCGCTGTGGTCGTCGGTCTTGTACCGGCTGTTCGCCCTGAGGTCGATGGCACCATGGCAGAGCTTCTTGAGATAGTAGCCTGTCGTGGTTGCATTGGTGAGCGGGGCGGCATTCCTTCCGCCTTCATAAAGCTGGAGCGCCGTGTTGTACACGGTAGGCCACTTGTCTCCGTCTACGGCAACGGTCAGTGCCAGGCGGGGATCGCGGTTCGCATACGGATTCTGGGGATCGTAGCCGCTCTGGGGATCATCGATCGGCGTGCCGTCCTTCATATCATAGGCATCCACCAGATTCTGGGAAGGGCAGTTGCCTCCCGTGCCGCCTTCAATGCCGATAGGATAGTTGTTTGTTTCGATGGTATTGTTCGTTCCGATCCTCCTTGCGAAGATTATCTCATTGCGGGAGTTGGTGTTCGAATGGTTCTTCGTCGCCCAGAGATCGTCGTATTTCGGATCCAGCACATTACCAGCCTCTTCGCAAGCGGCTATGAGTTCCTTGTAGTAGGTGGCCGCCGTGCGCCAGCGCGATGCATCGTTGCTCTTGTTGAAGAGCGGGCTCGCCCAGTAGAGCGCGGCCTGCGCCCTGAGGGCGAGGACACCTCTCTGGTTGACGCGTCCGGGTTCAGCGGGAGACAGGGCAAGGTCGCCAAGGTTATAGTAATCCTTGATAATCTTGTCCTTGATGGCGTTGCACTCATCGAAGATGAACTGGAACACATCGTCCGCGGGGGTGCGGCTGAGGGAGTTGATCTGCTCCAGGGACATGTCCGCCGAAATCATGGGAACGTCTCCGTACTGCCTGACCAGCATGAAGTAGAAATATGCCCGCATGAACCTGGCTTCATACTCGAAGTTGTGATACCTGTACATCTGCTTGTCATAGTCGGCGGCCAGCTTATACTCATCGAAGGTCAGGCCCAGCATCTGGTCAAGATAGTCGTTGCAGTTCGAGATCGCCGAATACATGGCGCTCCAATTGCTCTTCGCGTTGGTGGGGCCCCAGGAACCGTTGAAGAAATCTTCGATACCGTTGCCCATGATGCTGTATTCGCACTCGTCGGAAGCTGCGGCGAGCATGGCGCCGCCGCTGTAGCTCCAGTCATAAGGGACGGCATTGTACATGCCCGTGATGAATCCGCCGACATCCTTGTAAGTCTGCGTGATGTAATCCTTGTCATAGACCGTGAGCTCGTTGTAGTTCATGAGCTTGCTACAAGAGCTGGTCAACAGGAGGGCACTTGCGACTATAAGAATTATTCCGTGTTTCATAATCATTGTGAATTTGCGTTAAAACCTTAACCTTAAACCAAGCACGATACTGCGATAGAGCTGGGAAGTCCCGTAGGCTTCCGGGTCGCAAATCTCAAACTTGTCGAAACTGAACAGGTCGTTGCCCTGTACATAGAACTTGGCACCTTTGACCACTCCGAGGTTCTTGACAAGTCGTCCAGGAACGTCATAGTATACCTCAAGGTTGCGCAGCTTGAGATAAGTGCGGTCCTGAAGCACCATGGAATTGTTCCTGTAGTTGTTGTTGTTGCTGGCGCTGCTCAGGCGGGGGAACTTGGCGTCGGGAGTCGAAGGCGTCCAACGGTTGTCGTAGTAGTACTGCGAGATGTTCCGGTTGCTGACGAGCGGCTGGAACACGTTCGCGGTGGTAAGGAAACAGGTGTAGTGGCTCAGGCCCTGGAACAGGGCATACACGCCGAGACCCTTCCACTCGAAACCGAGGTTGAAGTTGAAATAGATCTCGGGAATCGAGCCGTATCCCATGGCGATTTCGTCGTTGGCGTCGACCACGCCGTCCTTGTTGACATCCTCATACTTGATGTCACCAGGCCGGACCGCGGAGAACGTCTGCTGAGGGCTGTTCGCGATGTCGGCTTCGTCCTTGAAGTATCCGATGGCCTTCATGCCGAAGTTCTGGCCGACCCGGAGGCCGGTGCGGATGAGGTTGTCAGAATACCTGTCCTCTTCGTACATCTCGACGACCTTGCTGGTGTTGTAGTTGAAGTTACCTCCGATGAGGACGGTAACGTCCCCGAAGTTCCTGTTGTAGTTCACTCCGAATTCAGCTCCCCAATAGTCGTTGATGCCAATGTTCTCGTAAGGAGCGGACTTGCCGATGATGGAGGAGTATTTCTTCGAAGCGTCAACCCACAAACCGCCCCTTCTCTGATAGTAGGCGTCGGCGCTGAAACTGAGCCCTTCGAAGAAACGGCCTTCGATACCGAGATCGAACTTGTTGGCATACACTATTCCGGGATTCTCGGTAGCGAAACGGCCGAGCCTCGTAGTGGTGAAATAGTATGTCCCGAATTGATCTTGGAACGGATATGTGCTGCCTACCGTCTCGAAGCGCTGCATGTAATAGAGCCACTGGTCTTCAGAAGAGCTGCCCGGGACGTCATCTACTATCAGATGACCGGCGGAAGCGCGGAGTTTAAGGTAGTTGACCCAGCTGGAATTCTTGAGGGCGTCCTCCTTGGAGATAACCCATGCGGCGGAAACCGTCGGGGAGAAATTCCACTTCGAACCCGGAGCCAGACGGTTGGAGCCGCTTTCGACCAGGGACAGGTCCACCAGATATTTCCCTGCATAGCCATAATGGGCCCACAGGCTGATGTTCTGACGATAGAAGTGGTTGTTGTTGCCGTTCGAGTCCGTATCCTCCAGGCTCCACTTGAGCTGGGTGTTCAGGTTATGGTCGCCGAAGTTGCGCTCATAACGGGCACCACCCTCGAAGTAGCTCCTCAGGGAGAAGGCGTCGCAGCCTGATCCCTGGCCGAGTTGCGTATCGGTGCCGACCATGGTGTCCTTGAACGTAGGCTCCGCTGCATCTGCCGGCCATGAAGGCTCATGCCTCACCGCGCGGAAAGTCCGGGTGT
>CAJOCS010000073.1:3784-5593 GCA_905233655.1 uncultured Bacteroidales bacterium | reverse complement strand
ACTTGCAAACCTGATGGGCAGCGTGGAGATGTTCAACGAAATCCTCGACGAAGTCGGAACGCCGGGATTCATCAAGACTTACATGGATTATGCAAGGTGGCACGGCTTCCCGCGCAACGACCCTTCCCGAAACCTTCCCGAAAATGCCATGTACAAGGATCTGGGTGGCTCGACAGGCACACCCCGCCTGCTGGCCATGTACGCCCACCACGAAGGTGACGCCCACGGCGGTGAACTGGCATGGAGATATTTCCTCTCACGGATGATAGGCCCGGACGGAGAGTTCATAGACCAGATCGACATGGGCTGGGCCGGCGGAACGGATATGCTGAACCCCACGATGGAAGATCCTCATGTCAGTACCGGCAACACGGCCCAGTGGAACCTCGACGCAATAATCCTTCCGGCCCTCGTCCCGGACGAAATCCCCGACCTCGACGAGTTGCGGAAGGAATTATCCGCCGCAAGGAAATAGCATCCTGAGCGGGGCCATCCCGCTATTTCAACCGACGGAAAACCGGGATGGCCTCCATATCTACATACACCTCGGCATAGCGGCCGCCGTCAAGGCGGTCGCCGTTTCGTATGTCTTCCCATCCGGCCTCATTCTCCGGAAGATATACCCTCCAGGAGGTCACGCCTCCTTCCGTTACCGGGCAAACGAGATAGTCTGTACCGAACATCCATTCACTGTCCTGCCTGAGCGCCTCTTCATCATGTGGGAAGTCGAAAATGAGCGGACGCATCAGCGTATAGTCTTCCTTCCAGACTTTTCCGGCCTGCTCCAATATATACGGGAGCAAGGCCTCGCGCTGGGCTATGGCAGCCTTGAAGCGGCGCTCTGTCTCGGGGGAATACTCCCAGGGTTCGGTACGGCTCTGGAAACCGTGTACGCGCATGCAAGGCAGGAAGACCGAGGCGCGGAAATAATACACGTACTGATACGGAAACGCCGGGCCCTGGACGGGGACCGGCGTTTATGATGTGGTTACCGTCAGCGGATGTCGATGCTGTTGAGCAGGTCCAGCCTGCCGTCGTCGATCAGTTTGATGATCAGTTCGCCGAACAGGGTATTCTGCCAGGCGAACCATTCGCGGGTGAAGTTCGAGGCGTCGTCCTTGTGGAAAGACTCATGCATGAAACCCGTACCGGCGTCGGTTCTCATCAGGGTCTCGATGCACCATTTGATCTCAGCCTCGTCGGAAGACGTGAAAGCCTTCATCATGATGCTCATAGGCCAGATCATGTCATAGCCCACGTGCGGACCGCCGATGCCTTCCGCGACCTTGCCCTTGAAGAAGTAGGGATTGTCTTCGCTCCATACGAAGCGGCGGGTGTTCTGATAGACGCGGTCGCGTGGACTGACGTCTCCCAGGTAGGCCATGGCCAGAAGACTGGGCACGTTGGCATCGTCCATCAGAAGGCGGTTGCCGAATCCGTCCACCTCGAAGGCATAGATGGTGCCGTACTTCGGGTGCTCGTACGTGGCGTAGCGCTCCAGCGCTTCAGCCACTTCGTCGGCCAGCACGCGACATTCCCGGGCGAGGGGGGCATTGTGGTTGACTTGGTCCAGGATTTCGGCAGCCTTGCGCAGGGAACTGACAGCGAAGAAGTTGGATGGGATCAGGAATTCGAAGGTTGTCGCGTCATCCGAAGGGCGGAAGGCGGAGGCGATGAGCCCGACCGGGCGGACCGGGTTGCCCAGGCCCCGGTTGGATTTGGTGTCCAGCTGGGCCGTCGTCTGGCGCTGGAAGGAATAGGGACCGTGCCCCTCTTTGCGCTGCTGTTCGCGGAACGTCTGAAGGATGC
>CAJOCS010000073.1:0-3718 GCA_905233655.1 uncultured Bacteroidales bacterium | reverse complement strand
ATGATAGGCCAGCCGGATCGGATAGCAGTCGGAGTCGATCTCCCACTTGAGCTCATGCAGGTTGGGGTCCATCTTTGTGCGGTCCGTCTGCCAACCAGTGCCGGTGGGTCCGTCATTGAAGGCGTTGGCGTAAGGGTCGATCCCAATCAGGGAGAACTGGCAGTTGATCACGCCGGCGAGCATTTCACGCAGGTGTGCATCCTGTGCCGCCAGCTGGACATAGGGCCAGACCTGGGCTCCGGAGTCGCGTAGCCACATCGCGTGGATATCTCCCGTATAGACAAAAGTCCGGGGCCTCCCGTCTGTATCCTTTCCGAAGTGGACCGTGGTGTCCAGGGTATTCGGGAAGCAGTTGGCAAACATCCAGGCCAGACGCGGATTGGTGAGTTGCCCGCTTACTTGCCGGATTTTGGCTTCCACGGCGTCGGAGCGGAACAGGCGATCCTTTTCGGCAGGACGCTGCGAAGTGTAGTCCTGGGCGTGTGCTGCCGAAAAGAACAGACTGAAAGCCAGGAAGAACAAGATTCGTTTCATGCGCATTATTTCGTTTTAATCTCATGTTTTCCACCTCTCTGGAGGTCCTTGTCCTGGACGAACCAGCCCCGGACTCTCTTTCCGTCTAAGGTAATGGAGGTGATCTTTTCACCGTTGCCGGTCTTTTTGATCGTGAGTGTCTTGCCGTTGGATAACTTGAAATCCACTTCATCGAAGAGCGGGACTGTCACGATGTATTCCGGATCCTGCGTGATCTTCACGCTGCGGTCCCCGTCGGGACCAAATGCGAGCGGCGTCTTCGGGAAGACGGCTGCCATCCCGTTGCCGGAAGGGCGGAAGAAGGCTCCGGGATAGTCGGTCAGGGCAGACTCGCTGACCAGGATCCGATGTCCGCCTGCAGCGTCAATGAGGATGGGAAGATGGGCCATCCGGTCGTCCTCCGCCCATTTCGCTGCCGAGACGTGGCTGTAAGGCTCCTCATAAGAAGTCTTGAAACTGCGGCATTCCTGGAGATGGAAGAGGTTTTCAGCCCCGGGAAAACTGAGGTCGATCCGTTCGCCCCAGACTTCTACTTCGCCGGGAACGCTGGTTACGAAACGGTAGGCGAAACCGTCATCATAGGCGCGGAACTCCACTGAGTAGTTCCCCTTGAAGTTCAGGGTGAGCTGGTTGTAGTGGTTCCGGACGGTGGAGTACTTCATCGACAGGAAAGGATGAAGCTCTTCATCGACAGATCGGCGGGATGCCTTGTTCAGACGGGGGGCCTCTCCGAGGACCGTTTTCCCAAGGTCGAGTGATAGTCCGCAACCGGACAGGACGGCGTCGGCGTCAGAGAATACATCATACGTAAGTGACTCCCCGATTTTCACTTCCAGCCGGAGGGAACCATCCGGAGAGCTGAGTTCCTGGATTTTCTGGGCCGATGCCGGAAGGGCAGCCAGTATCGCCAGGCAAAGGACAAGCAATCTTTTCATCTTATGTCAGTTGTTTATGTTTTCTGGAATTATTTGAAGGAGGAGATGATTTCCCGGTTGACCGCGCTCACACGGCTGACATCCACTTTCACGACCTTGCGGTCGTAGGTGAGGAGGCCGTTCACTTCGCCTTCTACGTCTGTAGTCTGGGTGTAAACACCTCCGGAGCAGCCCCTCTCGGACAGCTCTTTCAGTTGCCCGGCATAACGCACATAGGTATCGGTCACTTCCTGGGGCGTCTTGTACTGGATGTATCCCCAGTTCTTTTCCTCCTGCCACAGATGTCCCGGCAGGGCGAGGCCGATGCCGCCATATTCACCCACGACATTCGCCGCCGCGGAGCTCCAAAGATTCTGGCGCGGGTTGGGATAGTGGTGACTGTCCAGGATGTCGCCGCAGGCTTCGTAGTGGTTGCCTCCGGAGGCGGCGTTGACAAGCCTTGTAGGATCCTGCTCGCGGGTGAATGACACGACCCTTTCGGTGTCAAACTGCCCCCAGGCCTCGTTGAACGGCACCCAGACGACGATGCAGTTGAACCCTTTGCGGGCAGAGATGATCTCGCTCCATTCCTTGTAATAATTCTCCTTTTCCCACTCGCTCAACTGGGAGTCCCTGCCGGTACCGAAATCATCGGTGGCCCATTTCCCAGTCCTGCTGTCGTCGGTGGAGGGCATATCCTGCCAGACGAGGATGCCCAAGCGGTCACAATACCAGTACCAGCGGGCAGGCTCGACCTTGATATGCTTACGTATCATGTTGAATCCCAGTTTTTTCGTCATCTCCAAATCATAGCGGAGCGCCTCATCGGAGGGAGCGGTATACAAGCCGTCCGGCCACCATCCCTGATCAAGGGGACCGTACTGGAAAACAGGCTTGTTGTTGAGCCCCAGCACCAGGAATCCTTTTTTGGAGACGACAAGGGAACTCTTCCGGAACGAAGTGTACCCGTACACCGTGTCCTGAACCTTTCCCCGGGCATCCAGCAAACTGATACGAAGGCCATAGAGATACGGATCGTCCGGCGTCCACAGGCGGGGTTCGCGGCAGGTAAGGACAGCGGGGGTCCCGGCTGCGGCGGTCTCGTTTGCAAGCACTACCGGAGCCTGGGGGATGCGTTCTGAGTCGTACCCCACTGCGCCTTCGAGCAATTCCACCCGGACCTTCGACGCGCCTATGGCGGAGACCGTCACGCTGAGCGTCCCGGCATCGATGTCGGGAACGGCGACATAGTCTTCGATATGTGAAGCCGGGACACGTTCCATCCACACGCTCTGCCATATGCCGGTTACCGGGGTGTACCAGATCCCGTCAGGGTGCGTGACCTGCTTGCCCCTCGGGACCTTCCGGCCTTCGTCCGTGCTGTCCAGTACTTTGATGGCAAGCGTCTGCTTCCCGCTCTTCAGATAAGGCGTAACATCGATGCTGAATGGGGTGTAGCCTCCCGTATGCGTGCAAATATGCTTCCCGTTCAGGAAGATTTCAGCGCTCCAGTCCACCGCCTCGAAATGAAGGAGGGTGCGGGAACGGCGCCAGGAGGAAGGGACAGAGACTTCGGTCCGGTACCACAGGGCGTTCTGCGCCCCGACCGTCCTGCCGACACCCGAGAGAGAGGATTCGGGACAGAAGGGCACGAGGATTTCCCCGTCATAGGCTTCAGGCTGGGGATCGTCCCGCGGGACGATCGCATATTGCCACAGCCCGTTCAGGGACTTCCAATCACCCCTGACCATCTGAGGCCGCGGGTATTCGGGATGTACATTGTCTACCGTCACCGTTTCGCCCCAAACGGTCTTTAAGTTCTGTCCCGCGGGAACCCACGCATAGAGGTGGATGACAGGGAAAAGAAATCCCAGCGAAATGATAATTATGAGCCTTTTCATATGTACCGTCTATTTGAAAGTACCAAAAAACATGTTTTTACGGACAACGGGTTTGTCAAGGGGTTGCCAGGTCGTGGACGGTCCCAGGTCCGGGTTCTCCCATGAGCGCAGTTCCCAGACTTTCTCTCCTGCAGGATTGACGGCGATGAAATGGGAGCCGCCGAGAATCTGTCTCCGTTTGCGGAGCGTGTGGACTACAATTTCAAGCAGTGGACGTTCCGCCGGAATGCCGGACCTGTGCATTTTACGGAGGAACAGATGGATTGGCTGAGGCTTATCAAGGACCACATTGCCGCATCGTTGAGCGTGACGCCAGATGATTTAGAACTGTCTCCATTCGACCATAAGGGAGGCTTGGGGCGCGGCCAA
>CAJOCS010000072.1 GCA_905233655.1 uncultured Bacteroidales bacterium | reverse complement strand
CCAGCCCATGCATCTGGTAGGATATGCCGATTCCGGCTATGTCCGTGGGGCGGAATGCCTTGGCCTGGACGGTGGCAATCTCGCGGGCCTGTTTGAGAACGCTGGCAGTGGCGTCCCTAAGATAGCCCATCCACATGGAAGGGTCCTGTTCGGCCCAGCCGGGATTCTTGCTGATGATGGGGGCCTCTTTCTTCGGGTAGAAGTCCGAAGCGACCACTCTTCCGCTTTCCACATTCACCAGTGAAGCTTTCACCGAGGAACTGCCTATGTCATATCCAAGTAGGAACATGGTTAAATTGATTTAGCCTCAATGTGCAAAGATACAAATTCCTTTTGAAAAAGCAAAAATTGAAGTATCTTTGCAGTCGCATCGGGGTGTGGCGCAGTTGGCTAGCGCATCTGGTTTGGGACCAGAGGGTCGTGTGTTCGAGTCACATCACCCCGACATATGATTATCGAAGCCCGCAATATCCGCAAGAGTTTCGGCACTCTGGAAGTGCTGAAGGGCGTGGATGTGGATGTCAGCGAAGGCGAGGTGCTTGCAATCATGGGCGCATCGGGCGCCGGCAAGTCCACCCTGCTGCAGATTCTGGGCACTCTTTCCAAGCCGAACGAAGGCAGCCTTCTAATCGACGGGAAGGATGTTCTCGCCATGGGGCAGAAAGAGCTTTCCGCATTCCGGAACAGGCGCATCGGCTTTGTTTTCCAGGACCATCATCTGCTGCCGGAATTCACCGCTCGTGAAAATGTGATGCTTCCCATGCTAATCGCGGGGAAGGGAACGGCGCAGGCGAAGGAGCATGCGCTGGAGCTGCTGGACACCGTGGGGCTCTCCGGAAGGGAGTCGCATAAACCTTCGGAGCTTTCAGGAGGAGAGCAGCAGAGAGTCGCCATTGCCCGCGCCATCGCAAACGGCCCCGCCATTCTCTTTGCCGACGAGCCTTCCGGCAACCTGGACAGCCGCACCAAAGAGGAAATCCATGCTCTGTTTTTCCGTCTTCGCGAACAACTTGGCCAGACCATTGTGATTGTGACCCACGACCCTTCACTTGCCGCCCTCTGCGACCGTCTCCTTTCAATGAAAGACGGCCTTTTCGTGGAATAGCGCGGTAATAGTCTATGTTTCAAAAATGAAAATCAAACCAGCCATAAAATCAATGCGGCTGAGGACTCTGCCGCTCTCCGCCGCCGGCGTTGTTCTGGGAATGCTTCTTGCCAATGCCGACTGGAAGGTGAACCCCTGGACCGCCCTGCTTTTGCTGCTTACAACCATTTCCCTTCAGGTTTTGTCCAATCTGTCCAATGAACTTGGAGATGTGCTCCGGGGGACCGACAGGGCAGGGCGCCAGGGGCCGGAGTATGGCTTGAACAGCGGAGAAATGAGCGTCGACGATTGAAAACACATCGACATCATCAGCCAAGGCAAGAGTATAACCGTCGCCGACCTGGCACGCGTTCGGGACTTTGCTCGATATGACCCCGGTCCTGGTGCTGCTTCTCGGAGCCGCAGCCATACTTGGAGCCATGAAATATACGCTCGGCCGCAACCCTTACGGTTACCGCGCGAAGGGTGATTTCTACGTGTTCATTTTCTTCGGGCTGGTCTCCGTCCTGGGTTCGTATTTCGTGAGCACCGGAGGGGCGGTTCCGCACTGGAAGGTTCTTTTCCCGGCGTCGGCAACAGGCTGCTTCAGCGTAGCCGTCCTGAATGTGAACAATATCCGCGATATGGAGGAGGACCGTGCCACCCGGGTTACAATTGCCATGAAACTCGGTGAGAAAAAGGCCAAGATATACCAGACGGTTCTCATTGTTCTCGGCTGGGCCTTTTTGGTCACCTACTGCCTGCTCTGCTGGCCAAGCGTGTGGCACTGGCTCTGGGTTCTTACCCTTCCCCTCTATGTACTGCATCTTCGCGGTGTGTGGAGCCACAGCGGCCGTGAACTCGATCCCATGCTGCCTCTGCTGGTAATGTCCACTTTCGTACTGTCCCTCCTGATGGGTCTCGGCTTCAACTCACATCTTTTATAGTTTTTTTTCGTATATTTGCAGAATATGAAGAACATTCGGAATTTCTGCATAATAGCGCATATCGACCATGGTAAATCCACCCTGGCCGACAGGTTGCTGGAACTCACCAGGACGCTGTCGGAGAGGGAAATGGAGAATCAGGTGCTGGACGATATGGACCTTGAGCGGGAGAAGGGCATCACTATCAAGAGCCACGCAATCCAGATGGACTATCAGAGGGGAGGGGAGACCTACAGGCTCAATCTGATCGATACCCCCGGACATGTTGACTTCAGTTATGAGGTTTCGCGCTCCATAGCATCCTGTGAGGGCGCCCTCCTGGTGGTGGATGCGTCGCAGGGAATCCAGGCCCAGACCATCTCCAACCTGTATCAGGCGATAGACCACAGCCTGGAAATCATTCCGGTTCTGAACAAGATAGACATGGACTCCGCCCAGCCCGAACTGGTGACGGACCAGATATGCGACCTGCTGGGCTGCGACCCGGAGGAGGTCCTCAGAGTATCGGCCCGTACGGGAGAGGGCGTGCAGGCGGTCCTGGACGCGATTGTAGACAGGATTCCGGCTCCGGAGGGAGACCCTGAGGCCTCGCTCCAGGCCCTCATTTTCGACTCGGTATTCAATTCCTTCCGCGGCATCATAGCCTATTTCAAGGTGGTGAACGGCACCGTCCGGAAGGGCGACCGCGTGAAATTCTTCTCCACCGGCAACGAGTACGAGGTGGAGGAAATTGGCTCCCTGAAACTGCGCCTGAACCCCACCGGAGAGGTGAAAGCCGGCGACGTGGGCTATATGATTACCGGTATCAAGGCGGCCGTGGAGGTGAAGGTGGGCGACACCATCACCCATGTGGCAAGGCCCTGTTCCGAGGCAATTGCCGGATTCGAGGAAGTGAAGCCCATGGTTTTCGCGGGACTGTATCCTGTCGACGCCTCCAAGTTCGAGGAACTCCGCTCCACTCTGGAAAAGTTCCAGCTGAATGACGCATCTTTCGTCTACGAGCCCGAGTGCTCGCTTGCCCTGGGTTTCGGCTTCCGCTGCGGCTTCCTGGGCCTTCTGCATCTGGAGATAGTTCAGGAAAGGCTTTTCCGCGAGTTCAACATGGACGTAATCACAACCGTCCCGAACGTATCCTATAAAGTATATACCACCAAGGGCGAAGTGCTGGACGTGCACAACCCCAGCGGCCTTCCGCCCGCAAGCGTAATAGACCACATCGAGGAGCCCTATATCCGTGCCCAGATTATCACCAAGGCCGATTTCTACGGCCCCATCATGAAACTGTGCATGGACAAGAGGGGAACCCTAATCGGCCAGCATTACATTACTACCGACCGCGTTGAGCTCACCTACGACCTGCCCCTGAGCGAGGTGGTCTTCGACTTCTACGACAAGCTCAAGTCCATCTCCAAGGGTTATGCCTCGTTCGACTACCATGTGACCGAATTCCGGCCCGCGAGGCTTGTGAAACTGGATATCCTGCTGAACGGAGACCCTGCCGATGCGCTGAGCACCCTCATCCACGAGGACCACGCCTACGACTTCGGCCGCAAGATATGCCTCAAGCTGAAGGAACTCATCCCGAGGCAGCAGTTCGACATTGCGGTGCAGGCCGCAATTGGCGCGAAAATCATCGCCCGCGAAACCGTGCGGCAGGTGCGAAAGGACGTTACGGCGAAGTGCTACGGCGGCGATGTCACGCGTAAGCGGAAACTCCTCGAGAAGCAGAAGGAGGGAAAGAAGCGCATGCGCCAGATAGGCACGGTCCAGGTTCCCCAGAGCGCCTTCATGGCGGTGCTGAAACTGGATTGAGGCCCGTTGGCGAAAACAATTGAAACAACACAAAACCAAATACACTATGTATACCCATGACCAATTGAAAACCATTGCCACACAGGTGCGCAGGGACATCCTGCGGATGGTTTGCGGGGCTGCGTCGGGCCATCCCGGCGGCTCCATGTCCAGCGCCGACTTCATGACGGCCCTGTACTTCAACCATATGAATCAGAATCCCGCCACTTGGGAGCGTTCCGGCAAGGGCCAGGATACCTTCATCCTCTCGGCCGGTCACCTCACTCCGGTTTACTATTCCGTGCTTGCACGCTGCGGCTATTTCCCCGTGCAGGAGCTCGCTACTTTCCGTAAGATGGGAACCCGCCTTCAGGGTCACCCTTCGGTGAGGAAAGACCTTCCCGGAGTGTTCCAGGCCAGTGGTTCGCTAGGTCAGGGACTGTCGGCGGCGGCAGGCATCGCCCTCGGCAAGAAACTCGACGGCGACCCCAACTTTGTATGGTGCCTCTGCGGCGACGGCGAGTCGGAGGAAGGACAGATCTGGGAGGCCGGCATGTTCGCCATGCATCACGGTCTTGACAATCTCATCGCGATGACCGACTGGAACGGGCAGCAGATCGACGGCCCGGTGGAAAAAGTTGCGGGAGAGGGAGACCTCGCCGCCAAATGGGACTCATGGGGCTGGAAGGTAATTATTGCCGACGGCCACGACTTCGAGTCCATTGAAAAGGCCCTGGAGCTCGCCAAGGCCGGCAAGGGCTGCGGAAAGCCCACCATGATTCTCTTCCGTTCCGACATGGGCCACGGCGTGGACTTCATGGCCGGCACCCACAAGTGGCACGGTTCAGTTCCGAAGCCGGACCAGCTGGAGAATGCCCTCGGCCAGCTTGGAACCACCCCTCTTGGCGATTTTTAATAACCTCCTAAAGCTCGAACAGTATGAAACAGTATATCGATACAGGCAAGAAAGACACTCGCAGCGGTTTCGGCGCAGGCCTTCTGGAGGCCGGAAAGCGCGATTCCAGGGTGGTGGCCCTCACCGCCGACCTCAAGGGTTCCCTCAAGATGGGCGATTTCGCCGATGCATTCCCTGAGCGTTTCATCCAGTGCGGCATCGCCGAGGCCAATATGGTGGGCGTAGCCGCCGGCCTTGCAATCACCGGCAAGGTTCCTTTCATAGGCTCTTTCGCGGAGTTCGTTACCGGCCGTGTCTACGACCAGCTCCGCCAGGAGGTTTCCTATGGCAAAACCAATGTGAAGATTGCTTCCTCGCATGCCGGAATCACCCTGGGTGAGGACGGCGCCACCCACCAGACCATGGAAGATATCGCCCTCATGCGCGCGCTCCCCGAAATGGTGGTTCTGAACCCCTGCGACTACAACCAGACAC
>CAJOCS010000071.1 GCA_905233655.1 uncultured Bacteroidales bacterium | reverse complement strand
ATTTGCTATATTTGCAATGTTTATTCCCGGTAACCTCTGGAGAAATCCAAGTTATCGGGTTTCGCATTTCTTATGCAAAGATAGCACAATCAGTCGATATAGTCCCAGTTCTACTTGTAGAATTCATTCGCGTAGTTGATGATCCCCCTGACGTGGAGGTTGATGATGGCCTGGCGGCCGGAGGAGGATTCGAGGAAGGCGAGGTCATCGGCATTGTCGTGGAAAAGGTTCTCACTGAGGGCTGCTGCACAGAGGCTGTTTTTCAGGATGAAGAAGTCGCTCTCCCAGTCGGGGTCTCCGTCTGAGTAGTCTTTCCGAATCTTATGGCCGGGAAGGCAGAGGGAGGCTGCTTCATAGAGGCTGGTAGCGAGATGGTCGCCGGCCGTCTGGCCACGGGAGGTGTAGCAGGTCCAGCCGCGTGCGTTCATCCACTGCTTGCCGTTCCCGGCAGCATTGGTGTGGATGGAGACCAGGCAGACATTGCGCTTGCCCAGCTGCCGGCACCAGGTGTTCACGCGCTCGGTGCGCGCCCGAAGTGAGACATCGTATTCCTCCGGTGTGACCAGGGCGGCATCGAAGCCACGGTAGCCAAGGTGCTGGATTACTGCGGCCGCGATTTCACGTGTGTATTTGTACTCCCGGAAAACGCCGTCCGGAGAGCATTTGCCGGGGGTATTGACCCCGTGGCCATTGTCGATAAGGATCTTCATTGTTGAGGTGATTTAGGTGGGTTTTCAGTTGGTTTGTCGTTGCGCTCGTAGTAGCCCTGTTTGATGCGGGTGAGTACGCCTTTCTTGCACCACTCGCCGATGTAGCGCTCAGCCGTGGGCTCTGGGATGTGGAGGCGGGTCGCCAGCTCCTTGAAGGCCTGTGTTGTGAACATTCCGGGAAGGCTGGCCAGAAACTGCTCTTTGCGCTTGGTACCTTCTGCAGCGGGCTTGGAGAGCTCGGCACTGGAGAGTTCCTGGTACACGCGGATGGTGTGCTTGATGAGGACACGGGCGATGGCCATCGAGGAGGCGAAGTCTTCGTCATCGCAGAGGAGGGTGGAGCCCAGCTCGCCTGTGTCGTGGCAGCGTAGGGCTGTAAGGACCATTGCGATGCGGAAGGTGATGAGGCCCAGGCGGCGGACGCTTGCTATGATGTCGTCGCCAAAGAGGCTGTGAAGCCCGGCCTGCAGGGAAGTGTAGTAGTCGTTGAAGGCGTGCTGCTGGTCCAGGGTAAACTGGAATTCCATTTCGGGCATTCCTTCAAGGTCCTGGTAGACGTGGGCGAAGGACCAGCCGATGTCGTCGAAGATTTCGTCGAGGGTGGAGCCATCGATGCGGGCAAATACGTCGAGCCATTCCAGCTTGAAGTTGATGTAGTAGAAGATGAAGCGGGAGAAGAGGCCGTTTTCTGCGTCCGGGATGAGGGCGGAGATCTGGCGGGGCGTGCCGGAGAGGACGGTGGAGAGGCGAGGGCGAAGGAGTTCTACGAATTCTCTGTCCTTGCGGCGTGTATAGGAGATGGGCTCGTGGTGGAATGCCTTTCGGAAACCGTCGGAGAAGTTGCCGTAGTCGGAGGCGAAGACGTTGGCCAGCGTGTCGCCTTCGGTCTCGAACATCAAGGCGTTGCCGCCGTTATCGGAGAGGATCTGATAGACGGAGGTGGCGGAGCTGTTGGCCGGGATGATGAGCATCCTGAGGGGTGGTTCCTCCGGAGGTTCTGCAGCATAGTCTTTCTTCTTGTCGTGCTCGTAGCGGGCCTTCTGGATGCGGTATTCGTCCATCTCGGCCTTGTAGGTGTTGCGCAGCTGGTCGTGTATGGGCTGGACGAGACGCCTGCAGAGTGAGAGCCTGCCTTTTCCGGCGGATGCGGGTGCCGTGACGAAGAGGAAGAGGTTGGGGAAGACCTGGCGGCCGCCATAGACGCCGAAAATCTTGGGGAGGCAGCTGGAGAAGGAGACGATGGAGCCCAGGAGGAGGACGTCGGCATCTTCGTCGGAGTTGGCCTGGCGGACTACGGCTTCGAGGAGATCCGGCAAGTGGCCGTAGAGTTCCTGAGAGAAGGTTGGCATCTGTTCGGGGCCTGGCGTTTCCATCAAAGCCGCATTTCCATCATTTCCATCAGTTGATGGAAGCGGTTTGTCGGGTTTCGGGGCCTTGATGCTGATGTTGATGCCGTTTTCTTTGGCCAGCTGGAAGAAGCTTTTGGGGGTGACGCCGTGGCCACGGGCTTTGAGGCAGTTGTTGTATTGGGTGTCGGCCTCCTGGGCGTTGTAGCCCGAGTAGAAGCGGCTGAGACGGTGAAAGTATGACCTGCCGCCTTCGCCCAGGGCCTCAACGAGGGCGAAGCCGAGACGGAGCCAGTCGGCGTAGGTGGCAGTGATGTCAGTGCCGGTTGCCTCTATGCGGCGGGTTATCTCCTCTATCTGTTCTTCTAGGGAGGAGGTCCAGCTGCTGTTGGTGGGCGCCACGGCCAGCGGATTGCGTTCTTTGGGCTTTTCAGGCTCGCAGAAGGCTTCCGGAAGGTCGTCTTGCCAGTCGGCAGGGTTGAATTCACTGTTCATCGTTGAGGTATGCTTTCGGGTCCCAGGGGAGGAAGCAGGCGCGGCAGATGTCTTTGCCTGATTGGTCTACGGGGATGTTGTAGGTCTTGAAGACATAGTTGGCTACTGCGCGGAACCATTCGGCGTGGCCGCATTTGGTCAGATCGATTTCGACGATCCATTTGAGGCCGTCGCCGGAGGGGCTGCGGAAGAGGAGGCGGGTCTTGAGCTGGCGGTCTGATTTCAGGGCCTGAAAGAAGTCTTCAAGGTGCTGTACGTGGTCGAAGTCCAGACAGAGGAGGCCGCTGTGCTTGATGAGTTTGTCTTCTTTGCGGGCGCTGAAGGTGCCGGAGAAGGTGCAGTAGTCGAAGCGGTCTGCTTTGAACGCGCGCGCTTTCCTTTCGTCCTTGATGCTCCGGAGGTCCAGGGTGCGGTTCTTGGCGTAGCTGCCGGTGATGTAGTTGTAGGCGTCCTGCAGGGTGATCTGCTTGTACGGGATGGTGTTGCGGATGGGCGCTTTGTAGAAGGAGAAATGGGGTTCCTCGGTGAAGGGTGTCTGGAAGAGAAGGCCTTGCTTGGGCTCTTCGCCAAGGTGAAGGTAGAGTTCCTGGTTGATTATCTGCAGGAGTTCGTCTCCGGATTTCTTGTAGTACATCTCTGCGAAGTCCAGGAACGTGCCGTCGGGGATGTGGCCGGAGGAGTCGTGGTGCCGGCCAATGCGGTCAGGGAGCCGTGTGCCGTTGGGAATCTTCTCCATCCAGATGTGGAGGCTCTGGCGGGAGTTGTCCCAGGGATTCTTGACCCAGCCGCATTCGTCTCCCTTTACGTACATCAGCGTCTCGTCCGGGTAGAAGCTCCGGAGGATGTGGGTGTAGACGGTGGTGCCGTAGTGGGTGTCGCGGATGACGTTTTCGCGGGTGAGATGGCGGTCTTTGGGGAGCATAGGCCGTTACATCTTCTTTGAGTTGACATAATCGTCGGCGATGTCGCGTATGTCTTCCGCGGATCTGCGCTGGCGCTGTTGCTGCCAACGGTCAATCGCCTCTTTGCTGAAGGAGAGTTTCTTGGAGGATTTGGTGTAGGGGATTGTCCGGGCGCATACCCAGCCATAAACGGTGGCCTTGGCTGGCTTTTCGGGCAGGTATTCGCAGAGTTCGTTGATGTCCATCCATTCTTTGTCCTCTTTCTTGGGGGTGAGCCTGTCGAACTTGTCGTTGATGAGGGTGGTGATGCCGTCGAGGCGGTCGAGGATGG
>CAJOCS010000070.1 GCA_905233655.1 uncultured Bacteroidales bacterium | reverse complement strand
ACCGGATACGATGCTGAGACAGGTGCAGCCAAACCTTTCTTCATCGAGTTCTTCCTCTGTAATCCCGCCCTCGGCGGGGATGAGCCTGTCTTCGGCCAGATCCCCGGGGAACCCCGGAAGCCGTCCTACCTGATGGTCAAGGCCGGTGCCTGGGGAGAGGATGCCGCACAGCTTCATCGTTTCTTCGGCTGGAAGAAGATCCAGGTGGATTGGGGTGTTCCCTTTTCCATCGAGGCCGATGAGTGCTTCCTCACAGAAGACCGCACCCACGGCCATGTGAAAGTAGAGGATGCCGCAGCACATCCTGAGTGGATGTGCCAGGATGGGGAGATGTCGTGGGACCTCAAGATCAACAAGATAACGGCCTTCAACGTCGGTTTCGGTGCTGATGAGGTCTTCCGCAAGGCTGAAGCCTTCGAGATGTTCTGGCATGCGGAGGGTATGAAGAGCACCTTCGAGGGAGAAGTCATCTGGAACGGCCGTCGCTACCTGGTCCGCCCGGAGGACTGCTACGGCTACGCCGACAAGAACTGGGGCAAGGACTTCACCAGTCCATGGGTGTGGCTCTCTTCCAACAACCTCACCAGCGAAATCACCGGGAGGAAGCTGACGGACAGTGTATTCGATATCGGCGGAGGGCGACCCAAGGTTGGCCACCTTGCCCTTCCCCGTAAGCTCCTTTCCGCCTTCTGGTATGAGGGAAAACCCTATGAGTTTAACTTCTCGAAGGCCTGGACGGGGGTCCATACGGAGTTCGACTGCAAGGAGACCGACTCGCAGATTATCTGGCACGTGGAACAGCGCTCCCTTTCCGGCAGGATGGTGACCGACATCACCTGCGAGAAAAAGGACATGCTGCTGGTGAACTATGAGGCTCCGGACGGGCATAAGCGCCACAACCGCCTCTGGAACGGAGGCAATGGCAGGGGTACTGTGCAGCTTTTCGACATCAAGGGGGACCTTATCGACCGCATCCATGCCGAGAATGTGGGCTGCGAATGGGGTGAGTATTGTTAGTAGACACCCTCTCAACAACTTGCCGCCATCTCTTTCAAGGACGGAAATTCGATAGCGTCTCCTTCTTATATGTTTCCAAGATGGACCGTCCGGATCCCATGCGAGAGGGCCACATCACTTGCCATGAGAAGGGTCGCTTTCGGAGTGGGCCCCACGTCTGTGAAATGGTATCGGGGGAAGAAACGGCTAAGGTGCAGCGGGACATCCCGGAGACCGTTTTCTACCATCCAGCGGCAGAGGGCGGCAACCTGCCCCTCGGAGTCATTCAGGCCAGTGACAAGAAGGTTCGTGATTTCGACATGGATGCCTGCGCCATGCATCGTTATAATATTCTCCAGGACCTGAGCCAGGGACGCTCCGCACCACTTACGGTAGAAAGCATCATCCATCGCCTTGATGTCGATATTGGCGGCATCAAGATACGGCAGCAGCTCTTCCAGAGGCTCCCTCTCCACATATCCGGCAGAGACGAGGATGTTCTTCAACCCCCTATCGTGTGCAAGGGCGGCGATGTCGTACATGTATTCCCACCAGGTGAAAGGCTCGGTGTAGGTGAAGGCGATGGAGGGCAGGCCGCGCCTCAGGGCCGCATCGACGATCTCTTCCGGCGACCATTCATCGGACTCCGCCTCCTCGGGTCCCGCCTGGGAGATATCGCTGTTCTGGCACCATCGGCAGGAAAGATTGCAGCCTGTACAGCTGAGAGAGAGGCACTTGGTACCGGGCATGAACTGGTTCAGCGGCTTCTTTTCCACCGGGTCGATGGCCAGGGCGCAGGGCATGCCGTAAGAGAGGGCGTAGAGCTTCCCATCCCGGCATTCACGGCTGCGGCACAGTCCCCTGCTCCCTTCCTTGATGCGGCAATGATGGGGGCAGAGAAGGCACTGGACACCGTCATCAGTGGCTTTATAGAACCGCGCTTCCGTCATAGCTCGGATTCCTTAACTACCTCTGTCTGATAGGTGTAGAGGTCGGCGTCCTTCCAGCCGTCCCAGCCGATGCCAGCCTTGTCTCGGGCGCAGTGGCCCAGGAACTGCTCGGTGTTCCAACCGGTTTCTTCGGCCACCTGCGGGAGGAAGGTACCGTGGTTGCGGCCTTTGATGATATAGATGCCGTCGCGGCCCAACTTGAACTCGTCGATGCTCTCTATCTTCTTCAGGGGCGAAAGGACAGAGACTTCAATGTCAATCAGGTGTACTTCATTCCGGGAAAGAGACGGGAAGCGGGGGTCGTGGAAAGCCGCGCTTTGGGCCATATCGCGGATTGTTTCAGCGAGGGTGTCCTCGGAGGTGAACCGGCCGATGCAGCCGCGCAGATGACCGTTCAGGTGGAGCGTCACGAAGACGCCGTAGCCGCTCTCCTTGAGGACACCTACGGGGCGGGCGTCACCGTCGAAAGGCAGGCGAAGCGCCGAACAGATGGCCTGCCGGGCCGTGGCAATCATTGCGGCTTTCTCTTCGGGAGAGAAACTGAAGAGATGGTCCTCAGGCTCATCGACAGCCCTTTCCTTGCGGGTGAAGACGATGGAATTGTAGCCCACTACCCTATCCTTGTCTCCGAATACTGAGTCTCCTGAGTTGCGGTACATCACGTGTTCGGCCGAGAAATAGCCGGGGCCCTGGGCGTCCAGGATGGACAGTAGCACGGCAATGGCGTTGGCGCCGCAGGCGGCAGTGTCCTCGCCACGGAAGTCCATCTTGTCCACCTTATGGAGCGCCTGCAGGAACTCTTCTAAACCGCCCGTCGTGATGGCTTCGGCCATGTAAAGGTCAGACTTCTTAGCGTCCTCGTAGGAGGGATAGTGGGAGAAGTCAGAACTGATGACAAAGAGGTTTTCCTCGTTGAAGTATGGCGACAGGACTTCGGCTATCTTTTCCAGGACTTCCAGATGCTGCGAACCGATGACGATGGGGACAATGGGCGGAACCTCTTTGCAGAGGGCCTGCAAGAAGGGCAGCTGGACCTCCAGGCAGTGTTCGCGGTCGTGGGCATCGGCCCGGAAAATGAATGCTCCGTCGCCTTTGCTGATGAGCTCTTTCCCTACCGCCGCGTCGATGGGAACCTGGCCGAGAGGCGTTTCGGCGTAAGCGTACTGCGTCTGCACGCTGGCCGCGTTGAAGCCAACTCGATGGCTGGGGCCCAGGAGGAAGATGCGCTTGTAGGTGTGACCTCTCGGAATCTTGTTGAAGGCCGATGCCGCTACATCCCCACTGAAGACGTACCCTGCGTGCGGCACGATAACTGCCTGCGGTGCGGGACCATCGGCAACAGGATGCAGCCATGGGCCGATCATAGCGTTAATTTCCTTGGCGGAAGCCGGGTAGAACGTGCCGGCAACGGCGGGTTTTCTTACTTGCTGGGGGTCTGGATAGCGGGACATAGGCGCAGGGTTTATGAGGGCCGTGAAAGCGGCGAAAAGGATGGCTATATGAAGACGGATGAGCATCTTTCCTCAAAGATAACTTTTTTCTGTGAGAATGTGAGCCGGGCGGGCGGATTCTTCCGCCCGTTGGGCTCCAGGCGCGGCGGTGGAATTCGAATTCGGTGAGATTGAGGCGGGTCTGTTGGCGCTTGCGGCAACAGTCCCGCTTTTGTTTTGAGCGGAGACGGATCGCCCGATTTTTCGGGCGATTGGTCGGAGCGGTGCAACATTTGGGGCGGAATTTGTATCTATATAGGCGTAACCAATTACACAAATCATGAAACCGAAGAAGAAACAGAAGAAACTGCGAATTACGGAGGCCGACTATATGCTGGCCCAGCGCAGGGCGGCTCGGATGGAAGAAATTGCCGAGCACGGGAGGCCGGTTTCATACACGGCGCTCCACAAATCGAAGAAGGTTTATGACCGCAAGCGTCTGAAGAGGACGGGCATCCATCTCGATGACTCGTCCTCTTTTCGTAAAGGGTTGAAATAATGCCGAATAATTGGTATTTTTGTTCGGAAAATCGAAA
>CAJOCS010000069.1 GCA_905233655.1 uncultured Bacteroidales bacterium | reverse complement strand
TACACGGTTTCCGTCAATGCCGACTATCAGGTCCATGAGTGGATCAAGGTCGGCTCTACCATCGACTTCGCCGCCTATGCCACTTCTCCGCTCGTGGATGGCGTGCCCTTGAGCGGAAGCGGAGTGCGCAATCCCAACCTGTTTTCGATAGCTATGGCCACCGCACCATATCTTGTCGACAGGTACGCTCCGGATCAGCTTCCTGCCCAAATGCAGATTTTACTGGACAACGGCAAGAAACTCCTCACCGACGACGAGGGCAATTACTACACCACCCTCGGAATCCTCCACCCCGAAGTGGCCGTGAAGTCGGCGGACAGAAAAAACTACGGCAACCGTTTCTCAGGGACGCTCTTTGCCAATCTCACTCCGCTGAAGGGGCTTGTCTTCACTTCCCGCCTCGGGTACAAGATATACAATGACAACACATATTACTTCCTCCACGAATACTACGGCGGGAGCAGCCATTACAATGAGTCAAATGCGATGGCGGCCGAAAGATCCAATACCTCAACCACTTACTATCAGTGGGAGAATTTCGCCAATTATCTCAAGACCTTTGGCAGTCATTCGCTGGGAGCGACCCTCGGTATGTCCTACAGCCACAATACGCGCCTGTATACTTTCGCCGGTATTACCAGCACATCTAAGGACGATCCCCTCTATGCCGATGTCAGCTTCCCGTCGGGTGATGCCACCCACAGCACCCAGGGTTACGAACTACATAACGCGAAACTGTCGTACTTCGGACGTCTTAACTACAGTTTCGCCTACAGGTACCTGCTCGAAGCGACCCTGAGGGCCGATGCCGCCGACTCGTCAGTGCTGCCTCCCGAGAACCGCTGGGGATTCTTCCCTTCGGTGTCTGCGGGATGGATCGTTTCAGGAGAGGACTTTTTCTCCGGCCTGAAGAGTACGGTTTCGTTCCTGAAAGTGCGCGCCAGCTGGGGACAGAACGGTTCGACGAGCAACCTCTCGAACTATCTTTACTCCAGCGCGATCACTCCCGTTGCCGCCGGATACAGTTTCACCAATTCCTCCGTTTCTTACCAGACCAGGTACGACCCGGCAAGATTGGCCAATCCCAACCTGAAGTGGGAGACCTCCGAGCAGCTTGACCTGGGACTTGACCTGAGAATGCTTGGCGACAGGTTGTCGGTAACGGCCGACTGGTTCCGCAAGGACACCAAAGACCTGATTATCCAGAAAATCAACGTCCCCTACGAAGCAGGCAATACCGCAGCCCCTGTCAACGGCGGCAATATCCGCAATACCGGAGTGGAGCTGGAAGTCTCATGGAAAGACCAGGTCGGGGATTTCTTCTACTCGGTCAGCGGCAACATCGCCACCCTTGACAACAAGGTCACGTGGCTCAATCCCAACGTAAGCGACAGCAGGATAATGAGCTCGACATCCATCAACCACATCGGTGCGGTTTCTGCATTCGAAAAGGATTATCCAATATGGTATTTCCGCGGGTATGAACTTGACCATCTCGATGGGGAAGGCAATCCGGTGCTGAAGAACCTTTCCGGGGACGCGGACGGGATGATCGACGAGAGCGACAAGACCATGATAGGCAAGCCGCTTCCCGATTTTACCTACGGCCTCACCCTCACGCTGGGCTGGAAGGGTTTCGATTTCACAATGTTCGCCAACGGCTCCCAGGGCAATGACGTTTTTATGTGCTACAACAATGCAAGTCTGATGTACTGCCTCAAGAGCATTTATGACCGGCGTTGGACGACGACCAATACGGAAACGGTTTTCGCGAGCCCGCAGGCAAGGACCGACAATATAGCCAAATATATGAATTCAGACGCGTTCATCTTCGACGGCTCATATTTCAGGATCAAGCAGATCCAGTTGGGATATACCCTTCCGGCTGCCCTGACAAGGAAAGCGGCCGTTGAAAAAATGCGGCTGTTCGTTTCGCTGGACAACTACTTCCTTATTACATCTTATCCCGGCCTGGATCCCGAAATCTCCACCGACGCCGTCAGCGGCATCGGCCTGGACCTCGGCGCCTTCCCTACATCCAGGAAGATGGTTTTCGGTGTTTCTGTAACATTCTAATTCAAGAACAATGAAACAAATCGCAATAGTACTCTGTCTGTCCGCGGCGCTTGCATTGTCCGTGTCCTGCTCGGAGTCGCTTCTGAACATTCCCCAGCTTGGAGTGCAGTCCGAAGCCAATTCATATATTACGGATGAAGACTGCGATGCGGCAACCGCCGCCGTCTATGCCGCCTGGCGCCACGCCTGGTCCGGCACCGGGTCTTCTTCTGCCATCGGGACCACTTTCTGCAACCTGTTCTGGTTCAAAAACCTCCTCTCGGACGAATTCAATCCAGGGTCACAAACCTACCAGACCGACCTTGCAAGTTATACTTACACGAACGCCAATCCCTGGATAGGAGCTATCTACGAATTCCTCTACGGGACGGTGTATTATGCCAATATCGTAATAGACAACTTCAAGCCGGAGAGCGAAACCAAGATGCGCTGCATAGCCGAGGCGAAGTTCTTCAGGGCCCTTAGTTACTACGAACTCATCACCCTTTGGGGCCGCGTGCCTCTTGTGGACCACGTAATGACACCGGAGAACAACTACCAGATAGCTCCGTCTGATATCGAGACTCTGTGGAAATTCGTCCTTGGGGACTTGGACGATGCCATCGGGCCTGAGGGGGCTCCTTTGCTGGTTTCCAAAAATAGCATTGACGACAAGGACACGGGAACCAGGATCACCCTTGAGGCGGCTTACGCCGTCAGGGGCAAGGTCCATCTGACACTGAAGAATTATTCCGAGGCAAGGGCTGATTTCGGCAAGGTCATCGGCAGCGGCAAATACGGGCTTATCGACAACATCGGAGACCTGTATCACACGGCAGCCAACGGTTGCAGGGAGTACATCTTCGAGAATGTACGGCATTGGGACACCAACAACCTCTACACCAGCTCTGACGACGCCGCCCAGGACGGATGGTACGGACTTGAGGAGAACTGGCCTTTTATGTATGCAATGGAAGCGGCTGATGATGCGCAATACCCGTTCGTCACCGTCGCAGGGTGGGGGGCTATGGATCCCACGAGGAAAGTATATGATTCTTTCGTTGCGGAGGAAGGCCCCAATAGCGTCCGCCGTCTCGCCTCAGTGGTAGACACAACCGACCTCAAGGCTCTGAAAGTAACCATCCTGAAAACCTGTGACTGGAAAGGAAGCGATGCGTATTTCCGCTTCAAATGGCTGATGAGGACTGACGACGAATGGGATACAGGGTGGACAGGGCGCCTTAACAACACCCCTTGTATGCGCTATGCCGACGTGCTTCTGATGATGGCGGAGGCTTGTGTGCGTGACGGCGAGGACGGTGATGCCTACATCAATGAAGTGCGCGCCCGCGCAGGGCTCCCCCCGGTTTCGGGGGCCACCATCGCCGATGTGAAGAAGGAGCGCCTGCTTGAGCTCTGCTTCGAAGCCACGCGCCTTCAGGACCTCAAGAGGTGGGATGAGTGCGGAGAAGGCGACCTGCCGGCCAATCTCGCCGACAAGGGAAAACGTGTGCCGAGGACTATTGGAATGGAAGGAGGCGCCTGCAGGGTCGAATGGACCGACAATCCGGATCCTTCCGCCGGATGGCAGGAAAGCGAAAGGTATCTGCCTTATCCTCTCGTGGAAATCCAAACCAACAAGCTGATCAATGAATAACAGACTCCCCGCATTATGAAAAAAGCATTGATTATAGCAGCCGCCGCTCTTGCGGCCATCTGCTGCACCCGCCCTGTCAGCGATCTTCAGCGGGGCGAGCCTTCCCCTGCGCTTGCAGAGGGCTTTGCCGAATTCCTCGACAGTGTCAGAGCATCCATGACCCCTCCGATAGACTGGATGAAGGCTGTCAACCTCCACAGCATCATGGTCGTCAAAGACGGCAAAATCGTCGAGGAACAGTATTTCGGCAGCTGGACCGCCGACACTCCCCACGCCATGTTCTCGGTCAGCAAGACCTTCACCGCCGCGGCGGTAGGACTTGCCATCCGGGAGGGCAAGATGTCACTCGACGACAAGGTGGCCGACTATTTTCCCGACAGGCAGGTTGAGGGCAACCCCTGCAACGCTACCGTCGAAGACCTGCTGAAGATGGCAGGGGGCCACGACACGGATCCGACCTTCAAGGCCCTGGAAGTCGACC
>CAJOCS010000068.1 GCA_905233655.1 uncultured Bacteroidales bacterium | reverse complement strand
CCGGCTTCCTGTCGGAAGGGTAACTGTTGTCTGTTCTAAGGTCAATCGAGCAAAAAGATGTATATTAGTGCTCAAATTATTTGGAATTCAACATAGAAGGAATCTGAAGTTTTGACGATATGGCACTTTCCGTCCGAAAGGCTTCCTGTGAGGATATCCCCCGGATTATGACCGTTCTGGAATCGGCCAAAGGGACGATGCGTGCCTCGGGCAATATGAACCAGTGGGTGAACGGATATCCGTCGGAGAACGTTATCGGGGCCGATGTCGACAGTGGTGTCGGCTTTGTCGTCGAAGAAGGCGAGGTGGTGGGTTATTTCGCCTTCATCCCGTCTCCTGAGCCCACCTATGCCAGAATTTATGAAGGGGAGTGGCTGGACGACAGCCGTCCGTATCATGTAATTCACAGAATTGGCGGCTTCCAGGGTGTGCATGGCGTCTTTTCGGCCATGCTGCGCTGGTGTGCTTCCGTGGAGGGGAACATCCGGATAGACACTCATAGGGATAATCATATCATGCAGAGCCTTATGGAAAAGCACGGCTTCACCTACTGTGGTATCATTTATCTGGCCGATGGCGCCGAAAGGCTGGCCTATCAGAGAATAGAATCATTATGAAACTAACCGTACTCGCTCTTTTGCTGTCGTCGCTTATAGGATTCGACGACTGGTTCACCGGAAGCACCCTCAGACTCGACTATATTTTTGCGGGAGACTCCGGCAGCCAGAATATATATTTCATGGAGGCTGCACGGACCGGCGAATGGGCAGGCCGACGCAGCAATCTCGACGAAACTCTGCTCCGGGGTAACGGTGAAATCCGCCTCCTCGACCCGGACAGCGGCGCCACGCTCTATGTGAACAGTTTCTCCACCCTTTTCCAGGAATGGGTCTCATACGAGGAGGCGACGCAGGTGAAAAAAGGCTTTGAAAACTGCTTCCAGGTTCCATTTCCTAAAGTTCCGGTTTTGGTACAAATCACGCTTTGGGACAGCTACGGGCGCGAATCGGCCACGCTTACACACAGAATTGACCCCTCCGACATTCTAATTCGCCAGGTGAGGGATACCGGCCTTGAAAACAGGATTGTTTTCTATGGAAACCGCCCTGAAAAAGCCATAGATATTCTGATCGTTTCCGACGCTTACACCGAGGCCGAACGGGATAAGTTCTTTGCCGATGCCGCCCGCTCGCGCGATGCCCTCCTGGGACATGAGCCCTTCAAATCCAACGCTTCGAGATTCAACATTCGCGCGGTTTTCGCCCCGTCGGCAGACAGCGGCCCTTCAATCCCGCATGAGAACCTGTGGAATCGCACTGCCCTAGGAAGCCATTTCGACACCTTCTATTCGGAGCGCTATCTCACAACTTCCAGGATGAGGCAGGTGTGGGATGCCGCGGGCACGCTTCCCTTCGAGCAGATTATCGTCCTTGTGAACACTCCTGTCTACGGCGGCGGGGGCATATACAATAATGTCACCGTCATGGGCAGCGACCATCCCACCTTCCGCAGCGTAATCGTCCACGAATTCGGCCACGCTTTCGGCGCTCTTGCCGACGAGTACTTCTACGACGACATGTACGAAAGCCCATATCCGCTTTCGGTTGAGCCCTGGGAGCCCAACATCACCACAAAAGTGGACTTTGCCTCGAAATGGGAGGACATGATGGGGCAGGACGGTGTTGGCCTGTATGAAGGCGGTGGCTACACTTCGCACGGAGTGTTCAGGCCCGTTCCCGAGTGCAGGATGAAGATAAACGAGTGCGACAGTTTCTGCCCTGTCTGCACCCGTGCGCTCATAAGGATGATGGACTATCTTACGGAATAATCAGAACCATTCCACGTCGTCCAGCGGGAGGAGATTCCCGGGCAAATCCGGCCCCGGGCTGTAGTAGAAGCGGTATCCCCTAAGCTCGGAGGGGATACGGTTCAGGAATGAAAGCCTCGCTGGGCCATAGTCTCCGGAACTCCCGTACAGGGTGATTGTCCGGGCCTCGTCGTCCTTCCGGTACCAGCCTCCTCCGTGAACTTTCACATAACCCTGCACAAGGTCTTTGTGCTGGAATACCATGCCGTAGACAAAGGTGCCTTTCAAGGGTGCCTCCGGCTTCGAAACCAGTATGTATTTCGGGTTCATTTGAGGCAGGCGGCCGTCTTTGCAGCAAGGCGGGCGTTATTCAGGACCAGCTGGATATTGGAGGCGAGGGAGTCGCCGCCGGTGATGTCTTTGATGCGGGCAAGGAGGAAAGGCGTCGTTTCCTTGCCTTTGATGCCTTTGGCGTTGCACTCGGCCACGGCCTGGTCGATCGCGGCGTTTATCACGTCAGGGTCCATGGAGTACTCTTCCGGAATGGGATTGGTGACCAGCATTCCGCCCTTCAGCCCCATCTCCGTCTTGGCGCTGAAAGCCGCTGCCAGCTCCTCGGGAGTGTCTATCCGGTAATCTACCCTGAATCCGCTTCTGCGGGTATAGAAGGCGGGCAGTTCTTCCGTCCCGAAGCCAATCACCGGAACCCCCTTGGTCTCCAGATATTCGAGCGTGAGCCCGAGGTCCAGAATGGACTTTGCACCTGCACAAATCACCATTACAGGTGTCTGTGCAAGCTCTTCAAGGTCGGCCGATATGTCCATGGAGGTCTCCGCTCCGCGGTGCACGCCCCCGATTCCGCCGGTTGCGAATACCTTGATTCCGGCCATGTGGGCGATTATCATGGTGGTGGTTACGGTGGTGGCTCCGTCTTCGCCGCGGGCGACGAGCACCGGGAGGTCCCTGCGGGAGGCTTTGATAACCTCACGCCCCTTCTTTCCCAGATATTCAATCTCATCCGGGGTGAGCCCGGCCTTGAGACGTCCGCCAATCACGGCAATCGTAGCCGGCACGGCACCATTGTCCCGAATGGTCTGCTCTACCCTAAGCGCCGTTTCGACATTCTGGGGATAAGGCATTCCGTGAGAGATAATCGTGGACTCGAGTGCCACAATGGGTTTTCCTTCCGCAAGTGCGGACGCCACTTCGGGCGACAGGTCTAGATACTTGTTCATTGTTTTCTGATTCCTGCACAAATATAAGTAATTATTGGAAGTCTCGGAATATTTTATTAGATTTGCTTGAATAAATATATACTGTACCGCGAATGGTCCCGGAACTTGTGGACAAGTACATATTTCTCGTGCAGAGCTTTGTGGAGGCGGGGGAGAACGGCCTTTCGCTGGAGGAGATCCAGCGCCGCTGGTGCAACCGCTACAATGTGAGTTCGTACCCGCGTCGCAGCTTTGTGAACCACAGGGCCGCTATCGAGGAGGTTTTCGGGCTCAGCATTGAATGCGACCGCTCCTCGAACCGTTACCGTATCGCCGAGGGCGCCGTGGACGGGCGCGAAGCCGTGGATTTCCTCATAAACACTTTCACGGTGAACAGTCTGCTCACACTTGGGAAGGAACGTCTCGGGGGAAGGGTGAGCGTGGAGGATGTTCCCTCCGGGCAGAAGTTCCTCACCGTGGTCATGCAGGCTATGCTGGACAATGCCTGCCTCGAAATGACCTACAGGCGTTATCTGAGCACGGAGGAGGAATGCCGCGAAATCCGGCCCTACGCCGTGAAGGAATTCGGGAAGAGGTGGTATGTGGTGGCTCACAGCGAGCAGGCATCGGCCCTGAGGGTGTATGCGATGGACAGGATTCTCGCCCTGAGGCGGAACGGAAAGAGCTTCCGCATGCCGAAGCGCTTCGATGTGGACAGGCTATTCGAGGGGAGCTACGGAATGTATCTGAGCCTCGATGAGAAGCCCGTGCTGGTGAAGCTCCGCGCCACTCCCCGTGAGGTCGCATACCTGAGGGACCTTCCGCTGCATCCTTCGCAGGTTCTAGTGGACGAAACGGAAGGCATTTTCGCCCTCAGAGTGGTTCCCAATCCGGATTTCGTGATGGAACTCTGCAAGCGGGGCAACCGTCTGGAAGTGCTTGAGCCCCAGGTGCTCCGCGATGCCGTAAAAGATGAATTGAAAAAAGCACTGATGCTATATGAAAACTAAAATCTCAATCCTGTCGATGATGGCCGTACTGGCACTCGTCGCATGTAATTCCTCAAGCATGAAACCCGAGCAAGGCTACATCGGCCCGGCCGATCCCGTCATTGAAGACGGTCACATGACTCCGGAAGTGCTGCTTTCGCTCGGACGTCTGAGCGATCCCCAGCTCTCTCCCGACGGCAAAACCATCCTTTACGGCGTGAGCTACACCGACATCGCCGCGAACCGCAGCGTCCGCAATCTGTTCGTCATCCCGGCGGACGGCGGAGACCCTGTCCAGCTCACAAAGGACGGCAAGAGCATTTCGTCGGCAAGATGGTCTCCGGACGGAAAGCACATCTATTTCCTCCGCGAGGGCCAGCTGTACCGGGCGCCCTACAGGAACGGCAAAC
>CAJOCS010000067.1 GCA_905233655.1 uncultured Bacteroidales bacterium | reverse complement strand
GTAACCGTAAAACTTTGCAGCGAACGCGTTTTCTGAACGAATAAAGTAATTCTGATTCTCTGCAATCCAACCGTCGACAGCCTCTGCCTCGGTATCGAGGTTTGCCTTCTGGCCCTCACCCATAGCGGTAAGGATGGTTCCCTCTTCGGAAGCCTCGCCACGAACAATCTCGACGTGGGGCGCATAATCGGCAACGACAAGATTCACGAGCTCACCCTCCAGGCGGCCGGCCAGGCCGTGCTGGCGCAAGGGCAGCCCAACGTGCGCATCGATTCGCTTAAAATATCCCGTCTTAATGCACTGGACTACGATTACAGCAATATAAGCGCCGTGGGCACCTACAGCGGAGATGCTTTCGATGGCCGAATCATAGCCGCCGACCCGAACCTGAGTTTCATGTTCCAGGGCCTGTTCAACCTTTCCAGGAACACCCGTAACGCGGCCTACCGTTTCTACGCTTCGCTCGGCTATGCCAACCTCCACGAGCTGAATCTCTACCCCGCCGGCAACGCCACGGTGAGGTTCCAGGCTTCTTCCGACTTCCTCCGGACCGAGGAGAACGACCTAATCGGCGACATTTCCCTCTTCGGGGTAGCCCTCGAGAACGACAGGGGCCGATACGACATCGGCGACATTTCCCTACAGGCGCACGCCAACGACAACGTGCACCGTATCCGGCTGAATTCCCGCATGGCCGAAGGCAGCTTCGTGGGCGAGAAATCCATTTTCCAGATGGTTACGGACCTCGAAGACTTAATAGTGGGCCGTCACATGGACGCCCTGCTGGAAGATAGTCCCGAGCCTTGGAGCGGAACCCCGTACGAAGTGAACTTCAAGGTTCACAACTGCCAGGACCTGCTGAACTTCTTCGCCCAGGGCATCTACGTGGAAAACGGCTCCACCCTGAGGCTCAGCGTGGGCCGTGACGGCCTGGTGAGCGGCAGCGTCCGTTCCGGCCGCCTCGCACTGGGAGGCAATTTCATCAAGGATATCAACCTTGACCTCAGCACAGCCGGAGAAGCCCTGCGCACCACCCTGTCGGGCAGCACGATGAACATAGCCGGCATGGAATTCAAAGACAGCCGCCTCCAGCTCTATGCCGCCGACAACCATATCGGCGCCGGCTACCGCTTCGACAACGCCGACGACAACCTCACCCACGGCGAACTTCTCCTCGGGGCCGACCTCGCCCGGGACCGCGACGGCCTTGCGGTAAACGCCAGGGTAATGTCCTCCAACCTCTATTATCAGGGTTCCGGCTGGGGAATCTCCTCCGGCGACATAGTCATCCGGAAAGACCAGATTGACGTTGCGTCGCTCGTCGCTTCACACGAAGACCAGCAGATTGTAATCGACGGAGGCATATCGGCCACATCGCGCGACACTCTCGGAGTGAACCTCCGGAAGATGGACATCTCGGTGTTCAACTCCCTCATTATGAAGGGACAGCTGAGCCTTGAGGGTCTGGCTACGGGCGAAGCGAAACTCTTGAGCCCCATGGGGAACGGCGTCACGCCCGGGCTCATCGCCCAGGTTCAGTGCGACTCCACCATGCTCTCCGGCAGAAGAGTCGGCCAGGTAGAGCTTGAAAGCATCTGGAACGGCGCCACCCAGGCATTCGACTTCCTTGCACGCAACATGCTCGACGGCCAGCGCAACTTCGACATAAGCGGCTCCATAGTACCTTCCACAAAGCGTCTGCACGCCCAGGGACGGCTCAACGGCCTTGAACTCGGCTACCTCGAGCCCGTCATGGAAGGCGTGTTCTCGCGCTTCGAAGGCAAAGTCAGCGGCCTTGTAAGTGCCGACGGTCCCGTCAGCGACCTCCGCCTCGCCAGCGATGGCCTCTCCCTTGCCGACGGTCACCTCCAGCTGGATTACACCCAGGTGGACTACCTCGCCCAGGGAGACCTTGCCCTGGACAGCCGCGCCCTCCATTTCAACGTGATTAACCTTTCCGACGGCGAGCAGGGCAGCGGAACAGTCCGCGGCGGCATCCTCCTTGGCGGCTTCAGGGACCCCGGCCTCGACGTTCACATCCAGTTCGACCGCATGAAAGTCCTGGATCTGGAAGCAGGAGAGAATCCGGACGTCTACGGGCGCCTGTACGGCAGCGGACACGTGGACGTGAGCGGCCCCTTCGACAACGTTCTCACCGTGGTGGACGCCGTAACGGTGCGGGAAGGCAGCCTGCACATCCCCCTGGACGGAGGAAAATCGGTCCACAGGGGCAACCTCCTCACATTCACGGAGCCCGAAGTGGAAGAGATAATCGACCCTTATGAGCTCATGATGGCCGAGGGCGAACGCCGTGTACGGCGCGAGGGAGATTTCACCCTGCGCCTCACAGCCCACGCCACACCTTCGGTGCAGGCATTCATCGACATCGGGGAAGGAAATATCATCAGCGGAACCGGAAGCGGTCTCATAGAAATCGAGAGCGTGCAGTCGCAGAACAGTTTCGTACTGAACGGAGACTACACCCTCAACCAGGGCAACTTCCACTTCTCCGCGATGGGACTCGTGAGCCGCGACTTCAGCATTCAGGACGGTTCTTCCATCCGCTTCAACGGCGACGTAATGGATTCAGACCTCGACGTTTCCGGTCTGTATACCACTAAGACCTCGCTGGCCTCGCTAATCTCCGACGAAAGCGCCACCAACCGCCGCACGGTGAACTGCCTCATTCACATCACCGACAAGCTGCGCAACCCCCAGGTGCAGTTCTCCATAGACATTCCGGACCTCAACCCCGTGACCCAGGCTCAGGTGGACGCCGCCCTGAACACCGACGACAAGGTTCAGAAACAGTTCCTCTACCTGCTCATAGCCGGCAACTTCCTCCCCGGCGAGGATTCCGGTATCACCACCGGCGGCACCGACATGCTCTATTCCAACATCTCCAGCATCATGGCCGGCCAGCTGAACAACATCTTCGAGAAACTCGACATCCCGGTGGACCTCGGCCTCAACTACAAGGCCAACGACCAGGGCAACGACCTCTTCGACGTAGCCCTCTCCACCCAGTTGTTCATGGGCAGGGTGATTGTGAACGGCAACTTCGGCAACAAGCAGCTGGAAGGCGGAACAACCACCGACGAAGTGGCCGGAGACCTCGACATAGAAATCAAACTGGACAAGAGCGGAGCGCTCAGGCTCAACCTGTTCTCACACTCTGCCGACCAGTATTCATCATACCTCGACAACAGCCAGCGCAACGGCGGCGGCATCACCTACCAGCGGGAATTCAACAGCCTCTGGCAGTTCTTCCGCGACCTGTTCACCTCACGGCGTCACCGTGAAGAGCAGGCCGTGCTGGAAGCCATGACGCCCCAGCAGACCGTTACACTGCAAATAGACTCTACTGGAAGAGCCCAGCCAATAAATGAGTGAGTCCAAACTGTACCTGATTCCTTCGCCGCTTGGCGACGGTGAGCCCTCCGACGTGATTCCTTCGCCGGTTCTGAACCTTCTGCCCGGCATTAAGACCTTCGTGGTGGAAGAAATCCGCACTGCGCGACGTTTCCTCTCCAGGGCCGGCCTGAAAGGCCATATCGACGAACTGGAATTCCATGTACTCAATGAGCACAGCACCCAGCGCGAAGTGGAAGCCCTGCTCGGCCTCTTCGACGGAGGCAATTGCGTAGGGCTCATTTCCGAAGCCGGTCTTCCCGCAGTGGCCGACCCGGGAGCGGCCCTGGTGGCCCTGTGTCACCAGCACGGAATCGAGGTGGTCCCCGCCGTGGGCCCGTCTTCGCTGATGCTCTCGCTTATGGCTTCCGGGCTCAACGGGCAGCGTTTCGCCTTCGTGGGTTACATTCCCGCCAAGACGCCGGAACGCCGCAGCGCCCTCCGCGAGCTCGAGAAACGCAGCGCAGCCGTGAACGAGACCCAGATTCTCATCGAGACGCCCTACCGCAACGATTCCCTCTTTGCCGACATGCTCTCCACCCTCTCCCCTTCCACCCGCCTTACGGTGGCCGTGAACCTCACCTGCCCCGACGCGATGGTGCGCACCCGCAAAGTCGCCCAGTGGAAGAAAGAATCCATAACGATAGGAAAGCGTCCCTGCGTATTCCTCATTCTGGCATGAGCATGAAGATAGCGTTCGCCACACTGGGCTGCAAGCTCAATTATGCCGAGACATCCACCTGGCGCCGCGCCCTGGAAGCCTCCGGCTGGGAAATTGTCCCCTGGTCCAGGGAGGCCGACGTCTATCTGCTGAACTCCTGCGCCGTAACCGAAACGGCCGAGAAGAAATCCCGCAACCTCATCCGCCGGGCCCATAAAACGGCGCCCGAGGGAAAGATTGCCGTCACCGGCTGCTACGCCCAGCTCCGCCCTGCGGAGATTCAGGCCATTCCCGGCGTATGGCATGTTTTCGGCGCAAGTGAAAAAAGCCGGATAGTACCCGTAGTAGAGGGTATAGGGGATGAAATCCGTGACCACCCTCGGCCCCGTGAGAGGGAGGGGCCCATTTATGGGAGGGGCCGCGAAGCGACGATTTCAGACCCTATACCCTCTACGGAGGCGGTCTTCGGAGCTTATTCCAGCGGAGAGCGGACGAGGAGTTTCCTGAAAGTGCAGGACGGCTGCGACAACTTCTGCGCCTACTGCACCGTGCCCTTCGCCCGGGGCCGCAGCCGCAGCATTCCGCTTTGCGAAGTGCTCCGCATGGCCCGGGAAATCGCCTCACAGGGAATAAAGGAAGTGGTGCTTACCGGAGTGAATACCGGCGACTACGGACGCGGGACCGGCGAGAGTTTCCTGGATCTTCTCAAGGCCCTGAACGAAGTGGAGGGAATTGAACGCTTCAGG
>CAJOCS010000066.1 GCA_905233655.1 uncultured Bacteroidales bacterium | reverse complement strand
TCTCTAGAACCTGTTCTCTGGTAAGCATATCTCGTGAATTTTTTGCAAATGTAGCCAGGATCTCTCCCGGCTACAATATGCAGTTTATCGGATGCTTACTTTTCTAGTATCATATAAATGAAAGCAGCGGAGCCCTAAGCCCCGCTGCTTTTTACCTTATATAATAATAAGGTCTAGCGACGCCTCGGTGCAGGAAGCAGAAGACGCAAAATCTTCTGAGCCACTTCCTCATTGCCCTGTATGCCAAGAAAATCCTGAGCGTGGGGGCCATAGGCGAAAATGGGAACGGGAATGGGAGTGTGGCGTTTCCAGACAAAAGCCCCCTTCATATTGCCTTCGGCGGGCTCTCCGTTAAGAAGGGCCATGCCGCCGGTTTCATGGTCGGCGCTAATCACCACCAGGGTGTTTCCGTCCTCGTCGGCGAAACGGATGGCCTCGGCAATAGCCTGGTCGAAATCCAGAAGCTCACGGACGGCGCTTTCATATTCGTTCCCATGGCAGGCTTTGTCGATTCTGGCTCCTTCCACCATCAGGAAGAAACCACGGCGGGAAGAAGTGCGGGCATTCAGGAAATCGATGGCTTGACGCGTCGCACGGGGCAGGAAGTCGGTCCTTCCCTCAACGATGAATCCGGTCTCAACCGCAGGAGGGAGCACGCCCACACGCTGGGCACCCTCTATCGCCGGGCTGTCAAGGCTGTTTACCACGGTGAAGACCTCCTCGATAGCCGCGCGGGTGGAATCCGGCCTCTGCATATAGACTTCCCAGCTGCCTGCAGCAAAATAGGACAGCACGCTGGAGGGGAGGTCGGCCCAGATTTCGTCGGTCATGCCGCGGGCGGGCTGATGGGCGAAGAACGAGGCCGGAGTGGCGCCGTTAAGGTCGTCGGTGGAAACCACGCCGGAAATGATGCCGTTACTTGAAATGCGCTCCGGAATGTTAGCTATGGGCTCATCGTTTACGTTCACGCCCACTGCCGAATTGTGAGTCTTTTCCCCGCAGGCATAAGCGGTGCCGGAAGCGGCCGAATCGGTGGTGAAGCGGTTGGCGCTCTGGGTGGTGACCCAGCCGGTATAGAGAAGCTTCGAGTATGTGAGCTCTCCGCCATTGGCATATAGACCGGATGCAATCTGCGCCAGGCCTGTGCCGTCACCTATCATCAGTATCACATTCAGGGGCTTCTTCTGGGCTCCGTCGCTACGGTAGGTAGGCTGATAGGGTTCATGTTGAGGAGCGTTACGGATTTCTCCTATTACAAGCTCCTGGGAAAAAGCCGGAACAGCCACAAGGGCTGCCAGCAAGAATGCAAATACCTTTTTCATAACTGTCTTATCGTTAAATATGTCCGCCGCCTTGCTCGGCGATCTCTTGATCCACTTTGTCTTTCTCTGCCATCAGAAGGTCCAGCAGCCAGTCTTTCTGCTCGTCCACAAGGCCCAAATCGCGGCATGCGCTCTCATAGCGGCCCAGGACGGCGTCCTGATAGCGGTGATAGACCATCGACTTGCGAATCTCCTCCTCAATGGTCTCGTGCTCAATCTCGTAACTGTCCTTGTAGTATTCTTTATAGACTTTTTCTGAGGTGTAGCTTATGCAGAAATAGAAAAGGCCGCTTGCAAGAATCACGATACCCAGGATACCCAGCACAAGGGGCACCTTCTGGATGAGCCCCAGCATGCCGAGGGCCGAGCCCGCAAGGAAAATGACAAGGGCCCACAGTTCGTTACGGTGATTCTTAAATATCGAGGATATTTTCATAGTCGAAGAGTCTGTTTGTGGTTCGGTTCTGGAGTATCTTTATCTTGTAGTTGTTCTCGGATTCCTTGGCTTCCATAGCCTTCTGGAGGGCGGCGAGGGCCTGGCTGTTCTTGCGGCGCATTTCGTCGAGGTTCTGCCGCAGCTGCCACTGGCTCAGCAGGATGGCGAAGAAGGCTATCGCGAACATCACCAGAAAGCCCACGAGGATGGTTATATTGTTCTGGGCCTTGAGCCTCTCGGCCTCCTGGCGGAGCTGAGCGTTGTTCATCTCGGCATCGAGGATGGCAAGGTCCTCGTTCTGCACGCGGATATACACCGAATCCCTCTCGTTGAGAAGAAGGGAGAGCTCCGAGTAGGCATCGGAGTAAGAGCCCATGTCGGCATATATGCCGTGCTTGACGTCGTGCCTGTCACGGGCCGTAGCGAGCGAATCGGCGGCAGCGAGGGCTTCGGCGAAGAGTCCGCGTGAACGGAGATAGGCGGCGTCCATCGTATGACGAGAATCGGCATCGGCCTGAACGGCGTACAGCGGATCGGCGGTGAGGGTGGCGTAGGTGGTCCAGAAGGCGTTGTTCCAGCCACGTGCATTGTAGAGGTAAGCCCTGGTCATGAGAGCCTTGATCCTGATGGACGGATAGAAGTCCTGGTATTCCTCGGCCTTGATACAATAGTCCTCGGCGGTTATGAAATCCTTCAGATGGATCAGTTCCTGCGCTATGAGGATGTACAGGTTCGGCAGTTCATGCTCGGCATGGGCTTCGCGGCAGTAGCGGACCGCTTTTGTGAAGTTGTCCACGGCGAGGTAGGCATTCGTCCTCTCGCTCTGGATGAGGCCGATTATGCGGTGGGAATACAACTTTCCGAGAGCATTCTTCTCCGCTATCGCAATGCGCTCCATCTCGCGAGCTTCGAGCATGGCTTCAGAGATGCGCCCTTCGTTCAGCAGATACTGGCACCACTCGTGGATAACTCCAAGGTAGAAAGTGCGGACATCCTTTCGCTCGCCCACCATTGAGCGGATTTCCTCTATGCATTCGTCCATTCTTTCCTGTTCGCCAAGGAAGTAGCGTACAGGGAACTCTATTGCAAGAGCATAACACTTGAGACGGTAATTGTTCTGCGCCACACCCCTGCTGTAGAGGGAATCTGCAACGGCAAGGTTGTCGGGATTGAACTGCTGCATGCGGGCCGAGGCATACATCATGTAGGTCTCGCGGTCCACACGGAGCGAGTTCACTATCTGCGCACCGCCTCTGAGGCAGAGAAACAGTGCAAACAGTGTAATTACGGCCTTCCGGAGCATTTATTTGCCTTTAGCCTCGATTACCTGCATCTGGGTAACAACGCAG
This sequence comes from uncultured Bacteroidales bacterium, assembly GCA_905233655.1. Lineage (GTDB taxonomy): Bacteria > Bacteroidota > Bacteroidia > Bacteroidales > UBA932 > Cryptobacteroides. Next base: position 3,597 of record CAJOCS010000066.1, on the reverse strand, counting down.
GTGAGGAGCTTTTCCATTATGATGGGCTTCATTATGAAGTCGTTGGCGCCCGCGTTGAAGCCCTTCACCACGTCCTCGGTAGAGTTGAGGGCGCTCAGGATGACAATCTGGATGTCGGCGGTGGCGGGATCCGAACGGAGGCGGCGTATGACTTCAAAGCCGTCTATGCCGGGCATCATCAAATCCAGCAGAATCAGATCCGGTTTCTGCTCTGCAACAGCATCCAGAGCCTGCTGTCCGTTGGCAGCGGAGCGAAGTGTGAAATTGAAACGGCTGAGCATCTTCTGCACAAGGAGCAGATTCAACGGGATGTCATCCACGGCAAGGACGTTGAAACGGGAAAAGTCGTACTTTTGAGCGTACACAGGAGTCATATTATACATTGTATTAAATCTAGTCGGTAATGTCGGGTGGAGTCACAGGCACTTCAAAGACAAATCTTGCACCGCCCTCGGTATAGGTGGTGTCGAGATACACCTTGGCGCCCATACGGGTTGCAATATCGCGGCAGATACTCAGGCCAAGGCCGGTTCCCTGCACGAATTCGTTGAGTTTGGTGAAGCGGTCGAAGATAGCCTCGGCCTTGTCTGCGGGGACTCCGGAGCCGGTATCGGTGACCGTGAAGGTTACCATTCCGGGATGCTGGGTGAGACTGCTGCGAAGCACTATGCTTCCCTTTATGGTGTGCTTGCAGGAGTTTGTAAGGAGATTGATCAGTATCTGCTGAACTCGGCGGGGGTCTGTCACGAAGTTGAACGGCTCTTCCTGCTCGGGTTCATAAGTCATGGTAACGCCAGGCTGCAGGCGGTGTTCGCTGCTGGAAATTGCAGCCTGGCAGATAAAGTGCATCTCGCCCTCCTCAAGACTTATCCGGTATTTTCCGGAATCCATGGCCGATGCATTCAGGATGTCGTCCAGCAGCATGGTAAGCATCTTGGTATTGTTGATGATATGGCCGGAGAACTCGTCCTTCTCTTCCGGCGAGAAGCTACCGTCGGGAAGGCTCAGCAGCTGGCTGAAGCCCACAATGGCGTTCAGCGGAGTACGCACCTCATGGCTCATGTTCTGCACGAAGCGGGTCTTGGCGGCGTCGGCAAGGCGAACCTTCTCGTTGGCAGCTGTGAGGTCGGCAATCATCGCTTCGTCCTTGTCTTTCCGGCGGCTCAGCTGCCTCATCTGAATAATGGTGAACACGAGGGCAAGGAGCAAGAGCACAGAAATCAATACTGCCAGAAGCCTTGTCACACGGGCAACGTGGAGTTCACTTTCATTGAGGTCGGCGTTGAGGCGGTTGAGGTCCAGCTGGGCGTTGAGCTCACTGATGCGCAACTGGTCTTCGCTCGCAAGCTTCGCTTCCAGCGACTTCACAATTCGTTTTTCCAAACGGAAAGCCAGAGACTGCCGCATGTGCGCCTCGGCTATGTTGGCCATGAACTTGAGCTCCCTCAGACTGGCAACCTGGGAGGAGAAAGACACGACATGGTCATAGTCGGCATTGGAAATCATGGCGTCTATGGCATTGAACATATTGTGCGCGCTGGGAGAGATGACCACAAGCGCAGGGTCAGTCATGCAGTAGTCACGGCACTGGTGATATTTTGGTTTATCGTCGTCGAAGGCATGGATGACTGCCATGTAATAATTGGCCCTCAACGAATCCAGATGCTGTTTCGACGTCTTGAAGCCATTGTTCACGTTCAGGCGCATGGAGTCGCTGAATACCGGGTAAGTGTCGGCCAGGTCGAAGTACGAACGGCTTATCGACTGCCTCCTCACAAGAGGGTCGGAACTTTTGTAATAAGTATCTATGGACATCCGGGCCGCTTTGCGGGCCGAGACAAAATCGTCCATCGCGAGATAGAGCGATATCATGAAACGATAGCTCATCCATGTGCCGTAGTCGTCTCCCCTTTCGATGGAAATATTTTGCATTTCCTGGGTAAGGGAGAATGCACGGAGTTTCATTCCGCGGCGGAAATAATAGGTTTGGCAGAGGTCGTACGAATAGTAGAAGTACTGCATGTAGCCCATTTGCTCGGCAACCATCTTGAGCTCTTCGTGAGCGGCGTCAACCTGAGCATCCATGTTGGGAGCGCCGGGTTTAACGCCGAGGCGGGTGAGGTTCTTGAGCTTCTCTACATAAAAGAGGGTCTGGGCTTTTCTGTCTCCGCAAATGATGGCACGCTGGAGAAGCGAATCGGCATAGGGCTGGAACGCATCTGTACCCACAGAGAGTTCCGCTTTGGAGAAATAGTCGTAGCAGATGTCGTCAATTTCGTAGGGATTGTTCTGTGCCGACGCCATGAGCGCACTGAGCAACAGTAGCGTCGCAAGCGAAACTGCCCGCAAACTGCCTGCCGATAACTGGAATAGTTGCTTCATAGTGCGTAAAGTTAGGAAATTATTTTGCAAAATCAAATAATAATTCCTACCTTTGCCATCCCTTTTCAGGGCGATTAGCTCAGTTGGTTTAGAGCACCTGCCTTACAAGCAGGGGGTCGACAGTTCGAATCTGCCATCGCCCACGAAAAACAGAGGTTGGTCAAAAGCCAACCTTTTTTTTGCACCTATACCAGCAATAGTGAAGTTACATTTGCACTGAGAGAGGACTGAGGGCGGCGGAGTTGGCACGGTAGTGAGGAGCGTAGAGCGACTCGATGGTGAGCACCGGTGCCTGGAACACTCCGGCGCGGCTCACATAGAACTCCTCGCTGAGGGTGGTCTCCTCCTCCGGGAAGCTGTCGAAGAAGTACTCCGTGCAAGCAGCCTTCACATTGCGGTAGCCCTGAGGGGTGAAGGAGAACACAGCGCCGTGGCGCAGAGGCCTCAGCAGGCCCCAGCCAAGGTGGCCGGAAAGCTGCTGCATCGGCTGCAGGGCCGCTTCACGGGCCGCCACCACACGCACGAAACTGCGGTTTTCACCGCTCCAGATGGTGTAGCGTGCGACAATGCGTTCACCCACGTTCACACTCTCGCCGGGACGAATCTCAACCTCGGCCCCGTCTAGACTGCGGAAGAACTTGCGGGAGATGCGGTAGCCGTTACCCTCGGCCCGGATGGAAGAGAACGGGAGGGAACCGGAGGCGCGGTAACCCACCACGCAGGTTCCGAGAACGGCCTGGGAACCATCCAGGATGGAACTTATAGCATCCACGAAGGCGGGCTCGGCATCCCAGTGCTGGGTTTCCTTCTGGAGCATGAGCCAGAGGCGCACGCCGTCGGCAATCTCCTGGGCGCGGGAATCAGAGGCATCCCTCATGAGGTCGCACAGAAGGGCATGGGCATAGGCCTCGCTTTCAAGAAGGCCGCGCCATGGCAGGACGGCGTTCGGATAGTACCAGCCGCCGTCGCGGTGCTCGACTGCATATTCGAGGAGGGAGGCGAGGTCGGCATTCATGGAATCGCTCATGCGGTTACGGTTGCTCCAACTGAGCCCCCATGCGCGAGCGAGGGCATTTCCGTCGTCACCAGCCTCAATGAGGAAGCGCAGAGTGAGCAGACGGCGGGCCTTCGAAAGGATCTGCCCCTGCATGCCGCGGTCGGCGTTACGGGCGGGAGTGAGGTAGTTCTTCGCCCTCTTCTGGAAGGCCTGCAGAC
>CAJOCS010000065.1:7669-11125 GCA_905233655.1 uncultured Bacteroidales bacterium | reverse complement strand
CAGCCCCGTATCCAGACCTATATAGCAGTGCACGCCGGCGGCAAGGACGACCCTGCCGACAACACCGGCCTCGCCCACTACCTCGAGCACATGATGTTCAAGGGCACGCAGCAGTTCGGAACCCAGGACTACGACGCCGAGGCTCCCCTGCTCCGGCAGATTGACTCGCTCTACGAAGTGTACCGCACCATAACGGACCCCGCCGAGAGAACCGCCTTCTACGCCATCATCGACTCGGTAAGCTACGAGGCTTCCCGCTTCGGAATTGCCAACGAGTACGACAAACTGATGTCCATAATCGGCTCCGACGGATCCAACGCCTACACTTCCAACGACGTCACCTGCTATGTTGAGGACATTCCCTCCAACCAGCTCGACAACTGGGCCCGCATCCAGGCCGACCGCTTCATGAACTGCGTGTTCCGCGGTTTCCACACCGAGCTCGAAGCCGTGTACGAGGAGAAGAACATGAGCCTGGTGGAAGACGGCGAAAAGGCCCTGGACGCCATCGATTCCATGCTTTTCGTGAATCACCCCTACGGCACCCAGACCGTCATCGGCACCCAGGAGCACCTTAAGAATCCCTCCCTCATGGCTATCCGCCGTCAGAAGGACACCTACTATGTCCCGAACAACGTAGCCATCTGCCTCAGCGGTGATCTGGACCCTGTGAAAACTCTCCGCATAATCGAGAAATACTTCGGCGAGTGGAAACCCAATCCCGAGCTTCCCGAACGCACCATCGCCCCCGAAGAGCCCATCACTGCCCCGAGATGCAAGGAAATCCTCGGCAATGAGGCCGAATTCGTAATGATGGGATGGCGCACTCCCGGCCTGAGCAGCATCGAGAGCGAGATTTCCAATATCGTGGGAAGCATCCTCTACAACGGGCAGGCAGGCCTCGTGGACCTCGACCTTCTCCAGCATCAGGCCATCCTTGACGCAGGCGTGTTCCCCTACAACCGCAGTGACTGGGGCCTCTTCCTCGCAGAAGGCTTCCCCAAGGACGGACAGAGCCTCGAAGAGGTCCGCGATCTTATTCTGGGCCAGGTTGCACGCCTTCGCAGCGGCGACTTCCCCGAGAGCCTCGTGGAGGCCGCAAAGGCCAATTATAAGCTCCGCGCCATGAAGCGCCTCGAGGAAAACAGCTCCAGGGCCGACATCTTCGTAGACTCCTTCATCAACGGAACCAGCTGGGAAACCGAGGTTACCCGTCTGGACCGCATCGCCGCCATCACCAAGGACGACGTAGTGGCCTGGGCCAACCAGTATCTCGGCGAAAACAGCTACGCAGTGGTGTTCAAGCGCCTTGGCGAAGACACTTCCATCCGTAAGATCGACGCCCCCGCCATCACCCCCATCCTCACCAATCGTGACTGCCAGAGCGATTTCCTCCGCAGCATAGCCGACAACGAGCCCGCTCCCATCGAGCCCGTTTTCGTGGACTACCAGAGGGACATGCAGATTGACGATATGAACGGCGCCGCCGAGCTCCTCTACAAGAAGAATGAGAAGAACGACATCACAGCCCTCACCATCCGCTTCAACATCGGCAGCAACGACGATCCGCGCCTGGACATGGCTTCCGACTACATTTCCTACCTCGGTTCCGCCTCGCGCAGCGCCGACGAAATCGCCTCCGAGCTCTACGGCCTTGCCTGCTACTGGCACCTGCGCATAGGCGGAAACACTTCCGTGCTGTATATCAGCGGCCTGGACGAGAACATCGCCGCCGCACTGGGCATTGTGGAAGACCTCCTTCGCAATCCAGTTGCCGACGAAGACATCCTCGCCGAACTCAAGAGGGACCAGCTCCGCAGCCGCGCCGACTCCAAGATGTCGCAGAGGGCCTGTAACAGCGCCCTCCAGTTCTACGCCACCTACGGGGCCGACGCCGCGCGCAACACCACCCTCACCAACGCACAGCTCACCGCCCTCACTTCCGACGAGCTGCTCCAGTGCATCAGCGACCTGCTGAGAATCCGTCCCACCATACTCTACTACGGTCCGTCTTCCATGGCCGACGCCTCGGCGATGATTGCATCGGCCCACCCGATGGAAGGCCTTGTGGCAAGGGAAAAGACTCACCTTATGAGCCTTCCCACCCCCACTCCGGAGGTTATCCTCGCCCATTATGCATCGCGTCAGTTCAACTACGCCCAGTTCTCCGACCGCGGTGAAACCCTGGACATCTCCCAGGACCCCTACATTGAACTGTTCAACGAGTACTACGGCGGCGGCATGAACGCAATCGTGTTCCAGGAGATGAGGGAATCCCGCGCCCTCGCATACAGTGCAGGCGCATGGCTCTCCGACCCTGCCTTCACCGGCGACACCTACTTCTTCCGCGCCCGCATCGCCTCCCAGAACGACAAGCTCCAGAAGGCTGTCGAGGGCTTTGCCGAGATTATCGAAGACATGCCGGAAGCACCTGAGAACCTGGAGATTGCAAAGGCCTCCATACTGGGGCGCCTGCGTACCACCCGCGTGCTTGGAGAGGACGTCCTCTACAGCTTCCTCAACGACCGTGAGCTCGGCCTGAGCGAGACCCGCGACAAGGCCATATTCGAGCAGGTGGGCAACCTCACCATGGACGACCTCCGCGCCACCCACCAGAGGTGGATTGCAGGACGCACCTACCACTACGCAATCCTTGGTGACACCACCGACCTCGACCTCGCATTCCTGAGCACCCTCGGTACGGTAAAGCGTGTTTCCCTTGAAGAGATTTTCGGCTACTAGAAGCTGCCGGAAATATACGAAAAGAGGCTGGCTCCCTGAGAGTCAGCCTCTTTGGTTAGAGGTGGGGCCGTAAGCCGCTTTCTGTTTTTGAATCTGTCATTTATCTTCGCAACCTACCCCCCGGCATCGGGCGGGCAGCCCTCATCTGCCGGTATATTTGGTCTTGCAGGCCTGTGTGCCGTACCCGAAGTGTGTCGCCACACTGCGTCGTGGGCTCTTACCCCGCGTTTTCACCCTTACCGTCCTGGGACGGCGGTAGTTTTCTGTTACGGCGTGCCGAAGATTACTCCCCGCTGCGCTTTCCACAGACAGGCGCCCTTTCCTGTGCGGACTTTCCTCAGTGCCCGGAGGCACCGCGACAGATCGTCCCACCCTTGCTTCAAAAAAGACGGCCTTTCGACCGTCTTTCGTGCGCTCTTAGGGACTCGAACCCTAGACCCGCTGATTAAGAGTCAGCTGCTCTACCAGCTGAGCTAAGAGCGCAATCAGTCTGGTTTTTTGTGACCCGTTCGGGGCTCGAACCCGAGACCCCAACATTAAAAGTGTTGTGCTCTACCAACTGAGCTAACGAGTCCTCCATAGGTTTCCCCGCCAAACGGGATTGCAAAGGTAGAACTTTTTTTGAATACAGCAAAATTTTTTTTAAAAATTATGCACTGTATTCCTTTATGTGCTGTTCATCGGCCAATTTGCAAACCAGAAGGCGGTCGTGAG
>CAJOCS010000065.1:0-7637 GCA_905233655.1 uncultured Bacteroidales bacterium | reverse complement strand
CGGAAGCATGCACGAAGCAGTCTTTACAACCGAATAGACGCACGTCGGAGCCCACCTTCACGTTCCCCTCGGAATCGGCCTCGATGTGCTCCTTTACGGAGCCCCAGCTGCCGAGGTCACTCCATGCGAGGTCTTCCGCTATCACGTAGATTGAGGGCGATTTCTCCATCACCGCATAGTCGATGGATACCTTCTCGCATTTGGGGAACAGCTGTCTCAGGGCATCCTGCTCCCCTGCCGTTAGAAGGCTGGGAGACAGTTCGTCCATGACGCTGGCAATCTGAGGCGCATAACGGCGGAGTTCACGCACGATGGTTTTCACGTTCCACACGAAAATGCCGGCGTTCCAGAAGTAATGGCCGTCGGCAAGATATGCCTTGGCGGTTTCCAGCGCAGGCTTTTCCTTGAATTCGCTAACCTTCACTATGCGGCCGCGTACGGCCTCTCCGGAGTGGATGTAGCCGTAGCCGGTCTCCGGACGCGTGGGGGCTATTCCCACGGTTACTATGGCGTCGCTTCCGGCAGTGAAATCCAGGGCCTTTCCTATAATGGAAGCGAATTCCGCCGTCTTGAGCACAAGGGCGTCGGCGGGTGTGACCACGATATTGGCATCGGGGTCCTTTTTAGCTATCTTCCATGAAGCGTAGGCGATGCAAGGCGCCGTATTGCGGCCTTCTGGCTCGGCAAGGATCTGGTCCTCAGGGATTTCCGGAAGCTGCTCGCGTACCAGTGAAACATACTTTTCACCGGTCACCACCCAGAAATTGCACATCTCACAGACAGGTGCGAAACGGTCGGCAGTGAGCTGGATGAGGGAGCGCCCGACACCCAGAATGTCGATAAACTGTTTCGGCATTTCGGGAATGGAAGCCGGCCATAGCCTGCTCCCGATTCCACCCGCCATAATGACTACATGATTCATAATTACCTTATGTTAGGGGTATCCCAAATCCTGGTTTCAGTGCAGTGGAAGATGAGGCCGAGACCGCCGCAGGAAATGCGGAAATCGCCCTCCTCGAGGCGCCAGCGGCCGTCGGCACCCACGAATGCAAGCTGCGAGGCGGGGATGCTGAACTCTACGGTAGTGCTCTCGCCGGGTGCAAGGCTCACCTTCCTGAAGGCGCGCAGGCGCTTCACGTCGGGAATTAGCGAAGCCACAAGGTCGGAGCTATAGACGAGCACCGCTTCCTTACCCTCTACCGAGCCGGTATTGGTAACGTCCACGCTGAAGGAGAGGCTGTCGCCGGCCTTGAACTCCGCAGAAGACAGGGCCGTCAGATTGGAGTATTCGAAGGTGGTGTAGCTGAGGCCGAAGCCGAAAGGCCACTGGACATCCATTACGGCGTCGTAGTTGTAGGATCCTTCCATGGTCTCGCGGTGCTCGGAGACCTTATAGTCGTAGGTATGGAGCGCTGCGGTATACTTCGAATAGGTGAAAGGCAGTTTGCCGGAGAAGTTGTAATCGCCGGCAAGCAGGCCTGCAAGGGCGTCGCCACCGTAGTTTGAGGGCAGCATCACGTCCACCACGGCCTTGCACAGGGGCTCGATATCCGGAATCAGGCGCGGCCTGCCTTCATTGAGCACGAGCACAATGGGCTTCCCCGTTGTGGCGAGGGCCTTCACAAGCTCTTTCTGATTGGAAGAGAGGTTAAGGTCGTCTACGTTTCCGGGAGTCTCGCAGTAGGAGTTTTCACCCACGCAGACAATCACCACGTCGGCCCTGCGGGCTGCGGCGACGGCGGCCGGAATATTCACGGCATTGTCTACCTGCCAGGCGAAAGGAGCCTCGTCATAGAGCACTCCGGGGACGTAGCTTACATTGGAAAAACGCTGCTGCAGGGCCTCCAGTATGGTATTGAACTGGGGAGCATAGGTGTCGGCGCCACCCTGCCAGGTATAGCTCCAGCCGCCATTGAGGGCGCGCAGAGAATTGGCATTGGGGCCTGTCACAAGAATCCTCGCCGAAGAGCTAAGCGGCAGGATTCCGCCTTCGTTCTTCAGCAGCACCTCGCTCTCGACTGCGGCCTGGAGGGAAGCCTCCTTCCACTCGTCGCAGCCGAACAGAGGATAATCACCCTCGGGCAGGGGCTCGTCGAAGAGGCCGAGCCTGACTTTCATGCGGAGGACGCGGCGTACGGCATCGTCGATACGGGCCATGGGGATGCGCCCGTCACGTACGAGGGCCTCAAGGTCGTCAACGCAATGGGGGTCGTAAGGGTCCATCACCATATCGATTCCGGCGTTGATTCCGAGCGCCAGGGCTTCCTGCTTGTCGGCGGCCACATGGTCGCGGACGAAGAGGTTGTCGATGTCGGCCCAGTCGGTTACGAACATACCGTCCCAGCCGAGTTCACCATGGCGGTAAGGGCGCCTGCACGGAAACATTCAAGGAAAGGGGCGAAGAATTTCTCGCGGAGGTCGTTCTCCACAACGTATGCGGGAGTGCGGTCCTTGCCGGTTGCTGGCACGCCGTAGGCCATGAAGTGCTTCAGGCTCACCGCGGCATGGAATGCATCCACGTGATTGGGGTCGTCACCCTGGATGGCGCGGGTTTCCATCGCGGCCATCACTGCCTGCAGGTAGGAGTCCTCGCCGAAGCTCTCCCACAGACGGGGCCAGCGAGGCTCGCGGCCGAGGTCCATAACGGGCGAAAACACCCACCCTGCGCAGCGCGGGTTTCATAGGCCATGGCTTCACCCATTATCCTTGCATATTCCGGCTCGAAGGTGGCGGCGATGTTCACTTCCTGGGGGAAAAACGTTCCGTCCGTAAGATAGGACGCTCCATGGATCATATCCAGGCCATAGATACAGGGTATGCCGAGGAGGTCCATCGACACCTCCTGAATCTGACGCACCATTTCAAGGGTCTGAACGCGGCTGTGGGCGTGGTCATGCATAGTGTTGAGAATGGAGCCCACCTTGTAGTTTCCAATCACATCGGCAAGCTTGGCGGGATCGATGGCCTCGTGGGTGTCGTCCTCCACGGTCATAATGGTCAGCTGGACCATCTGGCCCACTTTCTCCCGGAGGCTCATGCGGGAGAGCACCTCCTCAACCTTCGCCTCAACGGCGGCATCGCGGGAAATAACGGTCTCGGCTGCCTTTTCCTTACAGGCAGAAAGGGTTAAAAGGGCCAGAGCGAGGCCCAGAAAGGTTTTTTTCATGGTTTTATACACTTATCGCTCCATTGAGCGGATGAAACATTCAATTGTATTCTCCATCAGGCAGGTGATGGTCATGGGGCCCACTCCGCCGGGCACCGGAGTAATGAGCGACGCAATTGGCTCGACGGCCTCGAAATCCACGTCGCCGCAGAGTTTTCCAGTCTCGGGGTCGCGGTTCACTCCAACGTCGATTACCACCGTCCCAGGGCTAACCATGTCGGCCGTAACAAACTTCGGGCGGCCGATGGCGACCACCAGAATCTCGGCCCCGCGCGTAACGGCGGGAAGGTCCCTGGTGCGGCTGTGGCAGATGGTCACGGTGGCATTGCGGTCCAGGAGCAGTTTCGCAACAGGAAGGCCCACAATCTGGCTCCGGCCTATCACCACGGCCCTCTTCCCCTTGAGCTCGACTCCGGCCTCGTCCAGAAGGCGGATTATTCCCTGGGGCGTGCACGCAACGGTACAGGGGCGGGTTTTCATCCATAGCGCCGCCACATTCAGCGGGTGGAAGCCATCCACATCCTTCTCCTTTGCAATCGCATTGATTATCGTGGGTTCGTCGATATGCTCCGGCAGGGGCAGCTGAACCAGAATTCCATCCACCTCAGGGTCGGCATTCAGAGTGCCGATGATGCCGAGAAGCTCCTCCTGCGAGATGCCTGCATCCTTGTATATGGTGGTGTTGGTGATTCCAACCTCTTCCGAGGCCTTGGCCTTTCCCCTGACATACGACTGGCTCCCGGGGTCGTCGCCCACCAGTATCACCACCAGGTGCGGAGCGCGGCCATACTTCTGCTTCAACTGTGCAACTTTCGCTGCCATCTCCCTTTTCAGCTTGACTGACAGTTCTTTACCACTAATTATCATTTGACTGTGTTTTCTCTCTTACAAAGATAGGCATTTTTTGCTATCTTTGCATGAAAGCGGAAACGCAGAATACTAATAAAGCCGATTATGATTGCAGACGACAAGATTCTCGAAGAGCTCAAAGACAAGGAACTGGTGCTTTTCGTGGCCGACGAAGAAGAAATTTCGCAGGACGACGTCCCCTTCCCCGTGGTCTATACCGGGATGGGCAAGATGCGTATGTTCAGCGCCCTTGTGAAATGGTATGAATGCCGGAGTGAAGGCGGAGCCCCCGTGCTTCTCAACATCGGCAGCGCCGGTTCGGCACGCTATCCCATCGGCACAATCCTGAATGTGCGAAGTTTCGTGAACGGCGGCAGCGAACTCATTTTCGACCGCATAGACCTTCCAGGAAAAGGCTGCAGCGTGTTTTCAGGAGACTATTTCATGAGCACCCAGACCTTCAGCCCGGAACAGGTGAAGGCCCTTTCGCAGCAGTACGACCTCTTCGACATGGAGGCCTACGCCGCGGCGAAGTTCTGCCAGATGCACGAACTCCCCTTCTACTGCCTGAAAGCCGTTTCCGACAACCTGGACGGCTCCCTGAAGGACTGGCGCACCATTCTCGGCGACATCCGGGTCCAATTCACCGCCCTACTGAAAAAAATATCCCTGTGACGCAGGGCCACAGGGATACAGGTTTCATGCGCTCTCCTTTCCGTCGTAACGACTGAACGAACTGTACAGGCGTGAAAGCAGGCTGTGCTCATACATAAGGCGCAGAAGGCGGTTGTCCTTCATAAGCCTCACGCACTCCAGGTGCATCGCCACGAAGCGGAACATAAGCGGCAGCATTTCCTTTTCGCATTCCTCCCCTTCCACCCAGGCATTTTCGGTGCAGAAGGTGCACACAATGGCGGCGTTTTCAAACTCCTGAAAGGCCTCGGCCGGCCGGCCAACCCGCAGCAGGAATCTGGCAAAATCCTCATGAGCACGGCTCTGGGCCTTTAACCACAGCACTTCTTTGTCCTTGTCCGGATAATGCTTTTCCACCTCGGCGATGTGCTCGCGGTACGGCACCGACAGCTCGTTCACGAGAGAGGGAATCATGCAGATCTGCCCATTGCGGGTCCACGCTACAAGAGCGTACTTTTTGTTTTCCATAAACGCATCAGTATTAAAAAGAACTGTCACCGGGTCCCCGGCCCGCCAGGGTACAGTACTCCCTGTCAGCTGGGCCTTCGCCCGGAGTTCGATGCGTTTTGGGAAAAATCTGCCTGCAAAGATAAGTATTTTTCAGCTTTGTCCAATAATACCTGTGACAAATTTGGCGAGTCCCTCCGAAATTGGCGTCCGGTAAGCAATATGGAGCATGAAGGGTATGCGGACTGCGGCGTAAGGAAGCAGCCGCTTCACCACCGCGTCAATCTGTTCGGGGGTGTCTATACCGTAATATGCCCTGACGAAGATGTCCCAATGCTCCAGCATCCGGGGCCTGTCAAGGTGGAAAAGCAGTTCCTGCTTCTCTTCGTCAAGACGGTTTGTGAACACCCACAGCTGCGCGATATCCCATTCGGGAACGCCGTAGGAGAAAAGCCCCAGGTCTATCCAGAGCTCCCGCCTGCCGTCGGTGATGATATTCCCGGTCTGAAGGTCCCCATGAAGGCATGTCGGGGCATCCGGCACGCTGTCGAGAAAAGCAAACACACAGTCGCGAAGGTAATCCGGGGCCGATGCTTCATTCCGGTAGAATTCCCTCATCATTTCGCGGAAAGACGGAAGTGCGGAGGTATCGGCCTTCATCGCGTGCAGCTCTTTGGAGAGCAGGGCGAAGCGGAGTGTGAGTGGACGCATCAGGGAGGGATCGTCGGCTATGAGGCGGGAGAAAGACTTCTTCCCGGCGATGAGCTCGTATTCCGCACCGAGCCTCTCCCCGTCGGTTACCAGACGGTATGGCTCCGGCGAAGGAAGCCCCATTTCGAAGACGGCCCTTGCAATACGGAAGTCCCTCAGGGCCTCATCGGCCTCGAAACCCTTGTTATAGAGCTTTGCCAGCCTGGGCTCCGCCCTGTGGGTATATGCGACCGCCGTCGCGCCCTCCCCCGTTCGGACATAGTCCTCCAGATTGATCCTCTGGTACAAATCTTCATTCATTACACTGTTCTCCTGCATCATTTCGTCCTCAGCTTCTTTATGTTATCTCTTTCGGCAGTGCCCTTTCATGGAGAAGATATACACCAGCACCGTTTCGCCGTCCACGGAGTAGATGATACGGTCGGCCTTGTTGATGCGGCGGGACCATTTGCCGGTGAGATTATGCCTGAATGGCTCCGGTTTTCCAATACCGGAGTAAGGATGCTCGGCGATGTCGCGCAAGATTTCCTTGATCTTCTCGACCGTCTTTTCATCGGTCTTCTTCCACTCGTCGAAATCCTTCCGGGCGCGGGGAAGGAAGGCAATCTTATAGCTCATCGATGTTCACAACCTCATAGTTTCCGTTCTTCACATCCTCATCTCCCTGGCGGATGGCCTCCACAAGGTCCGGCTGGGACATGACATAAGCCGTCTCCATCATGGACTCATACTCTTCCATGGACATAATAACCACAGCCGAGCCACCTCCACGGTTCACTATGACGTTGTCGGAATCCTTGACAACCCTGTCAAGGTAGTCCTTCAAATTAGACCTCAGCTCTGTATAGGTAGCAGTAATCATGACGCAATAAGTACTTAAATACGTACTGCAAAGATAGTGCTTAATTACGAAAAAGCAATACCGGATGTAAAAAATAGTGCTATCCGACGCTATGAGCGAATAGACACTACGCGAAGGAAGGGAAAGCCTTGAACATGGTCAGAAGAGAGATCAGTTCGTCTTTCAGACCATGCCGCACGAAATTCTTCATCTCGCCTTCGGAGAGCTCACCCAGACCGCTGATCAAACTCTTTTCCGAGATATCCTGGACACTTGCGATGCATTTGTCCAGGTATTCTTCAATGGGCATTCCCATGCGGGATTCCACGATTTCTTTATTGATGGAAGTCCTTTCCTTCAGGAAGAACCAGCAGTCGAACACGTCTCGGCTAGTGATCTCAGTCCGGTCAAGGAGGGCGCACAACTTGTGGGCGAACATGTCTTCCTTCACCATCACACGCATCTGAAGACCGAGATAGTTCCGGATTTCATAGTGATTGTCGTACAGCCGGTTGGATATCTCAATTTTGAGTTTCCGCTCGCCGATACCATAATCAAGCACGATGATGATTCCATAGTGTTTGATGGCCTCGTCGTGAATCTTGCCGTATTTCAGGACAATCTTCCGGACACGCTCATAGACCTCTGTCTCCTTTTCCGGCTCCAGCAGGTTGAAGTCCAGGTCCGTAGAAAAGCGCGGTAGGTTGTGAAAGAACATGGTGGCGGTGCCGCCCTTGAAGGCCAGTACAGATGAAAGCAGCGCATCGGAGAAGATGTCCTTCAGCAGCTGCAGCATGAAGAATTTATGTTTGTTCGTATCCATTATCCGAGAATTTTTGAAACCCGCTGCTCGAGCGTTTTGCTATTGTAGATGGGAAGGAGAGAAAGCACCTTCTGTTTGTCCAGGGAGGAGGGATTGTCGAAATAGTA
>CAJOCS010000064.1 GCA_905233655.1 uncultured Bacteroidales bacterium | reverse complement strand
CAGGTGCCCATCTACTACTACGCAAAGAATACGGGACGTCCCTACATACATCCCGACGCCAAATACGAATCCCGCTATCTCGACGTCGTGAACGAGCCGCTCTATCCCTTCGGCTTCGGCCTCGGCTACAGCAGTTTCGAGATTTCCCCCATTACCCTTTCGGCCGATTCATTCCGCTCCGACGGCACCCTCACCGCCACCGTCACCGTCACCAATACCGGTTCCCTTGAAGGCATCGAGACCGTGCAGCTTTATGTGCGCGACCTTGTGGGCAGCGTAACGCGCCCCGTGCGTCAGCTCAAAGGCTTCCAGCGCGTGAGCCTCGCTCCCGGAGAGAGCCGCAGCGTGAGCTTCACGATAGACAGGGAGACGCTCTCCTTCTGGCGCCGGGACATGAGCTGGGGCCCCGAGGCAGGGGAGTTCAAACTCTTCATCGGCGCCGCTTCAGACACCTGCAACGAAGCTTCCTTCAGTTATGAAATCTAGGTTCGTCATAGCTCTGCTGTCCCTTCTCGCCGTTTCCTGCAGCGGGAGGCCGCGTGCTGAGATATCGGACGACGCCCTTCTCGACAGCCTCGAGCGCCTCACAATCCGCTATTTCACGGATTATGCCGACCCTTCCACCGGCCTTGCGCGCGAGCGGAACAACGACACCAACGGCCCCATCGTCACCATCGGCGGTTCCGGTTTCGGAATGATGGCCGTGATTGCAGGGGCCGAGAGGGGATACTACACCAGGGAATATGCCACGGAGCTGATAGGCCGTATGGTCACTTCGCTCGAAGGTTTCGAACGTTTCCATGGTGCCTGGGCCCACTGGTACAACGCCGAAACCGGCCAGCCTTTCTCCTTCAGCCGATACGACGACGGAGGAGACCTCGTGGAGACGGCCTTCATGGTCCAGGGCCTCATTACGGCCCGCCAGTGGCTTCAGTACGATGATTTCGACCTTGCCGAGCGTTGCCACGAGCTCTGGATGGGCGTGGAATGGGACTGGTACACCCAGGGCACCGATTCGCTCTACTGGCACTGGTCCAAGAACTACGGATGGAAGATGAACCACCGCATCAAAGGTTACGACGAAACCATGATAACCTATGTGCTGGCGGCATCTTCGCCGTCATATCCCATTGGCCGGGACGTGTATGAAGCATCCTACAAGATTTCACCCTATTATTATAACGGGAAGGAGTATTACGGCATCACGCTGCCCCTCGGCATGGAATACGGCGGGCCGCTGTTTTTCTGCCACTACTCATTCCTCGGGCTCGACCCCCGCGGCCTCTGCGACGCCTATACGAACTATTTCGAACGCAACCGCGCCCATACCCTGATTCACAGGGCATACGCCATGGACAATCCTCGTGGCTGGCCCGGCCTCGGAGAAGAGCTCTGGGGCTTCACCTCGTCGGACGACCCGGACGTGGGCTACAGTTCCCATCATCCCGGCACTTCCGACGAAAACGGCACCGTGAGCCCTACAGCGGCGGTTTCCTCAATCGTCTACACTCCCGAAGAGTCCATGAAGGTAATCCGCCATCTGTGGTCAATTCCGGGAATGGTGGGGCCCTGCGGCTTTTACGACGCCGTCAATCCCGGCCGCACACCGGCCGTGCTGGAGCACTACCTTGCAATTGACCAGGGTCCCGAAGCCGTAATGATAGAAAACTACAGAAGCGGCCTTCTGTGGCGTCTTTTCATGAGCGCTCCGGAGATAGGCCCCGGCCTTGAGAAACTCGGTTTCTACTATGAAAACAACTGATAACCAATCGATATGAAAAAACTCTTAACACTCCTTCTCGCCTTTGCGGCCTTGAGCCTTAGCGCCCGGGCCCAGGGCGGATACATGGTGCAGGGCGTCGTCCAGGATGCCCTGGGGCCTGTAATCGGAGCCACAATCATCGAGGTGGGCACATCCAACGGCACCACCACCGGTCTCGACGGTGAGTTCGAGCTCCGGGTGGAGTCGGCCTCGGCCCTGGTGGAGGTGAGCTGCATCGGCTACGCCTCCCAGCAGTTCGTGGCACAGGCCTTCCCTCAACTGGTGACCCTTTCCGAAGACTCCCAGTTCCTCGACGAGGTAGTGGTGGTGGGTTACGGTACCCAGAAGTCCAAAGACCTCACCGCCCCAATCGTCACCGTCAAGGGTGATGAACTCTCCAAGCAGATTTCGGCCAACCCCATGAGTGCCCTGCAGGGCATGATGAGCGGCGTGCAGGTCATCCAGAGCGGCGCTCCCGGTGCCGGACCTTCCGTTAAGATCCGCGGCGTGGGCTCCATCGGCGACTATGCCAAGCCCCTCTATGTGGTGGACGGCGTGTTCGTAGACAATATCGACTTCCTCAGCGGCAGCGACATCGAGTCGCTCACCGTGCTGAAGGATGCGTCGGCCGCCGCCATCTACGGCGTGAGGGCCGCCAACGGCGTTGTGCTCGTCACAACCCGCAAGGGCGCCTACGGCCATGTGAACGTGGCCTACGACGGCTATGTGGGCGTCCAGGTTCCCACCCACATCATGCCGCTTACGAACACCGCCCAGTATGTCGAGCTCATGAACGAGGCCAATGTGAACACCCTCGGCTACACTCCGCTGGACGCTTCCACCTATCCGGGCGACACCGACTGGTACGCCACCCTGGTGCATCCTGCGCTCACGCACAGCCATTCCATCGACCTCTCCGGCGCCAACGACGGCACGAATTATTCCATCGGCCTCAGCTACTACTACCAGGACGGTATCATGAACTACACGGAGAACGACTACACCCGTCTTAACCTCCGTACGCGCCTGGACCAGAAAGCCACGTCGTGGCTGTCCATCGGCATGAACAACGTTCTGAGCCGCACAATGAGCAACAATGCCGACGCCGGCGCCTACTACCAGGCCTTTGTGAACCCGCCGGTGTACAACATCTACAACGACGCCAACACCGACGCATATCCGGAGAAATTCGATTCTCCCCAGCTTTACGGTCTTGCCAACTCCTACGGCAACCCCGTCGCGAACGCCTACTACCACATGAACTACGGCAGCGGACTCAAGGACGTCTTCAGCGTCTATGCCGACTTCACCATCATCCCGGAAAAACTCAAGTTCAAGACCTCCTACAACCTCGACTTCAGTTTCTCCGACGGCCAGAGCTACAGCCCCGAATTCTACGTGGGCGGCTCCCAGGGCTCATCCCGCAGCTCCCTGTCGAAGACCTACAGCTACGGTCTCTACCAGATTCTGGACAACGTCCTTTCCTACAACGATTCCCGCGGGGCCGACTCCTGGACGCTGATGCTCGGACAGAGCACCCGCTGGCAGGAGGGCTATTCGCTCACCGGAGTAGCCTACGACGTGCCGAACTTCGACCGTTCGTCGCGCTACCTCACCACCGGTTCCTATAAGAACCGCAACTCCGGTGACGGCGCCTCCATCTACCACGGCCTCTCGTTCTTCTCCCGCGCCACCTGGAACCATGCCGACAAGTATCTCGCCACCGTCACTTTCCGTGCCGACGGCAGCTCCAAATATCAGCAGAAGTGGGGCTTCTTCCCTTCTGTCGGCCTTGGATGGAATATCTCCAACGAGCCTTTTATGCAGGGGCAGACCCTTTTCGACTATCTCAAGCTGAGGGCCAGCTGGGGCATGCTGGGTAACGACAACGTGCCCGCCAACTCCACCATGATAGTGGGCGCCACCGGCGTCGCAGCATCCGGCGTGTTCGGCGAAGGCAACGTCATCGACGGCGTGGCGGCCCAGACGGTCTACCAGAACTACCTCAAGTGGGAAGTGGTGAACGAGCTCAATGTGGGCTTTGACATGGCTTTCTTCCACAACCGCCTCACCGCCGAGCTGGACTACTACAACCGAATCACCAACAACGTGGTATTCTACGCTCCCATCGCCACCGGCGGCGGTACCGCCACCCTTCTTGCCAACAACGGCAGCGTGATGAACCAGGGCGTGGAACTCTCGGTCAACTGGGCCGAGCAGCGCGGCGACTTCTCCTACAACGTCAACTTCAACGCCACCACCATCGCCAACAAGGTCCTCCGCCTCGAGGGCCGCGACGAGATCCCCGGCGCCATGGTGAACGGTGTCTATTCCACTTCCACCCGCGTGGGCTACCCCATCGGCTCGTTCTGGGGATACAAGATCGACGGCGTCTATGCCTCCGACAAGGAAGCCCTCACCGCTCCGGTCTCCCAGACCATCATGGAAAAGGGCTTCTTCAAGTATGCCGACCAGAACGGCGACAACGTAATCAACGACGCCGACCGCACCTATCTCGGTTCTCCCATTCCCTGGCTTATCCTGGGCCTCAATGCCGGATTCAACTGGAGGAACTGGGACGCATCATTCCTTCTCAACCTCCAGCTCGGAAACAAGATCCTGAATGCCAAGAGAATGAACCGCAGCACCTTCCCTGACGCCAACTACGACCTCGACTTCTACGAGAATCGCTGGACCAAGGACAACAAGAGCGACACCTATCCTTCCGCCGACGCCTACGGCACCGCCTTCGTCCAGAGGGCCAACGACTTCTTCGTGGAGGACGGCTCCTTCTTCCGTGTGCAGAACATCCAGATTGGCTATACCTTCCACGGCATCCCCGGCGTGAAGTCCCTGAGGGCCTATTTCAGCGCCCAGAGGCCTCTGTCGCTGTTCCGCTACAACGGTTTCACCACTGAAATCGGCGGCTCTCCCATCGAGAGCGGCATCGACTCCAGCGTCTATCCCATGCAGTCCATCTACACTGTTGGAGCATCGTTCAACTTCTAATCGGCACGCATCATGAAAAAGACTATTATACTCATTCTGATTGCCCTTGCGGCCGTTTCCTGCAGCGATTTTCTGGATATCCGCACCGAGGCTACGATGCCCACCAGCGGCACCGACTACACCAAGAGCGAAGCTATCTTCCAGAGCGTTAGCGCCGCCTATGCCACCCTCCGTCTGAGCGAGGGCGAGGCTTTCAGCTACGTCTGCGTGATGGAAATTCCTTCCGACGACGCCGAGAAGGGCTCCACCACTACCGCGGCCCCGCCGCCAGGGAAATGGACGAATTCAGTTTCGGGCCCACCACCACCCTGATAAACGACATGTGGATCAAGTTCTACAACATTGCATCGGCCGCGAACCATGCATTGTCGGAACTTGAGGAGTTCAAGAAGAACATGTCTACCGACGACCTTCGCGCCTACTGCGACGAATGTGCCGGCGAAGCCCGTGTAATAAGGGCCTGGGCCTACTTCAACCTGCTCCGCATGTTCGGTTCCGTGCCCATCATCGAGGGCAAGATGACTGCCGACGAGCTGGCCGCCAACCCCGCCAGGAGCGAGGCCGAAGTCTATACCTTCATCTATTCCGACCTCGACCAGGCCATAGCCGTCCTTCCCGACAGCTATCCCAAGAAGGAACTGGGCCGTTTCACCGTGTGGACAGCCCGCGCCCTGAAGAGCAAGGTGGCCCTCTACCGTCAGGACTGGGCCGAAGCCGCCGCCCAGGCCGGCGCAGTAATCACCAGCGGCCGTTTTTCGCTGGTGCCTTCCTTCCGCGCCGTATTCTCCATGGACAACGAGAACAGCTCCGAGTCCCTTATGGAGGTGCAGGCCTCGTCGCTCGGCCAGAGCTCCGGCGACGCCCCCATCTGCTACTATGCCTTCATCCAGGGGCCCCGCAACAACAAGCCTTCCAACATGCAGGGCTGGGGCTTCAATGTGCCTTCCCAGGGCCTTATGGACTGGATGACGGCCCGTGGCGACACCGAGCGCATCGCCGCTACTTTCCTTGTGAGCGGAACCACCACTCCCGAGGGTGACGTGATTCTCGAGAGCTGCGCCAACAAGTATTACAACGGCAAGGTCTACACTCCCTCGGCCTACAATCTCTGGTCCTACAACGGTTACGGTTTCGACTACAATATGCGTCTCCTCCGTTATGCCGACATCCTCCTCATCTATGCCGAGGCCTGTGTGCAGGGCGGTGCTCCCGTCGCTGCTCTCAGCGCACAGGGCGCCCTCGACATGGTCCGTGCCCGTGCCGGCCTCACCTCAGTGCCTCTGACCCTCGATTCGGTCCTGGACGAGCGCCGTGCCGAGCTTGCAATGGAAGAGAACCGTTTCTTCGACCTGGTGCGCACCGGCCGTGCCGCCGCCGTTCTCGGCCCCATCGGCTTCACGGCGGGGAAGAACGAGCATTTCCCCATCCCGGCGTCTCAGCGTCAGTTGAACACGTCCCTCCCCGCATCTGCTGGATATGAGTACTAAGAAACTGTTTTGATTTTTTTCGTCCATAAAATCGAAACAGTTTCTAAAGCCATAGATTATTAACCATTAACCATTAATCAAACAAAATGAAAAAAGTATTTGCAATTCTCGCAGTAGTGGCTGCTTTTGCTGCAGTCTCCTGCAAAAACGACGACAAGAAGCCGGCCGACGAGCCCAATGGTGGCGTAAAGGTGGCCGAGGACGCTCTCGTTGCCTATTTCCCTCTTGACGACGCTACCGAAAAGGTTGGCGGTCTCGTACTTGACAGCCAGGGTTCCGGCACCGACGCCAACTTCGTCGCCGGCCGCAAGGGCAAAGCCTACACCGGCACTCCCGACTCTTTCCTCCGCTTCAATCTTCCGGACAACAGTCCCATCAAGACTCTGAAGGCTTTCTCCCTCTCGATGTGGGTAATGCATGCCGAGATTGACTTCGACCACGCTCCCGTTCCCATGGTTTTCCAGATTACCCGTGCTGACGACAAGTGCTGGGGCAACCTCGCAATGAGCTGCGACCGCACCGACAAGGGCGCAGGCTTCCTTACCTGGAAGATTCAGGCTCAGATGGGTACCGCCGGCAACATGTGGAAGACCACCGACGGCAAGAACGAAGAAGGCGTTTACTGGTGGGCAAATGCATTCCCCGCCGGCCGCTGGCACCACATCATCTGGACCTACGACAACGTCACCTCCAAGTTCCACTGCTATGTGAACGGTGCCGACGTCACTCCCGAGAACTTCGTAGACTGCTGGAAGGGTGAAGATCAGCCCGTCGGCGACCTCGAGTTCATCAACGCCGAGCAGATCATGATCGGCAACTGGGATGTGAAGTACACCACCGCCTCCGGTTGGGGCTGGGGCGATCCCTGGATCGGTGACTTCAGCGAAGGCAAGGTTGACGAAATCCGTCTCTTCTCCCGCGCTCTCACCTCCGACGAGGCCAAGGCTCTCTACGACGCCGAAGTTGCTTCGATGGATGAATAGGCTCCGTCCTGTATTGATTCTCATTACCTGTCTCCTTGTCGCCTGCGGTAAGGAGACAGGTTCTCCACTCGAGAACGCCATAATCACCGACGTCCTCGTGTGCGGGCAGCATGTCGCCTACCGTGGCTCGGTAGCCGGTCTGGACCCCTCGGCCGTTGAGGTCACCGTAGTATTCTCCAAGGAGCCCTCGGCCTCCGACATTTCAGAGGTGCGTTTCAGCGGCGGGGCTTTGTCGGCCCGGAAGGGGAGTGAGGCGCATTCTCTGGTATTCTCTCCTCAATCGGCCCTGGAGTATTATTCTTCATACAGTTTTGTCATCCCGGAAGGTCCGGTTTGCGGGCTCAATCTCCTCGACGACTACTCTTTCTCCATTTCCACCGTCTACGACCCTGCTCCCAAATACCCTGAAATCTCCGACGAAGCCCTTCTGGACCTTATCCAGGAGCGCACTTTCGCCTATTTCTGGGACTATGCCCATCCCGTCTCCGGCCTTGCCCGCGAGCGGCTCGGCTCCGAAAACACCGTCACCATCGGCGGCTCCGGCTTCGGCATAATGTGCATTCCGGTGGGCATTGAACGCGGTTTCATAACCCGTGACGAGGGCGCCGCCCGTCTTCGCACCATCCTTTCTTTCCTCTCCTCCGCCGATACTTTCCACGGCGCATTCCCGCACTGGCTCGACGGCTCCACCGGCCGTGTCCTGCCCTTCAGCACCGACGACAACGGGGGCGACCTCGTCGAGACCGCTTTCCTAATGGAAGGTCTCCTCACCGTCTCCCGTTATTTTACTCTTCCCTCCGAGGCCGATATCCGCTCTTCCATCGACGCTCTCTGGCGTGCCGTTGAGTGGGACTGGTTCACCCGGGGCGGGGAAAATGTCCTCTACTGGCACTGGTCTCCGGACAAGGGCTGGGCCATGAACATGACCATCCGCGGCTGGAACGAGGCCCTTATGGCATATGTCCTCGCCGCTTCTTCGCCCACTCATCCGGTTTCCGCCTCCGTTTACCATGAAGGCTGGGCTTCCGGCGGAAAGATGAAGCTTTCCGTAGACGGCCCCCTGTTCTTCTCCCATTATTCTTTCCTGGGGCTCGACCCCCACAACCTTTCCGATTCCTACGGCTCCTACTGGGAGCAGAATGTCGCGCATGCGCGCTACAATTACGAGCACTGTGTCCGGAATCCCGGCCATCATGCCGGCTACGGCCCCGACTGCTGGGGTCTCACCGCTTCCGACATCCCCGGCGGCTATACGGCTTCTTCCGCTTCGAACGACAAGGGCGTGATTGCTCCCACCGCCGCCATCTCTTCCATACCCTATACTCCTGAAGAAAGCATGCGGGCTCTCCGTACCTTCTATTATATATATGGAGACCGCCTTCTTGGCAAGTACGGTTTCCGCGATGCCTTCTCTCTGGACGCACGCTGGTTTGCGGGATCCTACATCGCCATTGACCAGGGGCCCATCGTGGTGATGATTGAAAACTACCGTACAGGCCTTCTCTGGTCCTGTTTCATGTCTCACCCCGACGTTCTCCAGGGCCTCTCCGCCCTCGGCTTTTCCCACTAGACTTTCTCCTCGCTCCGGTAGGGGTATGCCTCCCCGTGGAACTCCGTTCGCTCCGTGAGGGGAGGGCGCTCCGCAGGCAGTTATAAGGCCGATGCCTGCGTCGCACCCCACCCCTCCCGTCGCTTGCAGTCCAAGGCGCCTGCAGGCGCCT
>CAJOCS010000063.1 GCA_905233655.1 uncultured Bacteroidales bacterium | reverse complement strand
GTCAAGAAAGCACTGAACCGCCTTGGAATCGTCCTGAGCGCGGGCATAAAGAATTGAAAGGGCGTAATTTACCGCCGGATTTCGGGGAAGGTCCCTCAGCACGGCCATGGCGGAAGCGTTGTAGTCGAGCGCAAGGAAAGCCAGGGCGGCATTGAAGTCGTTATAAGGACGAAGTATGCCAAGGGCGGTTTCATAGTCACGGTCCCGGAGCGCCTGGACACCTCTCATGTAAGCGGTGTCGAGCTCGGTGGTGTGTACCGTGTCCTTCACCATGCCCTTCCTGTGGAGGAAGAAGTCGAAACGCACCGTCCTGAGGCGCGGATACAGGTTTTCCCTCATGTAACGGTAATACGGCTCGCGGCTGAGGGCCCTCTCCCTCGCATCCGGGTCGTCTATTTCGAGGCACCTCATATAGGAGGCCACCGCATCAGGCCCAAGCAGGCTGTCACGGTCGACAAGAAGCGACAGCATGGACCAGTTTTCGCCGTTGGAACGCGAACGGAAGCCTATCTCGGGGATACTCTCCCCGAGGTTCTCCCCCGTGAGGTCGATACTGAAACTGTTGCGCAAAACGGAATCCCTGTAATGGCCGATGCAGGAGGAGAAATACTCTGCTACCGCAGCCGCCCTCCTCGAGGAAAGCGCACGGTTGGCACTCACCGAGCCCTCCGGGGATGCCGACGCAACAATCACTATGGAATCTATCTCAAAAGTTTGGTTCTGAAGCAGTTCCATAATATTGTCGCGAATCCGGCCCATTTCGCTGCGGTTGTGTCCAAGCTCCAGGTCTATGGCCCACTTCCCTGCCGAGAAGTCTACATAGCAGGCGGTGTTGGCCTCGGCTCTGCGCTCGACTATACGGGTGAGATAGTGCTCCGACGGGTCCACCAGAGTCGACAGGGAGCTGATGTAGAAAGTAAGAGGCTGTGACGGTGACATTGAGTAGAGTTTCCTGTCGGCCTCGAATATATCCCCGGAGAGCACTATGTCCACCTTTCTGAGCTGCGG
This sequence comes from uncultured Bacteroidales bacterium, assembly GCA_905233655.1. Classification (GTDB taxonomy): domain Bacteria; phylum Bacteroidota; class Bacteroidia; order Bacteroidales; family UBA932; genus Cryptobacteroides. The sequence continues at coordinate 8,985 of CAJOCS010000063.1, read as the reverse complement.
CCGGGTGCGCACGGTCTGGGTATAATGGAATACGAAGTCTCCGTCGGTGGTGCGCAGGACGGTATCCAGACGGATGCCCTCCGTGACGATGGGCACCTTCACATACTTTGCCCACATCCTCCCGCGACGCGCCTTCCGGCGTTCGTTCAGGCGCCTCTGGTACATTCGGGTGTAATGCTCCAGGGCCTGCGCCTCGGTTACTCCGTAGTAGGAACGGAATTCTTCGTCGGAGACATAGCTGGAATCCGACTTGAAGCGGTAAAGTTCCGGCATGTTCCGTTTTATGAATATCTCCAGCCCCCTGAGGTCCACAAAACGTGTGGTGTCCTGGATAATGGTGGAGAGAAAACGCTGGTATTGCTGGTAGCCCCTGAGCTGGGCCCTGCGGTAGTCTTCCCCGGTTATTATCACCGGTTCCAGGCGGAGTGAGTCGCCCAGAATGAACATGTCCGGATAGAAGCGGAGCTGCCAGCGGCTGTCCTGCATCTGGGCGGGAACGCGTATCTCGAACTGGAGATCCACCATGCCGTGACGCTCGGCCACATTCCGGAAACGAGCCGTAACAACCGCAGCATCAAGCGTTTCCGTGGCCACCATTTCGCCGCTTTCATCATCCCTCACGGCCTTCATTATGGTAACCCTCCGGCCTTCCGGATCCATTACGGTTATGGTGTCGCGGTGCGACTGCCTTATCGTGTGCAGTTCCTCCATCATTTCCCTGCCGGAGAGCGACAGGCTCGCTCCCACCTCTCCGGAACGCACACGCTCTATCTTCCGCTGCATGGAACAGGACAGCAGAAGCAGGGCCGAAACAATCGCACAAGCGCGTTTTACTAGAATATCCATTGTATTGCAATTCTTACGTCGGGAAGTATAAAGGTCTTTCCACCCTTGTCCACGGTGACTCCGCAGCGGGGGCAGGAATAGACCACGTACTCCTTCCATCCGCCCCAGACCCCGGCTCCGAGGTCCAGATTCCAATTTTCGTCCAGCATTACGCCGTAGCCGCCATATAGTCCGGCACCCCAGGCATCGCCCTCTTCGGTCTGGCGACGAATCACCCCTCCCCCGTTGTAGACAGAGTATCTTGCATCGGCCCCCGCCCACCATCCGGAATAGACGTGCCATGGCCACCAGCGGGCGCCGGCCCAGACGGAAAACTGCTTTTGCTGCAACTGACGGGAAGGCTCCGACGAGCGGTAAATCCAGGGGTTGAGCTCCGTCCCGGCATGAACGGTCACATGCCTCAGGACCGATGCCGACGCCTCCATCTCCATCGTTCCGAGAGAGAGCAGGTCGGCGACATTGCTGCCCACGCTGAAGCGCTGAGAGAGAGCCTCCAGCGAGCATAGCATCAGGGCCGATATTAAAAGCAAACGTTTCATTCCTAATTATATATCGTGGTTGATCTGGACGGTGGCAGTCCACATATCCAAAGTAAAATGCACCTCTGTGAGAGACAGTTCCACATCCAGGGCGGCATCGTCCAGGTCTGGTTTAGTCCAGTCGTAAGAGGCCTCGTGCAGACAGGTTCCGAGCGCGAAGGTCCTTACGGTTCCGCTTGCGGCCACAATGTCCAGCAGCAGGCTGTTGTCCTTCTGGCGCGGAAGCCGGACACAGAAATCCGAAGGCGGAATATCGTAGAAGAACTGCCCTTCGGACGGGCTGCCGTCGGAGTGCACTCCGTTCACATTTCCGCGTACCCGGAAGGTATATGGAGCATCCGGACCCTCTTCCCCGCTTAGGCTGAAGCGGAGCAGGCAGTAGCTCTTTCGCAGCGTCAGGCTGACTTCCGCGCTTTCTCCGGCTGCGGTCTGAAGCATCTTTGCACACAGATACAGCGGAGGGCTTTGTTCGCCCACTGGAATCCTGTAACCGTCGGCGCTCCATTCGGGAGCGTTGTGGGCCGTAACAAGGGCTTTGGCGCCGGAGGCATCGGCCTTCAGGCTTGTATCACTCCGGATACGAGTTTCTGTCAGACTGAGTCCATCATCCATTCTGAAGACGGCTCCGCCTTCCGGCACCGCAGCCACGCTTACATTTATATGACACGGGCACCGGCTCCGGTCTTCCTTAATGCTGCAAGATGCCACGCAGATTGTTGAAATAAAGAGTAGGAAGACCGGAACCGCCCGTTTAGCATCCATAGCGGGCAAACACAAGGCTTATCGTGCTTTCCTGGTCGGGATACAGGCTCAGGAGGGTGTCTTTGAGGTCGTCCATCGAGGTCACGTCCTTTTTCAGGGCCCGGAACAGGTCTCCCCTCGACATCCCTCTGGAATAGAGTTCAATGAATATCTGGGGATGGAACCAGAATTCGGCTCCGAAAAGGGGCATGTCTCCGCCATAGCGGTCCTGCCAGAGGCTGCTCTGCATGAAGTAGGCCCAGCTTTCGCCCACAGCACAGTATCCGGAGTCTTCGGCGCCGTCGGTCCCGTAGGAGAATGTGCCGCCCTCGAGATATGAGCTCAGGATGAAGTCCACATAAGGGGTCCAGTAGTTGTTGCCCACTCGGGAATAATGACTTCCGTGAGCGAGTTCGTGTGTGGTGACCGACCATATCAGCGAATAGTCCTCCTTTTCCTTGACTCCGAGCGTTATATCCGGAAGGAAAAGCTTGATTATACGGCTGTAATCGCCCAGATATTTCTGGAAAAGGTCCCTGTCGATGAAGGCTCCGTGGTGCAGCATCACCGCCGACGACGCCTTCAGTTCCTGGAATATCCACAGCCGGATGTCGGAGGGAGGAGACGCGATGTCCAGGTCGTTCGGGACGCAGCGGGAATAGTAATCGTAGGCTGCGTTGTTCACCACACAGCGGGTGAAGAGCCTGCGGTCGCTCGAGGAGGTAACCTCCAGGTCCAGACCTTCCTGCGGGCCCGTGCCCATGGTGGAGACAGAACCGGCTATCACTATGAGGTTCAGGCCAATTGAAAAGCCGGTACTGTTTTCGAATACAAGCCGATAGCGCGGTTTCGAGGAAAATTCCGTCTTCATGCTGTAGTAGCCGTCGCGGTCGGTGTAGCAGGTGGCAATCTTCACGAAGCAGTTCGCCACAACTTTAACTCCGGCCACTCCGAAGGCCTTGCCGCCGTTGGCGCCCGGATCAACTATTGTGATGCGCCCGTGCGGGGTGGCTTTAGCCGAAGCCCTGGTTGGTTCATCGGGGCCGAGCATGTCGGCATTTCCGCTTATGCGGAAGGCCTCACGCTCCACTTCCGCCCAGTCGATATCGGGCATGGAACGCGTTGAAGGGTCGTTTTCGCTAAGATAGCACTCATCCAGCAATTCCCATTTGATACCATCCGGGAAGTCGAAGTCCCTGGGAACCAGGGCATACTGCCAGGTGATGGCATCAGGGCCCACCTCAGGGTCCTGGTAGTAGTCTCCTTCCTTTACTATACGGTAGTCCATGGGATGGTCCATAAGGTAGACTCCCCGCTCCTGCAGGCGCCGGAGCGACTCTTCGTCGGGTGGAAGGAAGCGGACGTAAAGGTCGGTTGCCGAGATATCCACCCGGCCGGCCTTGGTAGGATAGACTTTGGTTAGAGCGGTGCGCATATTCTCTACCGTATAAGGGTCTTTCAGCTTTTCTCCGAGCTGAATCATGTCATGCGACACCGCTCCGTCGCTGTCCCGGCCGGTAGCCGGGACAGCATCCTTCCCACACGAGGCGAGAAGGAGAAGCGGACAAACAAAATAAAACCAATAACGTTTCATAACACAAAACGATTTCAACGGCAAAGCTCCGAAAACTTAACCGTGTACCGAAATGTGAGACGATTAACTTCAGCACTGCGCAGAGCCATTATTTTCTTCCGTCCGGGACGGATATTTCAGAAAAAGCCCTTCGGCCAATAAGAAAAACCGGCCCCCACTAAGGCGGGAAGCCGATTATCCGTATCAAATAGACAAACCGCCTAGCGCACCACAAAAAGCGCTACCCTCTCCTGGAGCCATTCGCGCAGGGCGGGCCATTCATAATAGGGACCGGACAGCAGACATGAATAAAAAAAACTCCTCCGCGGAAGGCAGTTCCGCAGAGGAGATAAAAAGCAGGACAAATTACGCCCGAATCCTAGAAATAATTCACGGTCTTCTGTTCAAAGGCGGTAAGCAACTGGTTGGCAAGACGGCTCACACCGAAACGGAACAGGTCCTTGTTGAGCCATTCCTTGCCCAGAAGCGTGGAAACGATTGACCAGTAGCACACTGCATCCTGTGCGGAAGAGATGCCGCCGGCGGCCTTGAAGCCCACTTTCTTTCCGCTTGCCTCATAGAACTTCTTGATGCACTCGCACATCACGTAGGCCGACTGGGGCGTGGCGTTCACCTTCACCTTGCCGGTGGAAGTCTTGATGAAGTCAGCACCGTTCTCCATTGCGAGGAAGGAGGCGTCGGCAATGAGTTCCGGAGTCACCAGAAGGCCGGTCTCCAGGATAACCTTCAGGACGACGGGACGGCCGAGCTCAGCGGCAACGGCGTCTATCCTCTCACGGCTGGCACGGATCTCCTCCCCTGCTGCATCAATATTTCCAACGAGGAAAGAATTCAGGGCGAGGACGATGTCGATTTCGTCGGCACCTCCGCGAACGGCGAGTTCAATCTCGTGGAGCTTCACTTCAAGGAAACTCTGCGATGTGGGGAAGCAGCCCGCAACGGTGGTAACATGAAGCTTGGGATTTTTTCGGACGGAAGCCACAACCGAGGCGAAATTAGGATAAACACAGACGGAAGCCGGAAGCGGCCAGTCGGGGTAATCCTTCTCGAAAGAGTTCACTTTTTCAACCAGGGCAGCGACCGAAGCGGGGGTGTCCTCATTGGCAAGCGTGGTGAGGTCCATGATGGAGAAACAGGACTTCAGAAGGTCGGGGGTGGTGATTTCCTCCAGATTTCCGGCGATGAGTTCCAGGTGGCGGGAAATGGCTTCATTGTCGGGCACGTAGCCGTACTTGCTTGAAATTGACATAGTTCTATCCTTTAATTTGTATATTGTATCCTTCATCTATAAGAGGCTGCACAAGGGCGCGCATTTCAGCAGGCGTGTACTTCTGCAGGCCTTTCATGGGAGTTTCGCGGTCGATGGTATATACCATAATCTCGCGCGGGCGTATCTCCCGGACAATTTCCATCCACTGCTCCACCCATTCAGAGCTCTCGAATTCCGGGGCTTTGAGAAACATGGTCTGTAGGACAAATCCGCCCTCAAAACGTTTCATTGAACCCACAACATCCCGAACGCTGTACTTCCCCACCGGACGGTTTATAAGAGCGACTCCCCCGTCTGTGGGAGCATCCAGCTTGAGTATTGGATTGTCCACCTTCCTCAGGGCCTGGAAAACCTCCTCCACTCCGGCGCGGGTAGCGTTGGTGAGCACCGACACCACCGCCTTCGGATAATAGCGGTCGCGAAGCTCCAGCGTGAGGTCTATTATCTCCGGAAACTCCGGATTCAGAGTGGGTTCGCCGTCTCCGGAGAAGGTTATGGAATCTATGCCGATACCTTTCTCCGCGCACTCCCGGAGCTTCTGCTCCAGTGCTTCCCGGACGTCGGCCGCAGTGGGCAGGACGCGGTCTTCGAGCCCGTCGGCATTCCAGCCGCACTCGCAGTAGATGCAGTCGAAATTGCATACCTTGCCGTTGCGGGGAAGCAGGTTGATTCCCAGCGAAGAGCCCAGCCGGCGGCTGAAAATGGGGCCGAAAACCGTTTCTTCGCGCATCATAACAGACGGGAGCTGCTTTTATGGGTGAGCCGGCCCTCTGAGTCAAGATTGTCTATCAATACGAGTCCCGGGCGTTTCCCCTCCGAGAGTTCGCCGAGGGCGGTCTTTCCAAGGAACAGAGCACCGTTGCGGGAGCCCCACGAGAGCAGTTCCCCAAGACTTAGGGAAGGGAAAAACAGCTCCAGACAGCGAAGCTCCTCAAGGATGGAAAGGTCGTCGTTGGAAGAGAGAGAATCGGTGCCCACGCAGAGCGGAATGCCGCTTTCACGAAGCATGTTCACCGGAGGAAGTGAATTGTGAATAAACATGTTGGAAAGCGGGCAGAGGGCAATGAAAGGATGAGAGAAAGCAGCCTTTGCCGCTGCAACGCCTTCCTCGTCCATTTCACATTCATGAACCAGCAGCATGTGCCCGTCAACGGGGAGGGACACGCCTGCGGAAGACAGCGTATCAATGAAATACTGCAGCGAAGAAGTGCCCGTCACGGGCGGAGTGCGGAGGCCGTTCCGGACGCGGTTGTCCCACATGGGACCGCTGCCGGAGCGAATCATCTGCTGCTCCTCGTCGCTCTCTTCGCTGTGATAGGAAAGGAAGCCGCTGCGAAGCCCCAGGGCCGATACTTCACCCAGAAGCCTCCTGCTCATGGTGTAGCAGGCATGTGGCGTGGGGGCTGCGTCAAGGCCCTTTTCCTCAGCCTCGCGGGAAAGTGCCTTCACCCCTTCCAGAATCTCCGGGCAGCGCTCCGGGTCGTCCCCGAACACTTCCAGGAAAGTGCGGGTATACATGGGGTGGGCGGCCTTTATGTCAAAGCTGTCGGAACAGTTTGAGATGTCGGCCATTGCAACCACTCCGCGGCTGTACATCAGGTCCATGGCCTCCTGGATGGAACGTTTCTTCTCCTCCATGGAAGTGCAGTCGCGAAGGGCGTTAATCTGGTCGATGAAACCTGCCATACCGCTTCCCTTCAGGAATTTGCCCTTGAGGTAGGAAAGCTCCGCATGGCAGTGGGCGTTGACAAAACCGGGGCAGAGGGCGCCTTCGAAGAAGACGGGCTCGGCCGAGGGATCGTCGCAGACGCCGGTGCGGAGCACCTCCCCGCTTTCGGACATCTCCACGAAGCCGTTGCGGACGGGCTCGGTGGCACCGTCGGCAAGGGTATAGAGATATGAGGCGGCGAAGCGTTTCATCGGGACATCTGCATAAACCAGAGGGAATCTATGGGGAAAGCAACGGTGTCGCAGGGAGGAAGCGGCGGACGGGGCTGGGAGGTGTCCACGGGGGCGCTCCAAACAGAGATGTACTTCTGCTTCCAGTCGTAGGCGTCGGCCTCCTTGCGGATAGCTACGATTTCGCGGTTGAGACGGCCCACAACCTCCTCCATAAGCTTCGAGAAGCGCTCCGGGTCTTTCATGTAGTGGTCCAGGCTGTAGAGGAAGTCGTCGGTGGTGTAACCGTAGTTTTCAAACACCCGTTCGTAGACCAGAACGGAGTCTGAATGACGGCGCAGCTGAGGCGTGGAACGCATCTGCTGGTCAAGGACGAACATGTCGTGATAAATGTCCTTCATGCGCTTCTCGGAGATACGCTTCGGCCCCCGGCAGGAAAGTGCCAGGGCGAGCGTCGCAACCACGAGAACAATATGAAAGACAGTGCGTTTCACTAGCGCAGGACGGCTCCGAAGTTCTTCTTGAATTCTTCCAGCAGATTCTCCATGACCTTCTCCACCTCCACGTCGGTGAGGGTGCGTTCAGGGTCCTGGAGCACGAAGTTGAGGGCATACTGTTTCTTGCCCTCGGGAATCTTCTCGCCGCGGTAAACGTCGAAGAGATCCACCGATTTGAGAATCTTCTTCGCACTGCGGCGGGCGGCGGCGTAGAGGTCGGAATAAGCGACGTTCTCGTCCAGAAGGAGTGCAAGGTCGCGGCGCACTTCAGGGAAGCGGGGCAGTTCCTTGAAGGAGAACTTGTCGCGCTTGATGAGCTGGAACAGCACATTCCAGGAGATTTCGGCCACGAAAACGGGCTGTTTTACGCCGAAGCTGCGGCAGAGCGCAGGCTGGAGCGTGCCGAGGGTGCACAGCAGCTGGGGCTCCCTGCCGGGGACGCTGTAAGTCATGCCGTCGGCATAGACGTCGGCGGGAGCGGCTCCGGTAATGAGCGTGGAAACATCTATGCGGTAACGCTTAAGGAGCAGCTCCACATAGCCCTTGAGGGCGAAGAAGCTGGACTTCTGGACGGGGCTGCGCCACACTTTGTCCGGGGTGCCGCTCAGGCAGAGCAGGAAATGCTGCTCCTCGTGATATCCGGCGAGGGTGGTGCCGTCGGTTTCGGGAAGCCTCTGATATACGGAGCCGTACTCGAAAAGACGAAGCGAAGTGGCCTGCCTGTTGAGATTGTATGCGATTACCTCCAGGGCGTTGAGCACCAGGGTCTGGCGCATTACGTTAAGGTCCTGGCTCAGAGGGTTCACAATGTGGACGCACTGCTCTGCCGGGAAGGTAGTAAGGTTCCTGTAGTATGCCTCTTTGGTGAGGGAGTTGTTCATCATCTCCACAAAGCCGTTCGCGGCGAGGAAGTTGGAGATGTTGTTGCGGATGGCCTCCGGTTCCGGACGCGGCGTGGGATTCACGCTAAGCTTGATGCGGTCCGGCATGGGGATGTTGTTGTAGCCGTAGACACGGAGCACTTCCTCCACCACGTCGCACTCGCGGGTGACGTCCACCATATAGGTAGGGGCAGCCACGCGGGCTCCGCCGGGATGCTTCTCAATAAACTGATAATTAAGCGCTTCCAGAATCTTTACGATGACCTCTTCGCCAATGGGATGGCCTATGAAGGCCTGCATCCTGGCATAGTCGAGATCAATCTCCCTGCGGCCTACAGGCTGAGGATAGACCTCCTGAACTTTGCCGCAGACCTTACCGCCCGCGAGCTCGAGAATCAGAAGGGCCGCGCGTTTCCCTGCAAAGAGGGCAATGTCCGGGTCGGCTCCCCTTTCGTAGCGGAAGGAGGCGTCGGTAGAGAGCTGCTGGCTCTTTGCGGTCTTGCGGATGGAAGCGGGGTCGAAGTATGCACCCTCCACAAAGACGTTAGTGGTGGCCTCGGTCACGCCGGAATCCTCACCGCCGAATACGCCCGCGATGCACATGGGGCCCACGGTGTCGGCAATAACGAGGTCGGTTGCGGCGAGCTTGCGCTCCACTCCGTCGAGGGTTTTGATAAGCTCTCCCTGAGAGGCACGGCGCACGATTACCTTTCCGCCG
>CAJOCS010000062.1 GCA_905233655.1 uncultured Bacteroidales bacterium | reverse complement strand
CCCGTTTGACAGCACCCCCGGAGGAAAGACCTTCGGGGGTGTTTTTTGTATCCGTCGGTTATTATTATTATATTTGGGGTATGGGACTGAAGTTCAGTGAGGCGGGGTATGAGGCCCTGCTGAAGGACATATTCCGCAGGTTCCCCTCGGTGCAGTCGAGCGGGTTCACGGCCGGGGCCTACAAGCCCGGGCTGGAGCGGATGCTTGAGTTCGAGGCGGCGCTGGGGCACCCGTCGAGGTGCTTCCGCTGCGTGCATGTGGCGGGGACAAACGGCAAGGGTTCGGTGTCGAACATGCTGGCATCGGCCCTGAGTGCGTGCGGGTACAGGACAGGACTGTTCACTAGCCCGCATCTGGTGGATTTCTGTGAAAGGATGCGCATTGCTGAGGAGGGGCTGGAGTGGCCTGTGGCCAGGATGGTGCCCCGGGAGTATGTCTTTGATTTCCTCACTGAGTGGCTACCCTGGATTGAGGAGCATGAACTTTCGTTCTTTGAGATTACAACGGGGCTGGCCTTCAAGTGGTTCGCCGACTCCGGCGTGGACTGGGCCGTTATAGAAGTGGGGCTTGGGGGGAGGCTGGACAGTACGAATGTACTGGAAAAGCCGGAGCTGAGCATAGTGACCACTATAGGGCTGGACCATTGCGCCCTGCTTGGCGATACGCTGGAGAAGATTGCCTCCGAGAAGGCCGGCATCTTCAAGGCTGGGGTACCCGCGCTGGTGGGGGAGACGCAGCCCGAAACGGCTCTGGTTTTCCGCGCTGCAGCCCCTTCCGGGCTCGTTTTTGCCGATGCGGAAGAGCCGGGGCTGTGGCCCCTGGCGAAAGAGTTCCTGCCCCGGATGGACCTTGGTGCGGCGGTGCAGGAGAAGAATCTCCGGACAGTGCTTTGCGCCCTGGAGATGCTCGGGCTGCCCGGGGGTGGGAAGTGCGGCGAAGCGGTTCTGGAGGCAATTGCGCATACGGCCCGGCGGATGGATTTCCGGGGGAGGTGGGAGCGTCTTTGCGGCCGGCCCGAGGTGATAGCCGATATCGGCCACAATCCTCAAGCGCTGGGATGGAACTTCGCGCAGCTCAGGGGCCTTGGACGGCCTCTACGCGTCGTTTATGGCGTGATGGCCGACAAGGACCTCGACGGTATCATTCCGCTTATGCCCCTTGTGGCCGAGTACTTCTTTGCTACGCCTTCGACGCCCCGTGCGCTCCCTTCGGAGGAGATTCTGCGACGTTTTCTCGCAGCCCGGCCGGAGGCATGCGCTCTCGCTTTCGACAGTGTGCGGGATGCCGTTGCCGCCGCGATGAAGGGTGTGACGGAACACCATATAATATATATAGGCGGCAGCACTTTCGTGGTCTCCGACGCCCTGCCGCTCTTTGATTAGCACGCGGGTACAGTTATTGTTATACTTACAATCCGGAAATGAAATACATCAAATATGAAACGTCTTTTATGTTTGGTAGCGCTGGCGATTGTGGCCGGGGCCACGGCTTTTGCGGCCGCAATGTCCTACACGTCTTTTCCCGAAAACCCTTACTCCATGAGTAGGGAAGACGGACGCGTTCTGGAACAGCTGTGGGCGCAGTATGAAGCCGCTCACAGGGCCGACCGTCCCCAGACCGAGGCTGAAATCCTCGCTCAGATCAAGGAGCAGGCCATCGAGAGGCATCTGCCGGTGGACTTTTACGACGCCGCCACCCTCTATGTGAACACCATGGCGCGCCGCGACTGGCGTCAGAGGCAGCCGCTTACCGACGCCCTCACTACCGAGGTGGAGGCCTTCAACGAGCCAATTGTTACTTTCCTCTGGATGAAGGAATGGGCGCACAGCTCTCCGGACAGGCAGTTCGTATATGTGAAAAGCCATGCCGATGCCCTCGCCGCCGGCTGCAACCGTGCCCTTCACCGCGACCTCAGCAGCCCGATTGGCAGAGCCCTCGAAGCGAACCTTCGAGACGACCTCGACTATGCCCTCTGGCGCATCTACCAGCAGCGTTCCTATGAAACTCCTGCCACCGACAGGGTGTACGCCGAGATGCAGCGCAAGATGGCGGGAAACTACCCGCTGGAGGGGGCTCTGGAGTACAATCAGATTGTAAAACAGTATTTCTCGTCCAGCGAGGATTCCGTCCGCAGGGAGGCCCTGGAGGGGATTGCCGCCAGGTATGAGGGCAAGGCCCTTGCCCTGTTCCCGCGTGCCGAACTACTCTACATGGATTTCAGTGATCTTGATGACACTCCCGGAGCAGGCAGCGCCGAGTATCGCGCAATCCTGGAGCGCTGTAAGGCGTTCGAGCGCGAAAGAGCCCGCTTCAGCGGCAGCGAGAAGGTGATTGCCGATGCCTGCACTAAGGCAGAAAACCTGATTGAGACCCTTGAAAGCACCTGGATAGGTGTTTCCGTAGAAGACGGCAAGGTGAATGTGGAGCTTCAGAATCTTTCCGGAGCCACCCTGACACTTCGGAAAGACAACAAAAAGGTCCGCAGCTGGAACCTTACAAACAGCACGCGGAGTTTCTATGTGCACGACACTCTTACGGTGGATGTTCCCACACTGGAAGACGGAACATACAGTTTTGAAGCCGTAAAGGGCGAGGATTGGGCCAGTGAGTCCTACGCTCAGTATACCCTTTCCATAGTCACTATGCGCGAGGCGCATGGCTGGAGGGTGTATGTCACGGATTATAAGACCGGCGAGCCGCTGTCCAGCGTGAAGCTGAACCTGGTGAAGGACAATGGCCGCAAAGTGGCGTCGGCCTCCCTGTCGCTGCACGGGCTCACCCTGCTTCCGAAAGCCATTTCACGCCATTTGGACGAGGATTCTGTCTTCAGTCTGAATGCAACCAGCGGTTCTCGTCATTCAAGGAACGTTCAACTCTACGAGTATTCCGGATACAATGGCGACTACAGCAGTGTAAATTGCAACATCTACAAAGACCAGGGCGCATACCGCCCCGGCGACACCATGCATTTCAAGGCCGTCTTCTACAATGGCGACCCCATGGTTCAGCTCAATGTGGTGCCATCCCTAAACGTCACTGCCAGCCTGCTGGATGAAGAGGACAACCTCATTGAAAGCAGGGAGTTTACGTCTAATGAGTTCGGTTCAATTGCCGGTGAATTCCTTCTCCCCGAGGGCCGGCGCAACGGAAGGTGGACACTCCGTATAGAGACGGACGACGCATATCTCGCAAGAGAATCTTTCCGGGTGGATGAATTCGTGCTGCCATCCTTCTCCCTTAAGTTCAACCCGCTCGACAGCCTGTATATGAGCGGTGAGCGCATTCCCGTAAGCGGCACTGTCACAAGTTATTCCGGCCACAGCCTTGCCGGGGCGCGGCTTCGGATGCAGGTTTCAACCTACAATGGTCAGGTGATTGACACTCCCGTTGAGCTCGGGGCCGACGGCAGCTTTGCATCGGCCTTCCCGGCCGAGTTTGAGGGCGGCTACCAGGTGACGATGACGGTTACCGGCGCCGACGGCGAGACCCTCTCATTCAACGACTACGTTTACATAAACGACAACGTGTATGTGAGCATATCGGCAAAGAACCCCTCCGATGCGAGGGTGTCTCTTCCCGAGGAAGGAGAACCCGTTTACCGTCCCGGCCGCTATGTGCCACATAGCTCGTCGTTCGTTGTGGAGGGGAATGAGGTGAAGCTGCTCTTCACGGCCAGCGGCGCTTCTTCCGGAAACGTTCCAATGAATGTGAATTATACTCTCCGCGGCGGCGACGGACGTGTGCTCCGGGGTGGAAACACTCCTACCGGAGAAGTTGTTTCCGTAGACGTATCTTCTTTGCCTGCAGGCATTTATACTGTTGTGGCCGAGGCTTCCGCCACCACCCCCGGCGGGCGTGAGGTGAGTGAAAGCGCCACCTGCCGTTTCCTGCTTCTCTCCTCAGGCGAAGAGACTCTTCCCGGCGGAGTTGACAATCTCTTCATTTCCGGCCCCACCACGGTCGGGGAAGGGGAGAGCATCCGCATGAGGATGGGTTTCGGCGATGAGCCCAGCTGGGTTCTGGTCACCGTTTACGGCGCCGGCCGCAAGCTTCTCGACAGCAGGGTGGTACGTGTAGAGGAACACAGTGTTTACAGTCTGGACATACCCTGGGGCTACTCTTGGGGCGACGTGGTGAAAGTGAAACTCTTCTCCTTCAAGAACTCCTCCAGGCAGGAATTCGAGCGCCAGTTCCGTCACAGCAAGACTCGTCTTAGTCTTCCTCTGAGCTTTGAACGCTTTACTTCAAGCGCCTATCCGGGCACTACTTATACCTTCTCACTGCAGACGAATCCCTCCGTGGAGGCGCTTGCGGCGGCCTGGGACAAGAGTCTCGATGCCATCGGGAGCAACAACTGGCCCGTAGTGAGCATGATGGAAGAAAGCATCCCGTCCATGAGCTCCCACAGTGTGTCCGGAAGCGTTGGGGCGCCGACGTACCCTTTCTATTCAGTCCGAGCGGGCGGAGTTATGATGAAATCGGCCGGTGCGGCCCCTATGATGATGGAGGGGGCGGTGATGATGGACGCTGCGCCAATGGCCACCAACGGCGCCGTAATGGATATTGTCGACGACGAGATTTTTGTCGAGAACGAGAGCTATCCTGCCGCGGCGGAAGAGGATGTGGCCGATGTGCCTCTGCGTGAGGACTTCGCCACCTCGCTCTGCTTCCTGCCTCAGCTCCGGAGCGACGCCTCCGGACGCCTCAGCTTCGACATTACCACGGCCGACAAGCTCACCACCTACTATGTTGCGGTCTATGCCCACGACAGGAATATGGCGAACGCCTTTGTCCGGCAGGAAATGCTGGTGAGCCTTCCCGTGCAGGTGCAGGTGAATGCACCTCGTTTCCTCTACCAGGGCGACGTCTACGACCTCGTGGCCAATGTGTCGAGCATTTCCGACGAGTCTGTGAGCGGCACCCTCTACGCTATGGTCTACGACAATGAGGCCGGCGACGGCTCTCCCGTCCAGACTCTGCGAGAGGCTGTGAACGTGCCCGCAGGCCAGAACGCCACGGCCCAGTTCCGCATCCAGGTGCCGGCCACTCTCTCGAAGATGGCCCTGAAGGTGGTTTTCCGTGCCGATGCCTTCTCCGACGCGGTGCTCTATCCCGTTACCGTTTATCCCGCAGCCCAGACGCTCACCGAAGCCCATTCCGCTGTCTACAGGCCTGGAATGGACAAGGAGGCCCTGCTTGCGAGACTCCGCTCCGAGTTTGTGAATTTCCCCTGCGACGAGTCGAGTTTCTTCGAGAGGACGGTTCTGGACATGGTTCGTGATGCCATCCCTTCCCATGTGGAGCCTGCCTGCAAGGATGTGCTTTCTCTGTCCGAAGCTCTCTATATGAGAGTGG
>CAJOCS010000061.1:1276-6782 GCA_905233655.1 uncultured Bacteroidales bacterium | reverse complement strand
GCCCGTCGCAGATGGCCTCGTTGAAGGCGAGGGCTATCTTGGTGCGGCCTTCGCAGTCGGCATAGAGGATGCGGGCCTGGGAACCCACCACGAGGTGGTTGCGGCCGGCTTCTTCAATCCAATGGATGTTGTCCCTCATCTGGCCGGCTATTTCGGCGGGGGACTCCTTGGCGAGGCGGTCGAGCACTTCCACGGCGAGGCGGTCGGTGAGGGCGAGGTCCTCCGGATCTTCGCTCATGCACACCCAGCGGAAGGGGCCGAAGCCGTAGTCGAAGTACATGGGGCCCATGATGTCCTGCACATAGGAGGGATAGCGGAAGCTGCCGTCTTCTTTCAGCACGTCGGCTCCTGCACGGGAACTCTCAAGGAGGAAGGCGTTGCCGTAGTCGAAGAAGTACATTCCCTTGGCTGCGAGGCGGTTAACCGCCGCAACATGGCGGCGGAGCGACTCCTGGACGGCCGCCTTGAAGCGTTCGGGCTCGTCGGCCATCATGCGCTTGCTCTCTTCGAGGGAGTAGCCCACGGGGTAGTAGCCGCCGGCCCAGGGGTTGTGGAGCGAGGTCTGGTCGCTGCCGAGGTCCACGTGGATACCTTCGTCGGCGAGTCTTTCCCAGAGGTCCACCACGTTGCCCACGTAGGCGAGCGAGACCACTTCCTTGGCTTCGACGGCCTTGCGGATGCGGGGGATGAGTTCGTCGAGGCTGCGGTGGAGTTCGTCCACCCAGCCCTGCTCGTAGCGTTTTTCGGCTGCTGCGGGGTTGATTTCGGCCGTGACGCTCACTACGCCCGCGATGTTGCCGGCCTTGGGCTGGGCGCCGGACATTCCGCCGAGGCCCGCCGTTACGAAGAGCATTCCGCCGCGGGCTTCACCGTCGAGGCCCTTTGCGAGGAGCTGTTTGCGGGCGGCGTTCATCACTGTGATGGTGGTGCCGTGGACAATTCCCTGCGGACCTATATACATATAGCTTCCGGCGGTCATCTGGCCGTACTGGCTCACGCCTAGGGCGTTGAAGCGCTCCCAGTCGTCGGGCTTGGAATAATTAGGAATAACCATTCCATTTGTGACTATCACTCTGGGGGCGTCTTTATGGCTCGGGAAGAGGCCCAGCGGATGGCCGGAATACATCACCAGGGTTTGTTCGTCGGTCATGGTGGCGAGGTACTGCATCACCAGGCGGTACTGGGCCCAGTTCTGGAAGATGGCGCCGTTGCCTCCGTAGATTATTAATTCGTGCGGGTGCTGGGCCACTCTTTCGTCCAGGTTGTTCTGGATCATGGCCATTATTGCGGCGGCCTGGCGGCTCTTTGCGGGGTATTCGTCAATGGGGCGGGCGTAGAGCTTGTAGGACGGTCTGTAGCGGTACATGTAGATGCGGCCGTAGTCCTTCAACTCCTGGGCGAACTCCGGAGCCAGGGCGGCGTGGAGTTCGGCCGGGAAATAGCGCAGGGCATTTCTCAGGGCCAGTTTTTTCTCTTCCGCGCTAAGGATGTCTTTGCGGCGCGGCGCGTGGTTTATCGTGCTGCTGTAGGGCTTTGCCTCGGGTAGCACGTGAGCCGGAATTCCGGCCAGAATCTCTTCCTTGAAGGTCATATTCTATTACATTCGGATTTTGTCCGGTATTAAATCCATTCTTTTAATCCGGTATATCTGTTTGAAAACCGTCGCTTCGCGACCCCTCCCATAAATGGGCCCCTCCCTCTTATGTGCCTAGGGTGGCACAGGTTTTCAAACAGACATACCTCCTTAATTATATTTCTATATGGTTATTAACTTCTTTTAAAACTTCTTCCTGAAGGGAAGAGGCCTCTGTCAGGATTTCCAGGGCTCTTTTGAGCAGGGGTTGGGCGGGGGTTTTGTCGCTGAGGCCGGCGGCGTTGATGCGGACGTTGAGCTCCGCGCCGCGGCAGGCGGCGACGGCTGCGAGGGCTGCCACGCCGGCGTCGGAGGCGCTGGCGGGATTGCCCTTCCGGGCCATCTCGAGGGCCAGGGGGAGAACCTTCAGCGAGGATTCCATTGTCTTTAGCGGAACGCTTGCTGCATAGAGAGTTGCCTCTTCAATTTCTTTGGCCCTTGCGGCCTTCTCTTCGTCGCTGCCCTTGGGCATTCCGAAGGCTGCCATAATGCGGTTGAAAGCGGCGGTGTCTTCGTCCACAAGATCGAGAAGTTCATTCAGCAGGAGCTGCCCTTTTTCCGCCACGTCGGAGAACTCTTTCCACCTTGCGTCCCAGCCTCTCTTGTGCGACGAGAGGTTCGCTACCATGGTGGCGAGGGCGGCGCCGAGGGCGCCCATATAGGCGCTCACGCTGCCGCCGCCGGGGGCGGGGGATTCCGATGCGGTTTCGCGCACTAGGGAATCGGCCCTGAGGCGGATGAGGCGGTGACGGGCGGCTTCTTCGGCGGGGTCCTGAACCAGGTATTCGATTACTTTTTTCTCCGGCTCGAAGGGTTTCAGATCGTCCAGCGACATGGATTTTACCGCTATCTTCATAATCTCTTCCTCGCTTATTCCGAGCGAGCGCTGTTGCTTTTCCAGATAGAAGCGTCCGGCCTCGGTGAGAACGCGTTTCGGAACAAGACCAACTATTTCTGCTCCAGTTACTTTAAGTCCGCGTGCTGAAGCTGCGCGTGAAACCTCTTCATAGGCAACGTGGAGGGGTGTTACGTCAATGTCGGTGATGTTCATCGATACCTGTGCGATGCCGTATTCGTCGATGTACCAGCCAATGGCTTTGGTGCCCTTCAGGGTGCCGGGAATCCAGCCTTCTCCATTAGGATTTTTCCGGCCTTTTTCGCGAACGTCAAAAGCCACTGCCATGGCCCTTCTGGTGGAGGTTGTATTCAGGTTGAAATTCACTGCCACAAGGAAGTTGCGGGCTCCCACGTTCGTGGCACCGGCCCGGGCGGCATCCTCGTTCCATTCTCCGCTGAAATCGGGCTTGCGGGCGGAATCGGCCATCTTTTCCTGTAGGGCCTCATATTCGCCTTGTCGGCATACGGCAAGGTTGCGGCGTTCGGGAGTGAAGGCGGCGGCTTCGTAGCAGTAGCAGGGAATGTCGAGCTCTTTGTAGAGCCTTTCTGCAAGCTTTCTTGCCAGAACGGCGCACTCTTCGAGGGTGATTCCGGCAACGGGAATCAGGGGCAGGACGTCGGTGGCTCCGCTTCGCGGATGCGCTCCGTGGTGGAGGCGCATGTCAATGAGCTCCTTCGCCTTTGCGGCTCCGCGGAAGGCGGCTTCGCATACCGGCTCTGGTTCTCCCACGAAGGTGACCACCGTCCTGTTGGTGGCTTCGCCCGGATCCACGTCCAGGACTTTCACTCCTTCGACGGTTTTTATGGCGTTCACGATTTCGTCGATTACCGCTTTGTTCCGTCCCTCGCTGTAGTTGGGGACGCATTCGATGAGTTGTTTCATTACAAGTGTCGTTTGTGGTTAGGCCTGAGGGCGTAATCGGCCCAAAAGCGGCCCTAAGTTAGAGATAATTTTCCACAAAAAAAATTTTAGTTTAAAATGCTAATTATTGTTAATAATTATTTGGCGGTTACTCGTAAAAAAGTTATATTTGCATTCAATAAAAAGCCGTCGGTTTAGAACGGAACAGTGCCGGAAACGGTTTCTCCTGGACAGGAGCGCCTCCCGGTTCTCTTTCCTTGCAAATTTGAAAATTTCGCGAGGAATGGAAGATTTTGTCATATCCCAACTATGAGTATCAAACGAATGGCCGGAAAGGCGGCCAACCTCTTTGCCAGTATTTTCATAATCGTATCCCTCTGTGTAATGCTTGTGGATGCCGCGTTGTTAGCGAAGGATCTTTTGGCGTCGGTCATGAACCGGACGCGGAATTACTGGAACGACACTGAGGTCGTTGGCGATACTCCCGGATATCAGGACTCCAGAAATGCACGGTCGCTCCCGGCCGATTTTCATTCCGGCGGGCAGTATTCCAACCGGAACGGGAACAGAAACTATAGGAACAGAAGATAAAATATGAAAAGAAGCATCATTATCACCGGCGGAGCCGGATTCATCGGCTCTCACGTCGTGAGGCTCTTTGTGAACAAGTATCCGGACTACAGGATAATCAATCTCGACAAGCTCACCTATGCAGGCAACCTCGCCAACCTTCGCGATATCGAAGACAAGCCGAACTACAGGTTCGTGAAAATGGATATCTGCGATTTCGAAGGCGTACTGAAACTCATGCAGGAGGAGCATGTGGACGGCATCATCCACCTTGCGGCCGAGTCGCATGTGGACCGCTCCATCAAAGACCCGTTCACCTTTGCGCAGACCAATGTGATGGGCACGCTGTCGATGCTTCAGGCCGCTAAGGCAGCGTGGAACGGAGATTGGGAAGAAAAGAGGTTCTACCACATCTCTACCGACGAGGTCTACGGCGCGCTGGAGATGACGAACCCGGAGGGCATCGAGCCGCCGTTCACCACGAAGGCTTCTTCCGGAAAGCATCACCTCGCTTATGGTGAGAAGTTCTTCACGGAGGACCTGAATTATCAGCCGCACAGCCCGTATTCCGCGGCGAAGGCCTCTTCTGATCATTTTGTCCGCGCTTTCCACGACACCTTCGGCATGCCGACTATTGTGACCAATTGCTCCAACAACTACGGCCCCTACCAGTTCCCGGAGAAATTGATTCCGCTGTTCATCAATAACATTCGGCACCGCAAGCCCCTCCCGGTTTATGGCAAGGGCGAGAACGTGCGCGACTGGCTTTACGTTGAGGACCATGCCCGCGCGATTGACCTGATTTTCCACGAAGGCAAGGTGGCCGAAACATACAATATCGGCGGCTTCAACGAGTGGAAGAATATTGACATCATCAAGGTTCTCATTAACACCGTAGACCGCCTCCTGGGCCGTCCTGAAGGGACCGATATGGACCTGATTACTTATGTTACCGACCGCGCCGGGCACGACCTGCGTTATGCCATTGACTCCTCCAAGCTCCAGCGCGAGCTCGGCTGGGAGCCGTCCCTCCAGTTCGAGGAAGGCATCGAGAAGACGGTCCGCTGGTACCTCGACAACCAGGCCTGGATGGACAACGTCACCTCCGGCGATTACCAGAAGTATTACGAAGATATGTACAGGGGTCGCTAGCCCACTGTCATTTCGAGCGAAATCGAGAAATCTGCTATGAAGGGAATTGTCCTGGCCGGTGGCTCCGGTACCCGTCTCTATCCGATTACCAAGGGCGTCAGCAAGCAGCTGCTGCCTATCTATGACAAGCCGATGGTCTACTATCCCATCAGCGTGCTCATGCTCTCGGGCATCCGGGACATCCTGATTATCTCCACGCCGCAGGACCTTCCGGGATTCAAGCGCCTGCTGGGCGATGGCTCGGACTTTGGCGTCCGTTTCGAATATGCCGAACAGCCGAGTCCGGATGGCCTGGCACAGGCATTCATCATCGGCGAGCAGTTCATCGGGGGCGACAGCGCCTGCCTCGTTCTTGGCGACAACATCTTCCATGGCAACGGCTTTGTGGAGCT
>CAJOCS010000061.1:0-1256 GCA_905233655.1 uncultured Bacteroidales bacterium | reverse complement strand
CCGATGCCGAAAAGGGCAAGGCGACGGTCTTCGGCTACTGGGTCAGCGACCCGGAGCGTTATGGTGTGGCTGAGTTCGACAAGGACGGCAACTGCCTTTCCATCGAAGAGAAACCGAAGGCCCCGAAGAGCAATTATGCGGTGACGGGACTTTATTTCTATCCGAATAAAGTCGTTGAGATCGCCAAGGGCATCAAGCCATCTGCCCGCGGAGAGCTCGAGATTACGTCCGTGAACCAGGCCTTCCTGGAGGACGGCGAGCTGAAGGTGCAGGTCCTTGGCCGCGGTTTTGCCTGGCTCGACACCGGCACCCACGATTCCCTCGCCGAGGCCTCCATCTTTGTCGAGGTCATCGAGAAGCGCCAGGGCCTCAAGATCGCCTGTCTCGAGGGCATCGCCTACCGCAACGGCTGGATCAGCGCCGACCGCCTCCGCGAAATCGCCCGGCCGATGGCAAAGAACCAGTATGGGCAGTACCTGCTGCGCATGCTTGAAGAAAAGAATTAATTGCCATGCAGTACCACATTTTCAGTCCCTATCGCGTATGCCCGCTGGGCGCGCATGTTGACCACCAGAGAGGCATCGTGACGGGGTTCGCCATCGACAAGGGCGTGGACCTCGAGTTCGATGTCCGGGAGGACAGCTCGGTCATCCTCGACAGCGAGACCTTCAGCGGCCATGTCGAATTCGACATCGCCATGCCGACCCTTGTCAAGCAGGGGAACTGGGGCGACTACGCCCGCGGCGCGAAGTTCGCACTCCAGAAACGCTTCCAGTTGAAGAAGGGCATCTGCGGCTCGATCAAGGGTTCGCTGCCGGTGGGCGGTCTTTCCAGTTCCGCAGCGGTGCTGATCGCCTATGTGATGGCGTTCGCCAAGGCCAATGACATCACGCTGGCGCCGTTCGAGGTGATGAAGATTGCCTCGGAGGCGGAGCGGGAGTATATCGGCCTCAACAACGGCCTGCTCGACCAGGCCTGCATTGCCCTTGGCCGGAAGGATCACCTCCTGATGCTGGACTGCGAGAGCAATGAGTATCGGCTCATTCCGAAGGCGCCGAACATGCCCGAGTTCGAGCTGGGCATCTTCTTCAGCGGCCTGACGCGCAGTCTGATGTCAAGTGACTACAACCTCCGCGTGACGGAGTGCAAAACGGCCGCCTGGATCGTCCAGGCCTATGAAAATGTGCCGCTGAAGACCCACGAGAAGACCTTCCTCCGCGACGTCCCGGAGTCTTCCTTCAAGCGCAACCGCGACA
>CAJOCS010000060.1 GCA_905233655.1 uncultured Bacteroidales bacterium | reverse complement strand
GGTTGAAGCTGCTGAGGCATTTTCTGCATCGGCGGAAGCTCTTCTTCACGGCCTGGATCTCGAAGGCGCAATATTCAGCACTTCCGTAGAAACGGCTCCGGCAGGCCCTGACGGGGCAAGTTCGGTACGATTCCTTTTCAGTGCCGGCGGAGGCAATCCTCAGCCCGTGGAAAAGGCATCCGGCGGTGAGATTTCCCGTATAATGCTCAGCATCAAAGCCATGATGGCTAAGCATGCGGCCATGCCCAGCCTGGTTTTCGATGAGATTGACACCGGTGTGTCCGGCAGCGCCGCAGACAAGATGGGCTCGCTCATCTGCACCATGGGCGACGACATGCAGGTTTTCGCAATCACCCACCTTCCCCAGGTGGCGGCAAAGGGCAAGGCCCATTATCTGGTTGAAAAGATTGACGGCGCCAGCCATATCCGTCGGCTCGGGGGTGAAGAAAGGGTAATGGAAATTGCCCGCATGCTCTCCGGCGCCAGTATTACTCCGGCCGCAGTTGAAAACGCAAAATCCCTGCTTGGAACGAGATGACCGACGATTTCTGCACACAGCTCCGCAGGCATCACCTGAAAGCCACCCGCCAGCGCCTCGCCGTGAACGAGGTGATGCAGGAACTGGTACACGCCAGCGCCGACGACGTGGTGGCCGCCCTGCGCGAGAAGGGCTCCAGCGTTACCGCATCGTCCGTCTACAATATCCTCTCCCAGCTGGCCGACCTCAGAATATACGGCCGGAGGCTTTCGTCCGGCAACAAGATGTTCTTCGACGTGGTTCCCTCCCGTCACATCCATCTCTACGACCACGAGAACCATACTTTCCGCGACGTAGTGGACGAAGAGCTCATGGAAATGGTCTCCACGCGTCTCAAGCGCAGGAAATTCAAGGGCTACACCGTAGAAGACATAGACATCCAGCTTATCGCAAGACCCAGTAAAAAAGCAAGACAATAATGAAACGACACTTAATATCGGCAATCAGCCTCATCGCAGCCGTCCTTTCTCTTTCGGCCTGCGTCCTGAAGGACGAATTCACCATGGAAAACGTTTCGGACTTCATCAACGTCACGGACGAAGGAGTCCTTGTAAACGACAATGGCCTCGTGTACAATCTCACCACCGACGCAAGCGACGGTCTCTGGCGCAACCATCCCCGTTTTTATTGCAGTTTCGACGTGCTGAACTCCAATTTCGACATCATGCTGCGCAACTACATTCCCGCCGTAGTCGAGAACATGACCGACACTTCCGCCGACCCGGATATGGAGGGATGCACCTGGCTGGACCCCGTCGTCGTACTGGCGAACGGTGTAAGCGGAGGATATGTCAATATAATCGCAAACCTGTACAGGGACAAGAACTCCGCCTATGACCACAAGCTTCACATGTACTACGTCGACGACGATGTGAAAGACGAGCTGCACCTCTATCTGGTGCACGACGGAAATGGTGAGAATCCCGTCCTTGCAAGCTCCGACGCTTCCCTGGAGTCTTTCTCGGCCGTCTACAGTTTCTCCCTGAAAGGCATTGTGCCGGAAGGCAACAGCAGAACCGTGTTCATCAACTTCAAGACTATCGACAACTCCGACCCGAAGTCGGCGAAGATTGTCGATTATAACGGAAGGCTCTACGACATACTCACTTTCTGACAAGTTTTTTACAAACTGTTTGCAAAGACGGATTTTTTCCTTACCTTTGCAGTCCCGAAAATAAATGGTGGATGTAGTTCAGTTGGTAGAGCATCGGATTGTGGTTCCGAGTGTCGTGGGTTCGAGCCCCATCATCCACCCGAAGTTGCACTGACGCACAGGGCTAACGCTTCGCAACTCCGTCGACGTTACCCCCTCCCTAAATCCCTCCCCTCGTGGGAGGGACTTTTTTATATCTTTTTTCCGGACGGGGCCTGTTGCTCCGGGAGTGGAAGGCGCTCCGCGGGCAGTAATAAGGCCACAGATAGAGAATTGTTTTGAATAGTTTTCTGTGTTAAAATTGTTATCTTTGTAGATGTAAAAGATAGCATTCTCAGTCATGGCAAAACGTGAAATCAAGTTTTCCCTGGTTTATAGGGATATGTGGCAGAGTTCAGGAAAGTATGTTCCCAGGGTGGACCAGCTGGTGGAAGTGGCTCCTGCGATTATCGACATGGGCTGTTTCGACAGGGTGGAGACCAACGGCGGAGCGTTCGAGCAGGTGAACCTCCTCTTCGGTGAAAATCCCAACAAGGCCGTACGTGCATGGACGGCTCCGTTTCACAAGGCCGGGATCCAGACGCACATGCTTGAACGCGGTCTCAACGCCCTGAGAATGAACCCCGTGCCCCTTGACGTGAGAGAGCTCATGTTCAAGGTCAAGAAAAAGCAGGGCACGGACATTGCCCGCTCCTTCTGCGGCCTGAACGACCACCGCAACCTCAAAGGTTCCGTAATCGGCGCGAAAAAGGGCGGAATGATTTCGCAGGTGGCCCTGTCAATTACCCACTCCCCCGTCCATACCGTGGCCTATTACATGGATATCGTGGACAAGGTGGTCGAGTACGGGGCCGATGAAATATGCCTCAAGGACATGGCCGGAATCGGCCGTCCGAACGTGCTCGGAGAGCTCGTGGCCAGCATCAAAAAGAAATATCCCCATATAAAGGTCCAGTACCATGGCCACACGGGGCCCGGTTTCGCCACGGCCTCGATGCTTGAAGTGGCGCGCGCTGGCGCGGACTATCTGGACGTCGCAGTGGAGCCTCTCTCCTGGGGCAAAGTGCACCCGGACGTAATTACCATCCGTGAAATGCTGCGCTGCGACGGCTTCCTGGTGAAAGACCTGAACATGGACGCATACATGGAGGTCAGGCGCCTTACCCAGAAGTTCATAGACGATTTCCTCGGCTATTGGATCAACCCGTCCAACGCCCGCATGACATCCCTTCTTGTGGGCTGCGGCCTCCCCGGCGGAATGATGGGTTCCATGATGGCCGACCTCAAGGGTTTCCAGGATGCCATCAACGCTGCCCAGCGCGCCCACGGACGTCCCGAAATGTCGCTCGACACGCTTATGGTCAAGCTTTTCGAGGAAGTCGAATACGTTTGGCCAAGACTGGGATATCCGCCCCTCGTGACTCCGTTCAGCCAGTACGTGAAGAACACGGCCCTTATGAATCTGTTCAATATGCTTCAGGACAAACCCCGCTGGACCACCATCGACAAGGACACCTGGGGCATGATTCTGGGCAATATGGGAAAACTTCCCGGAGAACTCGCTCCGGAGATTGTGGAGCTCGCAAAGGAAAAGGGACTGGAATTCAGCACCGGCAATCCCCAGGACAATTATCCCGACGAACTGCCGAAGTTCCGTGCGATGATGGACGAGGAAGGCTGGGACTACGGCGAAGATGACGAAGAGCTCTTCGAACTTGCCATGCACGAACGCCAGTACCGCGACTACCGCAGCGGAATAGCCAAGGAAAGGTTCAACAAGGAGCTTGAGGAGTTCCGCGCGAAGGCCGGAGCGCCCATTGTGGTCACCCGTCCCGTGGTGGAAGTTCCCCGTTTCGAGCTGGACAAGCTAATGGCAAAGTATCCTCAGGCAACGGCCGTTCAGAGCCCCGTCAAGGGCCAGGTCATCTGGGAAGTGGACGTGGACGACAGGAGTATGGCACCCGTCCTTGGAAAGACGGTGAAGGCCGGAGAGACAATCGGCTACATCCAGGCCTGGTATGGCATGGAAGCCGTTACGTCACCCGTTGACGGTCAGGTCGTTGCGGTTACAGCAGACCAGGGCTGCACGGTTTCGAAGGGAGAGGTTCTCGCCCTTATACAATAGTCGGAGAGGTTCCTAAGCGGCGCCTTCCCTCTTCATCGATCATTCTTAGATAGTCGTCCCTCTCGACACCGAGGCGGGAAGCATACATTGAGCCGATGGCTGCCGACTCCTTGGGGATGGGATTGTCGGCCGCAACTATGTTCACGATATCCTTCACGAACTGCTCCCTTATGGCCTGCGACGGAACAACAATCTCGCCGGCCTGAGGATTGTTAAGGCAGTACTGGAAGTTCTCGGAGCTAAGATTCAGGCGCTGACACACATTCACAAGTGCCTCTGCCCTCTTCTGGGACGGAGGCACCCCCGCCGACGACTGAATCCTTATTATCATGGCGAGATTCCTCATGTGATTCATTGCCAGCTGGCTTGTCACATACGGTCCAGAAGGCTGAGTGGGTACGGAGGGGGCATGGAGGTGCGAATAGTCATCGGCCTCGATGAAGGCCTCCTTGAAGACTTTCCAAATCATGATTACGGCAAAGATTCCGCCCACGATAAGGAAGGCTTTGATTCCGCCCTGGGAGTATGCCAGGAAGCCGAAATAGAGCCAGTTGGCCGCGACAATCAGCACGGCTCCGGCAAAGAAGGCGAAAATGGCTTTGCTCCTGTCCAGCATCACCAGCAGGAGAGGCCACACTATGAAGCTGCCGGCGAATGAGATGACGGCAAGGAGGAGAAGCCCGAAAACCAGGATGAGAAACTTTGTAAAGCCAGTTGCAGTGCCTTTGTGCACAGTTACTTCCCTGGTTGCGATTTCGGCGTCTATGCACTTGAACAAGAAGGGCAATGTATTCAGAATTCTGGCATCGAAGGAGGCCGAACTCTCGCCGAGCTGGACTGCGGTGGCGAGGCTGTCGGCAAAATCCACCGTCATCGAACGGACGACCGTATTCTCCCCCGGAGTATATATGCGCACATTCTCGTACGTAGCCTGGAAGGTGTTCCTGCGCTTGCGGGAGACCTCCTTGGGCGGCAGATATGCCTCGGCAATCTCTTCCACGCGCTTTCCTATTATCTTTTCCTCGATGCTTTCGCTGTTGAATGCGACTTCATACTCGACCTCTTCTCCTTCCTTTTCCCGGGGACTGAAAAAGATGGCGTAGCCGATGAGGGCAAGCGCCATGGCGGCGCAAATACCGGAGAGAATATAGCTTCTGAACATGTTCAAGAATCGTTAAGTTTTTATCAATGTGTAAAAATACACAAAAAAAAAGACAATATTAGTATCGAAACAGCACTTTTTGATTTCAGAGCATTGATTTTCAGATACTACGGGATATATTTGCCGCTCATGAAAATAAAGGATCTGTTCCCGGACGAGCGGCCCCGGGAGAAAATGCTCCAGCGTGGAGCCAAGGCCCTCTCCAATTCTGAACTCATAGCCTGCCTTCTTGGCACTGGAACCGACGGGATGAACGCTCTGGATGTGGCCCGCGAACTGCTTCGCTCTTCCGGCGGGAGGCTGATGGTGCTGGCAAACATGCCGCTCGAGAGGGTGGTTTCCCACAGGGGCATGGGTCGCACGAAGGCTCTTCTTCTGGGGGCCGCAATGGAACTGGGCCGACGTTGCTTCGAGGAAAGCACCATTGCCGACAAAAAGCCCGTCACCACCCCCGACACCGTCTACCGTATTATGATTCCCATCCTAAGGAATTTGGACCATGAGGAATGCTGGGGTATATTCCTGAACCGGGCGAGCTATGTGATAAGCAAGGACATGCTTAGCTCCGGCAGCCTGGACGCAACCGTAATCGACAGCAAGACGGCGCTGAA
>CAJOCS010000059.1 GCA_905233655.1 uncultured Bacteroidales bacterium | reverse complement strand
CTATGTGTCCTTCCCAGTCAACCGAGCCGTCGCCGCTGTTTTCGAAGAGACGGAAAATGCGCTCCAGGTTGGTGAGCTGGGTGCTGTCGTAAGGCTCAAGCGTGAGATGAAGCCCGCCGTCGGAAATCCGGATGCGGTTCAGATATACGCCTTCTCCGGAAAACAGCCCCCTTGCCGAAAAGGTGGCCGATATATTCTTCGCCCAGAAGAGGGTGTCGACGTCGCGGTAGGGATGGGGGTCCAGGATGACGAGCCCGTCCAGATGCACCGCGTCGAAGGGCTTGACGCTTATGCCGTTGAACTCGATTTTGGAGTCGGTCGAAGCCTCCAGGCGGGAGATGAAGCGTTTGGCGAGGGCTGTCTGCACGCGCGGGCTCTGGACGGCGATAAGCGCCGCCCCCAGCAGCACCAGGAGTGCCGCCAGTACCCATAGCGTTATTTTCAGCCATCTCTTCATTTCACGAGGGAGCTTTAGTCCAGTCTACAAAATTAAGAAAAAAAATAGTAATTGCTATTAATAAATTCTTGTTGTAACTTTGTACCCGTATTGCAAAAATCATGGCAGAGTATATACTGGGAATAGAATCTTCTTGCGACGACACCTCGGCGGCAGTGCTCCGCGACGGCGTTCTCCTGTCGAATGTGATTGCTTCGCAGCAGGTTCACAAAGACTACGGAGGGGTGGTTCCGGAGCTTGCCTCCAGGGCCCACGAACTCAATATCGTTCCCGTTGTGTCAGAGGCGCTTGCAAAGGCCGGAATCAAACCGGCGGAGCTCACCGCCATTGCCTTCACGCGCGGCCCCGGGCTGCTGGGTTCGCTGCTTGTCGGGACCTCTTTCGCCAAGAGCCTTTCGCTTTCGCTGGACATTCCCATGGTTATGGTTAATCACCTTCAGGGGCATCTGCTGGCGAATTTCATCCGTCAGGAAGGCGTCGAGCCCCGGGAGCCCGCTTTTCCTTACCTGTGCCTGCTGGTCTCCGGAGGCAATTCCCAGATTGTGCGGGTCGACAGCCCGGTGGACTACACCATCCTCGGCCAGACCATAGACGACGCTGTGGGCGAGGCCTTCGACAAATGCTCCAAGATGCTCGGCCTGGGTTATCCCGGCGGGCCGGTGATAGACCGCCTTGCAAAACTGGGGGATCCGGAGCGCTTCAAGTTTGCCAAGCCCCAGATTCCGGGCCTGGATTACAGTTTCTCCGGGGTGAAGACATCGCTTCTCTACTTTGTCAGGGACCGCCTGGCGGAGGATCCGGATTTCCTTGAGAAGAACAAGGAGGACCTCTGTGCGAGTTTCCAGAAAACCCTCATCGACATTCTCATGACAAAACTCATCCGGGCCGCAAAGCAGACCGGAATCCGGGAAATCACAATAGGCGGCGGTGTGTCGGCCAACAGCGGTCTCCGTGAACGGCTGGTGCAGGAGGGAAAGAAGCGCAGATGGAACACCTATCTGCCGGAGTTCAAGTTCACCACCGACAATGCGGCCATGATAGCCGTTGCCGGCGCATTCCAGTACAGGGCGGGCGTACGCACTCCGCTGGACGTGGCCCCGGTGTCCAGAATGGCCGATTTTTAGCCCCTCCTTCAATTTGTATGAAAGAGTTTGAAATATCCAAAAAGATAGGGCAGGAACTCTCCCGTGAAGAGCTTGTCGAGGCTGCTGCGAAAGCCCTCGGCGTGAAGGTTCAGGGGGTGGGTGACGTGAAACTTGTCCGCCGCAGCGTGGATGCCCGCGGAGACATTCTCTACCGTTACCGCATCCAGGCCTGCCGCGCCGGAGAGGCCCTCGACGAGTTCGTCCCCGAGCCGTACAGGGATGTCCGTGGAGCCCCCGCCGTGATTGTGGTGGGTGCCGGCCCCGCAGGCATGTTCGCTGCGCTGAAACTGCTCCAGAAGGGCTTCAGACCCATTATTCTGGAAAGGGGCAAGGACGTCGAGGCGCGTAAGGTGGATATGGCGGCGCTCTCCCGTGATGGTGTTCTGAACCCGGATTCCAACTACTGCTTCGGCGAGGGCGGAGCCGGCGCTTTCTCGGACGGCAAGCTCTATACCCGTTCCTCCAAAAGGGGCGATGTAAGGGAGGTGCTCCAGGCTCTGGTGAGCTTCGGAGCGTCGGAGGAAATACTCATTGACGCGCATCCCCATATCGGCACCGACAGATTGCCGGAAATAGTCAAAAACATACGCCGCTGCATTGAAGATCACGGCGGCGAATATCACTTCAACAGCCGCGTCACTGACGTGGAGCATGGTTTCCGGGTGAGCTGCGCCGACGGAAAGGTCTACGAGGCTTCCCGCCTCATTCTTGCCGCCGGACACTCGGCCAAAGACCTCTATTCTATGTTTGTCCGCAAGGGCTGGGCCGTGGAGCAGAAGGGCTTTGCCCTCGGCGTTAGGGTGGAGCATCCGCAGTGGATGATAAACCAACTCCGCTACCACGGAAAATATCAGCCGTTCATGCCCGTAGCCGAGTATTCTTTCGTGCATCAGGTCGACGGGCGCGGGGTGTTTTCCTTCTGCATGTGCCCCGGCGGCATTCTGGTCCCTTCGTCCACGGAGGAGGGGACTGTGGTGCTGAACGGCATGTCCAACGCCGCCCGAAACTCCAAATGGGCCAACGCCGGTGTGGTGGTGCAGATCGAGCCCGGCGACCAGCCGGAGTCCTATACCGGCCCCCTCGGCCTTCTTGAGTATCAGGCCGACGTTGAGCGCTCCATGTGCGAGTGGGTCGCCGCAAGGGGAGAGTCCCGGCATCCTTTCGCCGCTCCCGCACAGCGGATGAAGGATTTCTGCAGGGGCATCGTATCGAAGGACCTGCCCCGCACTTCGTATTTCCCCGGAGCTGTATCGGCCCCGCTCAACGAGCTTCTTCCGGAGCATGTGGCTTCGCGTCTGAGGAAGGTTTTCCCGCTTGTGGAAAGGCAGATGAGGGGCTACTACACGAACGACGCCCTGCTCCTCGGAGTGGAGTCCAGGACTTCTTCGCCCGTGCGTCTGCCGCGCGATCCGGAAACTCTCGAGCATCTGAGCGTAAAAGGCCTTTATCCCGCAGGGGAGGGTGCCGGTTACGCCGGTGGAATAGTGTCCTCGGCCCTCGACGGAATCAACTGTGCAGTAAAACTTTGCGAGAATTTTAAACTCTAATCCAATGGGAAAATATAAAAACGACAAACGAGTTGTCCTGACCCTTGACGCCGGCGGGACGAACATGGTATTCGGAGCCATGAGGGGCGAAGAATTCATCATCGACCCCATCTCCCTCCCTTCCAACGCCAACGACCTCGACCTCTGCCTCGAGACCATGGTCACAGGCTTCCGCACCGTAATCAACCAGCTTGGCGGTGAGAAGCCTCTGGCAATCAGTTTCGCCTTCCCCGGACCGGCCGACTATGAGGCCGGAATCATCGACGGTTTCCTCACCAATTTCCCTTCTTTCCGCGACGGAGTGGCCCTGGGACCGTATCTGCACGACATTTTCGGCATTCCCGTCTTCATCAACAACGACGGTGACCTTTACGCTTTCGGCGAGGCCCTCGGCGGTGCCCTGCCCGAGGTGAACGAGAAACTGGAGGCCATGGGGAGCCTGAAGCGCTACCGCAACCTCATCGGCTACACCTTCGGCACCGGCTTCGGAATCGGCTGTGTGATCAATGGCAAGCTCAACCGTGGCGACAACTGCTGCGTGGAGACTTTCTGCCTTCCGAACCCCAATATCGACGGGGTAATTGTGGAAGACAGCGTGGCTATCCGTGCCGTCAAACGTGTCTATGCCGAACGTTCCGGCGTTCAGGACCCTCTTCTCACTCCCAAGGACATTTTTGAGATTGCCGAGCTCAGGCGCGAGGGCAACGAGACTGCCGCAAGGGCTGCGTTTGAGGAAATGGGCCGTGTGGCCGGAAAACTCATGGCCATGGCAGTGCAGTTGATGGACGGGCTCGTGGTCATCGGCGGAGGTATCACCGCGGCGGGGAAGTACTTCATGCCCGCCCTTCTGGAAGAGATGCGCGGAACGGTCCGTACTCTTTCCGGAGACACCCTGCAGCGTGTCCAGATGAAGGTCTACAACCTCGACGACGAGGCTGAATTCAACGCTTTCGCGAAGGGCTTGGTCCGTGAGATCCAGGTCTACGGCTCTTCAAGGACCATCTCCTACGACCCTCAGAAACGCATTGGCGTAATGCTTTCCAGAATAGGCGCATCCAAAGCCATTTCCGTGGGCGCATACGATTTCGCCCTGTCGGAGATTGACGGATAATTTCGCACAGTTCGTCACTTAATTGTGCGGTTTTGGCGTTTTTGTATTCGCTTTTAAAAGATTATTCGTAAATTTGCGCGATTTTTTTGAAAAGTATTATAAAACAATAACTAAAGATGAAACGTTCAATCGTAATTGCAATTGCCGCTTCCGTACTCGCCATCATGGCATCTTCCTGCGGCAATACCCTCGCAACCCGCAACGCCGTCGTCGGTGAAAACGGAGTTGTCCTCCCTTACGTAAGGAGTTTTGACGTGGCCGATTATGCCCGTTCCGCAAAGAAACTCATGCCTTCCAAGGCTGTCTGCGACTCTCTCGCATATCTTCAGGGCGTAAGCGCCGGATACGAGGTCAAGTACCAGCTTGGCGGTGACATTAACCTCGATGAGATGAAAAAGGGTATGCGCGACTTCTCCAAGGTCGACGCCGACGCTTTCCTCGAGGCCGCACAGACCAATTTCACCGATTCCTCCGCTGCTCCTGTAGTTGCCAAGTTCGCCATCAATCCTGGTGACCTCGGCGAGACCATGCAGGCTTATATTGCTCTCAACCAGATTGATACCGCCGACGTGAGCATCATGCGCGAGTCTCTCCGCGACTCCGCCAGCTACCTCTACGGTGTGCTTTCCGCCTTC
Organism: uncultured Bacteroidales bacterium; assembly: GCA_905233655.1. Classification (GTDB taxonomy): domain Bacteria; phylum Bacteroidota; class Bacteroidia; order Bacteroidales; family UBA932; genus Cryptobacteroides. The sequence continues at coordinate 853 of CAJOCS010000059.1, read as the reverse complement.
CGTCTCAGCGACAAGAAACTGAATCAGTCTCAGTTCATGAAGGGTATGAATCGTTTCCTCGAGGTGGACACCGAAGGCCGCTTCATGGAATTCGCACGTTCCCGTTTCCAGGATCCCGAATATCCTGAGTTCGCCAAGAAGTTCAGGATTGCTCCCGACAAGATCAGCGATGTTAACAACCGTTATTCCCAGGCTCTCGATGCAGCTCTCGTGGAGAATGTGAAGGTCCAGAGCGGTCTCTTCCTCAAGGAAGCCGCCAAGGTCGACGGTATTGAGAAGCTCGACGTCGTTTTCACCGAAATCGTCGACTCCGTGGAAGTTGAGACCAACTCCTACATTCTCTACCGTTACACCCGCCTCGCTGCAGAGGACGGTCCCAAGGTTGCTCTCGGCGACTCCATCACCGTTCATTACACCGGCCGTCATATCGACTACTCTCTCTTCGACCAGGGCGAGTTCCCCGTGGACGGTCTCTCCAACGACGGTCTCATCCGTGGTTTCGTTGAGGGTCTTCAGCTTCTCCGCGAAGGCGACGAGGTTGAGATTGTAATCCCTTACGAGATTGGTTACGGTGAGATGGGCAGCCCCAACTGGTGGGGTGGCGGATACACCATCTATCCTTGCGAAACCCTCGTGTTCACCATCAGCGTGACCGACCTTCGCAAGCCCGTCGAGGAGCCCGTGGCCGATGACGCCGACGCCGCTCCCGCAGAGTAATCTGCACCATGCAAAATCAAAAACGGTGGCCTTCCGGGAGGGCACTGAAAAAGTCCCTTTAGAGGCTTCCTAAATTAATCGAGGAAATGTTCAATTTATTTGGATATTTCCTCGATTTTTCGTAACTTAACCTTTA
>CAJOCS010000058.1 GCA_905233655.1 uncultured Bacteroidales bacterium | reverse complement strand
GACGCCATTTCCGTTGCCGATGCTGCCTCGCACGTAGGGGAGGAGGGCGTATGGGTCTACGGCTACATCGTGGGCGGCGATCTCACCAGCGCCGGCGCTTCGGTGAAGACTTCCGGAATCACGAAGAGCACGCATCTCGCGATTGCCGCACGTTCATCCGTAACGGCAAAAGCCTCCTGCGTGGCGGTGGAGCTTCCGAAGGGGAGCGTCCGCGACGGACTGAACCTGGTGGACCATCCCGACCTCGTGGGCACCCGTGTCTTCATCCGCGGGAACCTGGTGGAGAACTACTTCGGAACAACCGGTCTCAAAGGCTGCAGCGACTATGTGCTCAAATGAGATTTTTTTCTTAAATTCGCAGTTCGATGGACGATATCTTCAAAGACCTGAATCCCGAACAGCGGAACGCTGTGGAATGCCTGGAGGGCCCTGTGCTGATAGTCGCAGGCGCCGGTTCCGGAAAAACCCGCGTGCTCACTTCGCGTATTGCCTACGCGATAAGCCGCGGCGTGCCTCCGGAGCGTATCCTGGCCCTCACGTTCACCAAAAAAGCCGCCAACGAGATGAAGGAGAGAATTGCCGCAATGGTGGGCCCCACCCTCGCTCGCCGGCTCTGGATGGGCACCTTCCATTCAGTTTTCGTCCGTTTTCTCCGCGAATGGGCCGACGTAATTGGCTTTCCAAAGGAATTCACCATTTACGACCAGAGCGATTCGGTGAGCGCCGTGAAGACCTGTGTCCGCGAGCTTGGCCTGGACGACAAGACCTACTACAAGCCCAAGGAAGTGGCTTCGCGCATATCCAAGGCCAAGAACGACCTTGTGACGCCCACTCCGTACAGAGACGGCGCCGGAGGCTTCCGCGAGGACGACCGGATACACAAGAAGCCGGAAATCTACCGCATCTATGCCCGCTACTGCGAGCTCTGCAAAAAGAGCGGGGTGATGGACTTCGACGACATCCTCATCTACATGAATATCCTCCTCCGGGACTCTCCGGAGGCCCTCAGCTCAATCGCAGGGCGCTTCAGCCTCATTATGGTGGACGAGTACCAGGACACCAACATGGCCCAGTACCTCATTCTGAAGAAGCTGGCGGCGGAGCACAAAAACCTCTGCGTGGTGGGCGACGACTCCCAGTCCATCTATGCTTTCCGCGGGGCCCAGATTCAGAATATCCTGAATTTCCGTAAGGATTTCCAGGGGGCGCGGCTCTTCCGCCTGGAGCGCAACTACCGTTCCACCCGCAATATAGTAAATGCGGCCAATTCGCTTATCGCCCACAACGAAGGGCGCATCCCCAAAACCTGCGTCTCGATGGGCGAGGAGGGTGAGAAGCTCCTGATTATGAACACTTACACTGCCGAGGAAGAAGCTTCCCGGATTGCTTCGGAAATCCTCCGCAGGATGAGGGAGGACGGCGCTTCTGACGACAGTTTCGCCATCCTCTACCGCACCAACTCGCAGAGCCGCATCCTGGAGGAATACCTCCGGAAACGCAATATCCCGTACCGCATCTGGTCCGGTAATTCCTTCTTCGACCGCGCCGAGGTGAAGGATGTGATGTCCTATTTCAAACTCGCGGTGAACCATGCCGACGACGAGTCGTTCCGCCGGGCGGTGAACAAACCCGCAAGGGGGATAGGGGACACCACCGTCCATGCCCTGGAAGCCGCCGCAAGGGCGAAGGGACTCCCTCTGATGAAGACCGTCTTCGAGGACGACCTGGAGAGTTTCGGCCTCAAGGCGGCGAGCGTGAAGAAGCTCCGCGAATTCTGCAAGGTCGTGTTGGACGCCGGAGTAGCCGCACTCGACGGTGACGCCTACGACACGGCCCTCCGCCTTGCGAACGAGAGCGGTCTGTGGCTCTATTTCAAGAGCGACATTTCCATCGAGGGCCAGAGCCGCGCAGCCAACGTTCAGGAACTGCTGGACAGTGTGAAAACCTTCGTTGAGGATGTCCAGGGAGACTGGCGCAATGCCATGCTGGAAGACGGGAAAGTCGCCGACATCTCGGAAATAGACGAAAAGGACATTCCTTATCCCAGCCTCGCCGACTATCTGGAGAACACATCGCTCCTCTCGAACGCCGACGTGGACGACGACGAAATATCCAACAAGGTGGCCCTCATGACGGTCCATTCGGCCAAGGGCCTGGAATTCCCCTATGTATTCGTGGCCGGCCTTGAGGAGAATCTCTTCCCCTCCGGAGGCTGGATGCTTTCGGAGCGTGAGCTCGAGGAGGAGAGACGGCTCTGCTATGTGGCCATTACCCGAGCCAAGAAGACCGTAACCCTGAGTTTCGCCCAGACCAGGATGCGCAACGGCAAGCACGAGAGCAATTCTCCCAGCCGCTTCATCCGTGAAATCGGTCCCCAGTACTTCCTGAATCCGCTCACCAGGGAGTCCTTCAACTCTGAATCCCCGTTCTCAAGACGGGACAGTTCTTCCGATTCGGGTTTCGGCGGAGGCTATCGCTGGCAGCCAAAGTCCCAGCCGTCCCGTCCTCAGCCTTCGCGTCCACAGCCCCGTCCAGAGCCTGTCCGCCCTGTGTCGAAGCCTCAGCGTATGGCCACTCCGCCTGTGGTGGACCCGGATTTCATCCCGGATCCCATGTCTTCGTTCAAGGTTGGGGAACGCATTGAGCACAACCGTTTCGGCGCTGGAATCGTACTCGAAATCACAGGGCAGATACCAGAGCTGAAAGCCAAAATCCAATTCGACAATTACGGCGAGAAGCTTCTGCTTCTGAAATACGCAAAACTCCGCCACATCAAACCCTGACGCGGCGGAGCTTTTTTCAGTTTAACGTCTATCCGCAGTAGAAGAAGGTGTCTACAAGCTTGCGGAGCAGTTTGGTGTCGTTCAGGGCCTTTTCGTGGAGATGACGGTCGTTGTGGGCGCGAAGGGCCTTGATAATGCCGTCTATCATCCTCGGGCGGAACACTCCGCGGGCCTCGTACATCTCCCTCACAGCCTCGAGGGCGTCGGCCGAGTCGTAGCAGCAGGCGGGCAGGCACTCCAGCGATGCGAGCTTCGCGGCGTTTTCCGGACGGTGGATATCCATATCCACATATTTGTCGGCCGCCATCTTAAGGGCTTCTTCCTCAGGCATTTCCAGGCCGATGCGGGCTGCCGTGCAAAGCCCGGCCATGAGCTGGTAGATATCGGCCGAGCAGTCCGGCGAACGCATCTCGAAGGTCTGCTTTCCGGTGGTGTCGCGGCCTGCCGATGCAGGCTCGTTGGGATTGGCCCTCGAGCACATATCTACACCCGCCGACCATCCGAGCGGTACCCTCACGAGGGCTGAGCGGTTGCAGTCGCCCCAGCAGACGTTGGTGGGAGCCTCCTGATGAGGCACCAGGCGGAAGTAGGAAGTGGGGTTCTTGTTGCCGAAGGCGGTGATTGACGGAGCCATCTTCATAAGGCCTGCGATGGCGCGGCGTGCCTCATTCGAGAGCCCTCCGTCGGGGCCGAGGGTAACGTTGCGGCCGTCCTTCATAAGTCTCATATGGATGTGCATGCCGCTTCCGGCCTTTCCGGTGGTAATCTTCGGGGCGAAACTCACGTCCAGTCCCCACTGGTATGCGAGGTTGCGGATAATCCACTTTGCCAGAAGCAGCTGGTCGGCGGCGGTATCCAGGGGATTAGGAAGGAACTCGATTTCGTTCTGTTCGTAAACCTTTCCGTCCAGGGTGAAGTTGCCAACCTCCGAATGGCCGTATTTGATCTGGCCTCCGGTGCGTGCCACATGCTCCATGCAGGCGCGCCGGAAATCGTTCATCTTGGCGAAGGGCTCGCTCTCGTGGTAGCCCTTCTGGTCGGTGGCGGGGAAGAGTTTCTCCTCGTCGCAGATAACGTAGTACTCCAGCTCTCCCATGGCTTCGAACTGCAGGCCGGTGGATTCCTCGAACACTTTCTCGGCCCTCTGAAGAGTCTGGAAGGGGGCGCAGTCAAAAGGCTCGCCGCTGCGGTCGAAGAAAGAGCAGAGAAGGCACAGCGTGGGAATCTCGCTGAACGGGTCTACGAAGGCCGTCCTGTAGCGCGGAATCACGTAGAGGTCGCTGTTGCCGGCTTCTATGAATGAAGGGAACAGGCTGGAGCCGTCCACGCGTTCACCCTCGGTGAGGAAGGTCTCGGCATATTCGAGGCTGTTTACGGTGAAATTCAGAGTCTTTACACGCCCGTCTTCGGCGGGGTACATGAAGTCCACCATTTTGATGTCCCTGGCCTGGATGAAACGGAGCAGGTCGTCGCGGGTAATGTCAGAGGGGCGTTTCTGGAGAAAAGAAACCACCTCGTTGGGGTTTAGTTGCAGTTGTTTATCCATATTATGCGGTTATTCAAAACAACACTCCTCAGCGCCTTGCGCGGGGGAGTGTCATCTGGAGCGAGATACGAGTCTCGAACTCGCGACCTTCGGCTTGGGAAGCCAACGCTCTACCAACTGAGCTAATCTCGCAAAACGTATTGCAAATATACGTTTAATATTTCTTATTCGCAATAATCAGCGGTGGCGCATATTGCGCATCTGCTGGGCGATTCCTCCGGTCATCACGGACTTCATGGCCTTGCGCGTGCCTTCGAACTGCTTGAGGAGTTTGTTCACTTCGGGGAGGGAAGTGCCTGAACCGTCGGCAATTCGCTTGCGGCGGGAGCCGTTTATCACTTCCGGATGCTCCCTCTCGTAGGGTGTCATGGAAAGGATTATTGCTTCGGTCCCCTTGAAAGAGTCGTTGTCGAGGTCCACGTCCTTGAGGGCTTTTCCCACACCGGGAATCATGCCGGCGAGGTCCTTGATGTTGCCCATCTTCTTAACCTGCTGAATCTGGTCGTAGAAGTCCTGCAGGGTGAACTGGTCGCGGGCGAGTTTCTTCTTGAGCTCGCGTGCCTGTTTCTCGTCGAACTGCTCCTGGGCCTTCTCCACGAGGGAAACCACGTCGCCCATGCCGAGTATACGGTCGGCGATGCGTTCGGGATGGAATACGTCCAGGGCCTCCATCTTCTCTCCCGAGGAGATGAATTTGATGGGCTTCCCAACCACCGCCTTGATGGAGAGGGCCGCACCGCCGCGGGTGTCGCCGTCCATCTTTGTGAGCACAACGCCGTCGAAGTCCAGGTAGTCGTTGAAGGTCTTTGCCGTCTCCACCGCATCCTGGCCGGTCATGGCGTCAACCACAAACAGGGTCTCGGTGGGCTTCACCGCCGCATGCAGTGCGGAAATCTCGTCCATCAGCTCCTTGTCCACTGCAAGGCGGCCGGCGGTATCGATGATAACCACGCTGTAACCCTCGGCCTTTGCCTTGCGGATGGCTTCCTGGGCTATCTTCACGGGATCCTTTTCCCCTTCAATTGTGAATACCGGCACCTCGACGCCTTCTCCCAGCACCTTCAACTGCTCGATTGCGGCAGGACGGAAGGTGTCGCAGGCTGCGAGGAGGACCTTCATGCCGCGCTTCGACTTCACATGGAGGGCGAACTTGGCAGAGAAGGTGGTCTTACCGGAACCGTTCAGACCGGCCACCAGAACCACTGCCGGGGAACCTTTCAGATTGATATCCTGCGCGTCGGAGCCCATGAATTCGGTGAGCTCGTCATGCATTATCTTCACCATCATCTGCTGAGGCTTCACCGCAGTGAGCACGTTCTGCCCCAGGGCCTTGTCCTTTACCCTGTTGCAGAAGTCCTTGGCCACCTTGTAGCTAACGTCGGCGTCCAGAAGGGCCTTGCGGATATCCTTCACGGTTTCCGCAACGTTTATTTCGGTAATCTTGCCTTCGCCCTTAAGTATCTTGAAAGACCTTTCAAGCCTTTCGCTCAGATTCTCAAACATACGCTTGTTTTATAATAGCTCGCAAAGATAGCGAATTTTTCCGAATTCCCTCCTGATTAATGCCGATGTAGAATCCGCTCGCTCCGGGAGGGAATGGCGCTCCGCGGGCAGTTATAAGGCCGATGCCCACGTCGCGCCATTCCCCTCCCGAAGCGACAGGCTCCGTCCGGAAAATAGGCCTAATTCCCGGATAACGAGCCCTAAAATGACGTTCCGTCCGGAAAAACGGGCATTTTCCCGGATGCGAAGC
>CAJOCS010000057.1 GCA_905233655.1 uncultured Bacteroidales bacterium | reverse complement strand
ACCGAGCGAGCCGTAGCGGGTATGGGAATCGGAGCCCAGGATCATGTTGCCGCAGGCAGTGAGCGCCTCACGCGCATACTGGTGGATAACCGCCTGGTTGGCAGGCACATAGATGCCGCCATATTTCTTTGCGGCGGAAAGGCCGAACACGTGGTCGTCCTCATTGATGGTGCCGCCCACCGCGCAGAGCGAATTGTGGCAGTTGGTCATGGCGTAAGGGAGCGGGAATTCCTTGAGTCCGCTGGCCCTTGCGGTCTGGATTATACCCACGTAGGTGATGTCGTGGGAAACCATGGCGTCGAAGCGAACGTGCATCTTGTCGCCTTTTCCGCCCTCGACGTCGTGGGCCCTTAAAATCTGGTAGGCAATGGTGTTCTCGCGGGCCTCTTCCTTGGAAAGGGAGGCCTCAGAAGCGATTGTTTTGCCGTCAAGGAGATAAACTCCGTTTGCATTGAGTGTTATCATATATGAGTTTTGGTTATAGCATTATCGAATCGATGAAAATGGTAAGTGCCAGCATGTCGGCGGCGCCTCCGGGCGAAATGCGCTCTTTGGCAAAACCTTCGCACATGGCTCTGAGCCCTTCCTCGGAGAATGATTGCAGCATCTCTTCCGCCTCTTTCTTCACAGAGAGTGAGCGGCTCTCCCCAACCCTGTGAATCACGCAGGTGTCGTCGAGAGTGGACATAATCTTAAGAAGAGTCTTCTTCGCCGAGCGGCCGCTTGAGCGGTAAAAAGGCAGCCAGGACTCGAAAATCTCACTGTAGCCGCTTTCGGCCATGGCTCTGGCGCCTTTTAAATTATTGGCAGAGCGCGAATTACTCGATATGGAAGCGGCCAAACCGGCCAGCCGTTTTTGCATTATATCCTCATGCACGGCGAGTTCCCCGCCACGCATAAAGGCCGATACAGCAAGGCCGAGGGCGTAAATCGCACCGCGGTGGGTGTTTACCCCGCCGGTGGCAGCGAGCATGGCAGCCTCGGCATCCTTTCCCATCCGGACAAGCACATCCGCAGGAGCCGGCTCCTCCTTCCAGCAGGCAAGTGCAAGGCCCGCGAAATAAGGCCTCAGGGCCTGAATGCTGCGTTTCATAAGGGGGTAGTCCATGTCGGCATGGGCGCCGTTGGAATCGGGGCCGACGAGGCCGGGCTTAAGCTCGGTGTCGAGTTCCCGAACGAGGGACCAGCAGGCCCTGTCGGCAACAAGATAGGGATAGGAACTCACCGGAGAGAGCTCCAGGGCATGGATGAAGTGCTCGTCGCTGTCCAGGCATTCGCGCACTTCGCTGCCGCTCAGAGCTGCCGAAGCCTTAGAAAGAGGGCCGTTCATCAGGCGCTGGATTTCCTTTACCTCCATTCCGCTTTCCGGCAGAAGACGCTTCATGGTGGCATTGTACTCAGCCGTCAGCGGATCGTTCTGTTCGCTTCCAACCACGCGTACGCTTGCTCCCAGGGCGGGAGCGATATGGCTGCTGAAGAGGTCCAGATCGAGTTCCATCTGGGTTGGAGCCACATCGTCCAGCGATTTCAGGAAATAGGAAGGGAAGGTTGCGGAGGAAATTTGGTAGGAACTGCCTTCCAGAACTTTCACACGGCAGTCTCCGAGCCTCTGGCCTTCGATGCCGGCCTTAACCATTGCAAGGCGTTCGGAATAGGGAAAGCGGGAAACATCCTCTTTCACCACAATCACATACACATTCTTTGCATAGGCCGACGCCCTCTGAATGAGGAACAGATGCCCGCGGTGGAAGGGATTGGCGTTCATCACTATAACGGCTCCGCTCCCCTCTTCCCGCTCGGAAGCTAGGTATTGGCAATAAGACTCCAGTCCCCTGCCGTTTTCCATCAGAATAGCTTTTTGGGCCGACGCAATCACATGAAAACCAAGGCTCTCGAAAACAGAGCGATTTTCCGGCTTTGTAAAGACCTTCAGATTGTGCATGCAGCGCTCGGAGGCCCACTGGAGGATATGCGAAACGACCGGAGCCACAAGACCGCCCGAGCGAGCCTCAGAAGAGACCGCAACGCACTTGATGATGTCTTTATGGATACCGGCTCCGGCGAGAATTCCGCCGTCTTCGTCAAGGATGCAGAAGTAAGCGTCCAAAACATCTTCCCTTAGGCCATTGGCCACAAGGAAGTCACAGACCTTTTTCTTGAAGAAAGGAGAGCGCAGAGGCATCTCCGTTATTTTCTGCTCTGTATATTCTTGCATCCTTCCGGCAAGCTTTCCAATACACCCGGTTCCGCCTGCCATGGAACAACACGCGAAATTACGGATTAATTATTGATTTGCCAAGAAGAATCCTAGTTTTTGTTATGGCAATAGGAACTTACCATGCGATTCATGGCTTCAATGAGTTCCTCCTTGCTGTGGTTCCCCTTTCTCATGCACTCCCTCACGGGTGAATTGCAAAGCAGGCAGAGCCTGGGAGGAAAGCCGAAATCCTCCCTTGAAAGCGGCACCGGACCGTTCTCGGAAAGCACAATCACGTCTATGTCCATAAGGCGGCCGAGAGGATGCGAATTCTCTATCCCACAGGTGGCCTTCTTGGCTTCTGACGAGGGCTTATCCACAAGCATATAGGCCTCGAAACCGGTTTCAGGGTCGAATTTCCGGAGCAAGCGGACTGAAGAGCCGAACGTGTCCAGAAGGGCGTTCACGCCCTCTTCCGCAACAATCAGCGATTCCGGCGTGCGTTTAACCCTGCCGGGGAACTGAACGGTGAGACAAATGAGAGTGCTGCCCGGATTGCCCTCGAGCAGGGCCGCCTGGCGTTCAACCCGGCGGTCCCTGCTCGCAAGCAACTGGTCCAGCGTAATCTCAGACATTGTAGATCTTATCCAGGACGGAACCGTCGCGGTTCATTACAATGCCAACGACCTTATCCCCGAAAGGAAGCGGGTCGGGAGTGCCGATAATGCTCTTTGCCTTCTCGGCGAGAGCTTTGATATCCAAAATATTGAGGCCTGCCTCCTTAAGCATTTCTGCAAGTTCGGGACGGGCCGGATTCACTGCAATTCCATACTCCGTGACAACCACGTCCACGCTACTTCCGGGAGTGATGAGAGTGGTCACTTTCGGAACCACGCAGGGAATGCGTCCGCGAAGCAGAGGGCACACGATAATACTCAGGGCAGAATCCTGGGCCGTGTCCTGATGCCCGCCGATGGCACCTCGGATAACGCCGTCGGAACCAACCAGAACGTTCACGTTGAACTGTGTATCCACTTCCAGGGCACTGAGGATTACAATGTCGAGGGCATGGGTAGCCGAGCCGGTGTGCATGCCGCTGGCATACTCGATGGCCGAGACTTCACGGTGCATGGGGTCGTTCTTGATTGACTCCGCCGCAACCTTGTCGAAAGACTGCACGTCAATCAGATGGCCGATGAGGCCTTCCTCATGGAGTTTTACCATGTGGGCGGTGATTCCGCCGAGGGCAAAGGACGCCTTGATCCCCTTTTCGATCATGGATTCCCGGATATATTTCACAACCGCGAGAGAGGCGCCGCCGGTGCCCGTCTGAATGCTGAAGCCATCCTTGAAGTAAGGAGATGCAAGTATCACTTTTGCAGCCTGTTTGGCAAGCAGAATATCGCGCGGGTTCTTGGAGTCGCGAATGGCTCCAGCGGAAATCTTGGAACTGTCGCCCACTGAGTCGGCCACCACCACGGATTCCACTACCGAGGCGGAGATGGACTGGGGCATGTTGGGATAGGCCACAAGGTCGTCGGTGATTACCACCACATGTTTTGCATACTGGGCGTCCGGAAGGGCATAACCCAGGGAGCCGCAGATGCTCTTTGCGTTCTCGCTGCGGGAGAAGCCGCAGGCATTGCCGAGCTCGTCGGAAGAAGATGCGCCAAGGAAGGCGACGTCTATTTTCAGCTCGCCGCTTGCAATTGCGCTTCCTCGGCCGCCGTGTGAGCGGAAAATCACCGGCTCGGCCATGAGACCGTGCGAAACTGCGTCGGCAAGATCCCCTCTCATTCCGGAGGTGGAAATCTTGGTTATGACACCGTTACGGATGTGCTCGATAAGGGGCGTATGTACGTCCGAAAGGCTGGAGGCTGCAAGATGCAGATCCTTGAATCCCATTTCGGCAAGTTTGTCCACTACCATGTTAACTACCTTGTCTCCCCCGCGGAAATGATGGTGGAAGGAGATGGTCATCCCGTTGCGGAGCCCGCTCAGGCGGATAGCCTCTTCAAGGCTTCTAAGCTTGGAATTTCTCATAGCGCTTCCTCCTTGTCAATTACGCCCGCGGCAACGGCCAGGGCAATTGTTCTTTCGGCCCTCAGGACCACGGGACGGTCTACCATCTTGCCATTGACGGAAATAACTCCGGAGCCCTTTTCCTGGGCTTCGCGAATGGCTGCGATAATTGTGCGCGCCTTGGTGATTTCCTTCTCGGAGGGAGTGAAAACCTGGTTCACAATCTCAATCTGACGGGGGTTGATGATGGATTTGCCGTCGAAGCCCAGGGTCTTGATGAGTTCCACTTCCTTGCGGAAGGTTTCCATGTCGTCCAGGTTGGAGTAAACGGTGTCGAAACAGGCGATGCCCGCCGCACGGGCGGCTACCACTATGGTTTCACGCGCAAGCAGAAGCTCGGCCCCGCCGGGTGTGCGGTTGGTCTTCAGGTTCGCCGAATAGTCTTCGGCGCCGAGGGCTATACCCATCATCCTCTCGGAGGCCGTTGCAATCTCATAGGCGTTCACTATTCCAAGTGCGCTTTCGATGGCGGCCATAATCCTGGTCTCCCCTACGCGGCCTATCTCCTGCTCCACTTTCAGGATCTCAGCCTCGAGTTCGCGCACTTCGTCGGCCGTTTCGGTTTTCGGCATGCGGATTACATCCACACCGGCCTTCACCACGGCTTCGACGTCCTTCTTGCCGTAGGGCGTGGAAAGCGGATTTATGCGCACCACCATTTCGGTGTTGCCGTAGTCGATGCTGCGAAGGGCATTGTAGACAAGGAGCCTTGCGGCATCCTTCTGGGCCATTGTCACGGAGTCCTCAAGGTCGAGCATGATGGAATCCGGACCGTAGATGTGGGCGTCGGCCATCATTCCCGGATTGTTGCCGGGAACGAACATCATGGTTCTTCTCAGTCTTTCCATACGTCCTTCCCGGTTGAGCGGACAGCGGCCGCGGTTACACGTGCGCGGATAGTGCAGTCCAGAGCGCCCTTATCCACGGCTTTCACATACACATCGTTGATGTCGAGGCCTTTGAGAGTTTCGGCAATCAGTTCTTTAATCTGACGGCCGAACTGGGCCGCGACCGAGCTCTGGAGCTCGATTGTCATCCCCTCCGCGGGGGAAAGCTGGACGAGGATATCCCCCGATTCCAGCGTACCTGCTACTGCTTCCTTAATCATTTCTGATGGGCCGGACGGAGAAGGTCCAGCACTACTTTCACGGGATTAAACGTTTCGACGGGAACTTCCACGAAGAGGGTGTTCCAGTCGCTCATTGCGCCGTTCCAGAGGCCGGGGAGTTCAAGTGCCTTCAGTTCGCGGCCTTCAAAGCTCTTGGAGCTTATGAATCCGGCATCCGGGTCCACGTGCTCGAGAAGATTGAATTTTTCGCCTTTGTAATTCTTCAGACAGCAAACCAGGTCGACGGGATTGAAGTGGGTGGCACGCTTCATCGATGCCATCGCACCCTCGTCGGCAGGATTGATCTGGACGCTTTCCAGGACCTGCAGGGAGGTACTTCCGTCCCTGCCTGCGATGATGTAGGGGCCGCCGCCGGGCTCTCCCTCGTTGCGTACCATACCGCAGACGCGGATGGGACGGTCGAGTTTGGCGCGCAGCATGCTCACCCTTTCCTCTTCGCTGCGGGCAAGCGGGAGCTGGATGCAGAGTTCCTTGTCGAGGAAGTGCTCGATTTCGTTGCAGAGCTGCACGGAGGCACCCTCGTCCAAACGGCGCAGATAGCCGAAAATGCGGTCCCTCAGGCCGATGGCAACGCCCATGAGGACCTTCTTGTACTCTGCCGTGATGGGGAGGAGCTTCTCGTGCGAGACATTGTCGATGTTCTTTATGGACACCAGCTCGTCTTCCATCTTATTGAGGTTGTAGA
>CAJOCS010000056.1 GCA_905233655.1 uncultured Bacteroidales bacterium | reverse complement strand
AAAGGACCCGTATCCGCTGTCGAATGTACAGTATACGACTTATGGCGGCGCAGCCGGTACGGCTCTCACATACAGTGATTTCCGTCCTGCATACGACTACGTGGTCACGGCCGCAGAGGATGTGCCTTCAGTGGTGAAGGCCGGCGCCGGTTACGGCAAGCTGGGTTATACCTCGGCCCCCATCGCGGTGGACAACGGCGGTATCACCGAGTTCGACGGTACCGACGACAATCCGGTTGATCCCGAGCCCGAAGACCCGGATGATCCGGGCGACGACCCCGCTGTGAATCCCGGTGCCCATGTCTACACTCTGAGCATGCAGAACAAGACCCCTGTCCAGACTCTGGACGGCCAGGCAGGCGCCTCCTTCTTCGATGTCACCACTTCGGTGGCCGATTTCAGCAAGGACTACAGCGGTTCCTTCACCATCGGCGGAATGACCTTCTCGCAGGGCTTCAAGTTCGACAGCAAGGGATACGCCAAATTCACCACATCTTCTGAGTACACAACTACGGTGCGCTTCTATTTTGCCCGCCGCAAGAACGAAAACACCAGCGCCAAGATAATGCTGGTCTCCGACGGCGGTGACGAGCAGGTCTGGGATACGCCCTGGGATACCTACGGCGATTCCGGCGAGGTGACCCTCGAAAAGGGCATGGGTTACACCCTTAAGCAGAAGAGCAGTGAACAGGCCCTGATTTACATGGTTATAACGGAAAGCGAGTAACACAACAAAAACATGGAAAGACTAAATCGCACAAGCGCTACACAGGCGAAGCGCTACACAGAAAAAGTGATTCAGTTCGGAGAGGGCAACTTCCTCCGTGCATTCATCGACTGGATTATCTGGAAAACCAACCAGAAGACCGATTTCAACGGCTCCGTGGTGGTTGTCCAGCCCATCGAGAAGGGTATGGTGGAATGGCTCAACGAGCAGGACGGCCTGTATCACCTGAACCTTCAGGGCCTGCAGGACGGAAAACCAGTTGACAGCCTCGACCTTATCGACGTCATTTCAAGAGGTCTGAACCCCTATGCCGACTTCGAGGCCTACCTTGCCCTTGCCGAGCAGCCGGAAATCCGTTTCGTGATTTCCAACACCACGGAAGCCGGTATCGCTTTCGATCCGGCCTGCAAGCTGGATGACAAGCCTGCCTCTTCCTATCCCGGCAAGCTTACCCAGCTGCTGTATCACCGCTGGCAACATTTCGGCGGTGCCATGGACAAGGGCCTTATCGTCTTCCCCTGCGAGCTCATTTTCGAAAACGGAAAGCACCTTAAGGAATGCATCCGCCAGTATATCGACCTGTGGAACCTCGGCCCGGATTTCAGCTCATGGTTCGAGGAGGCCTGCGGTGTCTATTCCACTCTTGTGGACCGCATCGTTCCCGGTTATCCGAGGGACAATGCTGCCGCCCTCTGCGAGCGTGCCGGCTATGACGACCACCTCCTGGACAAGGCCGAGATCTTCCACCTCTGGGTTATCGAGGCTCCGAAGGAGATAGCCGACGAGTTCCCTGCCGACAAGGCCGGGCTCCACGTGCTCTTCGTGCCTTCCGAGGCTCCCTATCACGAGAGAAAGGTTACCCTGCTGAACGGACCCCACACCGTGCTTTCGCCGGTTGGCTACCTGAGCGGTCTCGACACCGTGAAGGAGTGCTGCGAGGATCCCGAAGTGGGCGCCTTCGTCCGCAAGGTGATGTTCGAGGAGCTCCTTCCCACGCTCAATCTCCCGAAGGAAGAGCTGGAGAAATTCGCTTCCGACGTTATGGAGCGCTTCCGCAACCCGTTTGTGAAGCATTTCGTAACCTCCATCATGCTCAACTCCTTCCCGAAGTTCAAGACCCGCGACTTGCCCGGCCTGAAGACCTATCTGGAGCGCAAGGGCGAGCTTCCCAAGGGCATCGTTCTCGGCCTTGCAGGCATCTGCACCTATTACAAGGGTGGCAAGAGGGGAGACGTGGAGATTGTTCCCAACGACGACCCGAAGATCGTAGAACTCCTGAAGAATCTCTGGGCCACCGGCGACGTGAAGGCCGTGGCAAAGGGCGTTCTTGCCGACGATTTCATCTGGGGCGAGGACCTCAACGCCATCCCCGGACTCACCGAACTTCTCGCCTCCGACCTTGCCCTCATTCAGGAAAAAGGCATGCGTGCGGCCGTTAAATCCGTTATCTTATGAGTACACAACAGAAATTGATGACAAACTGGCGCTGGTGGCTGTGCTCGCTGCTCTTCGTGGCTACTACGGTAAACTACCTTGACCGCCAGGTGCTTTCGCTCACTTACGAGGAATTCATCAAACCCGAGTTCCACTGGACCGACGCGAATTACGGTACCATTACTTCGTTCTTCTCCATCTTTTACGCCATCGCCTGCCTGTTCGCCGGCAAGTTCGTAGACTGGATGGGAACCAAGAAAGGTTACCTGATTGCCATCGGCGTGTGGTCCGGAGGTGCCTGCCTGCACGCAGCGTGCGGCTGGGCCACCGCCCATTTCGTCGGCCTCGACTCCGTTGCGGCCATGCGCGCCGTGGAGGCCGGCTCGAATGTTGCCCTCGCCGTGTCCACGACCTCGGTCTATCTCTTCCTGCTGTGCAGGGGAGTGCTTGCCCTTGGTGAAGCCGGAAACTTCCCGGCGGCCATCAAGGTAACGGCCGAGTACTTCCCCAAGAAGGACCGCGCCTTCGCTACCTCCATCTTCAATGCAGGTGCGTCTGTGGGCGCCCTTGCGGCTCCGCTGCTGATACCCCCGCTGGCCTCTCGCTTCGGCTGGGAATGGGCGTTCATCATCATCGGCGGACTCGGATTCATCTGGATGTTCTTCTGGGCATTCATGTACGACAAGCCCGAGAAGAGCTCCCATGTGAATGAGGCCGAACTTGAGTATATCCATCAGGACGACGCCGCCGAGGCTGCCGAAAAGGCCGCCCTGGCGCAGGAGAAGACCATCCCCATGATGCAGTGCTTCCGTTTCAGGCAGACCTGGGCCTTCATAGTGGGCAAGTTCTTCACCGACGGCGTATGGTGGTTCTTCCTCTTCTGGGCTCCTTCGTATTTCAGCAACCAGTTCCATGCTCCGGCCACTTCCGGTCTGGGACAGGGACTCATTTTCACGCTCTACGCAATTGTGACGGTGATTTCCATCTTCGGTGGATACCTGCCCAAGCTGTTTGTAGAGAAGAGGGGAATGCATCCCTACAGCGGACGTATGCTTTCGATGCTCATCTTCGCCTTCTTCCCCATCGCAGCCCTGTTCGCCCAGCCTCTCGGCATGAGCTCCGGCAGCCCCTGGTGGCCTGCCATTCTCATCGGCCTTGCCGGCGCGGGACATCAGGCATGGAGCGCGAATCTGTTCAGCACCATCGGCGACATGTTCCCCAAGAGCACCATCGCAACCATCACCGGTATCGGTGCAATGGCAGGTGGCAGGTAACCTCTTCACTTATGCTGAGAACGCCGGCTCCGCCTTCCGTTTCCTCGGTTTTGACGGCAAGCCTGCCGGCTACTTTATCATGTTCTGCTTCTGCGGACTTGCATATCTGATTGCCTGGAGCATAATGAAGGCCCTGGTGCCGAAGTATAAACCTATTGTAACTGATTAATTATGAAACGGTTCGTTACACTTTTCTGCACTCTCTCCCTTATTTTTTCCTGCGGCGGAGGCAAGGAGGACGTGACTCCCGTGGCGGAGGAGCTTGGTGTTCCCACGAATGTGAAACTGCATTCCGCAACGGAGAGCAGCCTTACTTTCCAGTGGTCCGCCGTCGAAGGGGCAAAGACCTACAAGTGGCTCCTCACCAAGGACGGAGAAAAGGTGAAAGAGGGGAGTGTGACAAGCCGTAACGTTACGGTCGACGCCCTCACGAGGGGGACCGTATACATGTTCTCGGTATGCGCTGTGGCGGGGGACAAATCCTCCGCCTACAGCGATCCCGTGGAGGCCCGTACCGAGGGAGAGGCCCCCCAGCCTGGCGCCGTGGTGCAGTGCACCGACGCTCCGCTGGTAGTGGAAGTGGGCTCAGGCGCCCATCTTGGCACTTCCGGCCTTATCCAGGTATTCAAGGAGAACGGCACTCTTGTGGATAAAATCGACCTTGCCGACATCGCGAACGTCACCATACTGGATGACGGTACCATGGTTCCGAAGGCCACCATCAACGGGGAAAGCACGTTCCACACTTTCATGGACGCCCTCCACAGCACCCGTTACCGCCCCGTGCATTACACTCCGCTTCGCCTGAAGGGCGGCAAGCTGTCTATCAAGCTTCACAACGAGGCGCTTGATTTCGACGGTTCATACTATCTCACCATGGACGAGTCGGTGGTGGGGAAAGCCATCGGCAAGGACGACATGCCCTTCTCCACGAAGAGCGCCCCTTCCGGAACCACTCTCAGCGTCAAGGCCGACGGCAGCGGCGATTTCTGCACCGTCCAGGGTGCATTGAGCTATGCCACTGCACTTGGCAAGGACACTGCGGTGACAATCGAGATAGGGGACGGAACCTATAACGAACTGCTGTATCTACGGGACAAGAACAATCTCACAATAAAGGGCGCTTCCCGCACCGGGGTTGTAATCGCATATCCCAACAACGAGAGCTATGCCACCGGCTCGGGCTCGGCCTCGAACTCAAAACCTTCCTTCGGTTCCGCCGTGGGAGTAATGGGCGGGCGCTGCCTTTTCCTCGTTGAAAGTTGCAACGAGCTGGTAATCGAGAATCTCACAATCGAGAACACCTTCAACACTTCCGACCACAAAGGCCAGGCCGAGACCATCTATTTCAACGGCGACAGCAAGAAACTCACAATTGGGAACTGCTCGCTCATTTCCTGGCAGGACACCTTCCTGTGCAAGGGCTATGTCTATGTGCACGATTCTCTCATCGCAGGCCACTGCGACTACATCTGGGGCTATCCTCGCGCCTGCCTTTTCGAAAACTGCGAAATCCGCTCCCGCGCGGCCGGTTACATTGTCCAGGCCCGTGTTCCCGGAGCCAACGACAAGGGATTCGTATTCCTGAACTGCACCCTTACGGCCGAGAGCGGCGTCGCCGACGGAAGCATGTACCTCGCCCGCAGCGGCGGCGACACCTCTGTCTACGACAACGTCACTTTCATCAGCTGCACCATGGGCCCCGTGATTGCCCCCGCAGGCTGGCATACGGGCAAGACTCCCACTCCGTCCACTCCTACCGCCACTTCGGGCTGGAAGGAATACGCATCCGTAAAGCCGGACGGCTCATCGGCCACCTCCGGCCGCAATTCCTACGGCAGAATCCTCACCGCCTCCGAGGCCGAGCCCTATTCTTCCCGCGCCGCCGTCCTTGGCTGGTAACGCTATGAGAAGACTGTCGTCACGTCTGCTGCCGGTATTACTGGCCCTTGCGCTTGCCGCTTGCCGGCAGGGCCCGGTGGAAAGGACGCTTGCCTACACCAATCCCATCCTTCATATGGATTATTCCGACCCTGACGTATGCCGTGTGGGGGAGGATTACTATATGACCGCATCGTCATTCAACTTTTTCCCTGGACTGCCAATTCTTCACTCAAAGGATTTTGTGCATTGGGAACAGATTGGCGCCGCACTTACAGATTACACCGAAGACTTTCATTCCGCCGTACAGCATGGAAAAGGGGTGTGGGCTCCTGCAATCCGTTATCACGACGGCTGGTTCTACATCTATGTGGGAGACCCCGACAGGGGAATATTCATGGTCCGAAGCCAGAATCCCGCCGGTGATTGGGAAGCTCCCGTCTGGGTGGTTCGGGAAAAGGGTTTTATCGACCCCTGTCCTCTCTGGGAGGCCGATGGCAGGGCCTGGCTTTCACACGGGCTCGCCGGTTCACGCGCCGGCCTGAAGAGCGTGCTTTTCGTCGCTCCCATGGCTTCCGACGGCTCTCATCTCACGGGACCTTCCAGAATAGTGTACGACGGGCACCTCACACAGCCCACCATAGAAGGTACAAAACTGTACAGGCGTGACGGCTGGTATTATATTTTCGCTCCGGCCGGGGGTGTGGCCACTGGATGGCAGACTGTACTTCGTTCCAGCAGTCCTTACGGGCCATACGAGGAGAGGATAGTAATGGCCTGGGCTCCCGGCACCGTAAACGGGCCGCATCAGGGAGCATGGGTTGAAGCTCCGGACGGGAGCGACTGGTTCATTCATTTCCAGGACAAAGGAGCCTATGGCCGCATTGTCCATCTCCAGCCTCTTAACTGGACCGACGGCTGGCCTATTATCGGCGAAGACCCCGACGGTGACGGCATTGGACAGCCCATCGCCTCAGCTCTGGTGCCCGCTGTCTCCGGTGCTTCGGGAACTGCTTGCCACACAAGCGCTTACGGGCTTGATTACGCGTGGCAGTATCCTTCTGTCCCCGGGCCGTTCTGGCACATGGCCCTGCCTGGAGGCGGAATCAGACTCTACAGCGTTGAACAGAGCTGGCCGTATTCAAATCTGTGGGACTGCCCCAATCTTATTCAGCAGAAGTTCCCTTCGGAGTCTTTCACCGTAACGGCAAGGCTAAGCTTCTGGCCCAACCCTCAGTTGAAGCAAAAAGGGGAGACTGCCGGCTTTGTGGTAATGGGAAACGCCTATGCCGGCTTCAGGATTACCGATACTGTCCAGGGCGCCGTCCTGAGCCGGATTCATTGTTCCGGCGCGGCCGATGGCGCGGCCGAATCGGCCTCTTCGCTGTGTATGCTCCCTTATTCAGAGCACCCGGCCGAGTATCCATATGAATCCGGGAATGTGCCCCGCGTGAATTACCCGGCAAGGCAGGAGGCCATAGTATGGGTGCGTCTCGACGTGAGCCCCCGTCCTGTAGAGGGTAACGTCCCCGATGCCGTCTGCACTTTCTCATACAGCTTGGACGGCACTCAGTGGATTCCTGTGGAAGAGGGTTTCATCGCTCAGCCGGATTTGTGGACTGGGGCGAGATTCGGTTTCTTCTGCAACCGCTTCAGCCCGAAGAACGACTCCGGCTGGCTCGACGTTACATTAAACTTCGGACAAGACTGAACCAATCCGAGGAGGTCTTGATGTTGCCCTTCGACCAGCATGAGCCGAAGGAGTAGCTTACGGTTTCTCCGGGGACGATTGTCTTAACGCATAGCGCATGGTCCAGCTCTTCGCAGAAGAAGCTGCAGGCGCCGTCCATCAATACGGCAACTCCCAACATTCCGTCCTCGGGCTCGATGCTCTGGTCGGAAGCGGATTCCCAGATGGCTACGCGGCCGTTTTCATTCAGAGTTTCCTGAACGGTACCCTGGGCGCTGTGCAGCTTGATTCCGGCGGCGACGGTAAGGCTGTCGGTGCCGGAGAAATTCCAGCTGTCGGTAACTTCGGCGAAGTAGGAACCCTCACTCAGGCTCACTTCCTTTTCAAGGCTCACGCGGATGCCTTCCGCGGCTTCCCACTCGGGATATCGCAGAACGAATACCACCTTGTCAGGGGTGGAGGACAGAATCTCGTAGCTCCGGTAATTGGTGGCCGGATAGCAGATTTTCCCGTCGATGAAGGGGGCCGATGCACCTCCGCCGAGCGACACCGCCACTTTATAGCAGTCTTTGCCGCCGTGGTCGTGGTGATAGTAGTCAGGATCTTCATTCACGGCGTGGGAGTACCATTCATCGGCAACCAGGGCGCCGGGAAGCTTCACCCAGATGTCCACGCCGGGGGAGGTGGGGTTGCCCTCCAGGGCCTCGCCGTAGAAGCGGCCGGCAATCAGGTCGTTCTCGAATACGAAATCGTCGGCCCTTTCCGGAACGGCGCACTCTGTTTTCAGGAGCGTTGCTGCAGGCGGCGAGCACAAGGGCGGCCGCCATGGCGGTGAAAAGTCTTTTCATTATCGGAGGTCTTCGGTTTTGCACCAGTCCATGTCGTTGTAGTCGTCATTCTCTCCGCACATTCCCCAGATGAAGGTGTAGTTCCGGGTTGCGCAGGCGCTGTGGATGCTCCACTGGGGAGAAATCACGGCCTGTTCGTTGTGCATCCAGATATGGCGGGTTTCCTGGGGCTCTCCCATGAAGTGGCATACGGCCGCATCGGCGGGAAGCTCAAAATAGAAGTAAACCTCCATGCGGCGGTCGTGGGTATGGGCGGGCATGGTGTTCCAGGTGCTTCCGGGGGCGAGTTCGGTCATGCCCATCTGAAGCTGGCAGCAGGGGACGACTTCTTTCACCAGAAGACGGTTGATGGTCCTTTCGTTGCTCTCTTCAAGGCTTCCGAGGTGCATCACCACGGCGTCTTTCTTGCTTACTTTCTTCACGCCGGTTTCGCGGTGGGCGAGCGCGGAGTTGAAATAGAAATGGGCGGGGTTGGAAGCGTCCAGGCTGCGGAAGCTTACGTGCCTGTCGCCACGGCCGATGTAGAGGGCCTCCTTGAACGGGATCTCGTATTCTTCGTCGCCCACTTTCACCACTCCGGTTCCGCCTACGTTGATAATGCCTATTTCGCGGCGCTGGGTGAAATAGTCGCTGCGCAGAATCTCCGGGGGAGTGAGGAGGAGTTCCTCTTTCACTGGAACGGCGCCACCCGCGATAATACGGTCGAACATCGAGTAAACCATATTAATTTCATCCGGAACCATCAGGTTTTCAACCAGATAATGCTTCCGAAGGGTGGCGGTGTCGTAATGCTTTGCATCGTCCTGGTGGGACGGATAGCGGACTTCGCAGTTGATTTTCATTTCCTCTCCTCCTTATTTGGGCTGTTTGCCGATGTAGGCGAGAATTCCGCCGTCGACATAGAGGATATGGCCGTTCACGGCGTCGGAGGCATGGGATGCGAGGAACACGGCGGGGCCGCCGAGCTCGGAGGGGTCGAGCCATCTTCCGGCCGGGGTCTTGGCGCAGATGAAGCTGTCGAAGGGATGACGGCTTCCGTCGGCCTGCCTTTCGCGCAGGGGAGCGGTCTGGGGCGTTGCGATGTAGCCGGGGCCGATTCCGTTGCACTGGATGTTGTATTCTCCGTATTCCGAGCAGATGTTGCGGGTGAGCATTTTCAGGCCGCCCTTCGCCGCGGCATAGGCGCTCACGGTCTCACGGCCGAGTTCGCTCATCATGGAGCAGATGTTGATGATTTTGCCTTCCCGGCGTTCCATCATTTCCGGAAGAACGGCGCTGGATACGATGAAGGGAGCCACAAGGTCGACGTCTATGACCTGCTGGAATTCCCTGCGTTCCATCTCATGCATGGGAATGCGCTTGATGATTCCGGCGTTGTTCACCAGAATATCGATCTGGCCCACCTCGGCATGGATTTTTTCCACGAGCTCCTTTACGGCCTTCTCGTCGGTGACGTCGCACACATAGCCGTGGACGTTGGTGATTCCGGCCTCATGGTAGTTGGCAAGGCCCCTTTCCAGCGCGGCCTCGTTGATGTCGTTGAAAATGATGTTCTTGATACCGGCTTCCACAAAGGCTTTGGCGATGTTGAAACCAATTCCGTAGGAGGCGCCGGTAATCCAGGCGTTCCTGCCCTCGAGAGAGAAAATGTTTGACATATATAGAAAAATTACATTGCTTTCCGCTACAAATATACAAACGTTTGCATAAATTCCCAAATATTTATATATTTGTAGTCGGAATGGTAACCATAACAGACATAGCCGAAGCCTTGGGCATTACCCCTTCCACGGTTTCCCGCGCACTCGCCGGGAGTCCGCGCGTGAAGGAGGAGACCCGCCTCGCCGTTGAAAAGGCGGCGGAGCAGATGGGCTATGAGCGGAATGTCATTGCCTCCAACCTTCGCCGCGGCCGTTCCGACATGGTGGGTATCATTGTCCCGCGCGTGAACCGCGAGTTCTTTTCCAACGTAATAGGCGGGGCCGAATCCATCCTGGAAGAGGCCGGTTACCGCGTCCTCATCTGCCAGACCCACGAGAGCCGTGACTCAGAGATAAAGGCCATACGTTCGCTTCGCAACAACCGTGTGGCTGCGGTCATCATGTCCCATGCCATCGAGGACCAGGACGGAGAGCATATCATCGAAACGCTGGGGAAGGAGATACCCCTGGTGCAGTTCGACCGCGTGTTCCACAATCTTCCCGGAGCGAAGGTGGTGGGAACCAATTTCCAGGGTGCCTATGAGGCTACTAAACACCTCATAGACAATGGCTACCGCCGTATAGGAGCCCTTGCCGGATACATGACTTCAGACGCCTACGCAAACCGTCTGGACGGCTATCGGAAGGCGCTTGCAGACAGTGGAATGGAGGTTGACGAAAGCATTATTTTCTACGATACCATTGTCCGCGAAACCGGCTACGAGGCCGGCCTCAAGGCTGTGGACTTGGGTTGCGACGCGCTCTACAGTTCCGGCGACTTCTCGGCCCTCGGCGCCGTCGAGGCGGTTACCGACAGGGGGCTCAGCATACCGCGCGATTTCGGCATCGTCGGCACCGCGAACGAGATTTTCACTTCCCTCATGCGCCCTACTCTGAGCTCGGTGGGGCAGTACCCCTATGAGATGGGGCAGAGGGCGGCATCGGCCTTCCTGAGCGGGGAGGGGGAAGTCATTACCATTCCCACCAAACTAATTGTAAGAGAATCATCTAACAGAAACAGTATATGTCAAAAGTAGTAACCTTCGGCGAAGTCATGCTTCGCCTTTCAACACCGGGATATCTGCGCTTTTCGCAGGCTCAGCAGTTCGACGCCACTTTCGGCGGCGGTGAGGCCAACGTTGCCGTCTCCCTTGCCAATTACGGCGTCGACGCCCATTTCGTAACCCGTCTTCCCAAGAACGACATCGCCGACATGTGCACCTCCGAACTCAGGGGCTTCGGAGTGAATACGGACAGCATCGTTTATGGCGGAGACCGTGTGGGTATCTACTATCTTGAGACCGGCGCCGTAGCCCGTGGCTCCAAGGTCATCTACGACCGTGCCCACAGCGCCGTTTCCGAGATCCAGCCCGGAATGGTAGACTGGCACAAGGTGCTCGAGGGTGCCGACTGGTTCCACTGGACCGGCATTACCCCGGCTCTCAGCCAGGGTGCCGCGGACGCCTGCCTGGAAGCAATCAAGGTGGCCAATGAAATGGGTGTGAAGGTCAGTTGCGACCTTAACTACCGCAAGAAACTCTGGAAGTACGGAAAGACCGCCGCCGAGGTTATGCCCGCCCTTGTGGAAGGCTGCGACCTCATACTCGGCAACGAGGAAGACGCCGAGAAGGAATTCGGCATCAAGCCCGAAGGCTTCGACGCCGAGAAAACCGGCGGCGAGATCGACCAGACCGCGTTTGTGAGTGTCTGCCAGCAGCTTATGAAGCGTTTCCCCCGCTGCAAGAAGGTGGCCATCACCCTCCGCGGCTCCATCAATGCCAACCACAACACCTGGGGAGGCGTTCTCTATGACGGAAAGACTCTCTGGCAGAGCCGCCGTTACGACATCACCCACATCGTCGACCGCGTGGGTGGAGGCGACTCCTTCATGGGCGGCCTGCTCTACGGCCTTCTCACATATCCCACCGACCAGGAAGCCATCGAATTCGCCGCCGCCGCGTCCTGCCTGAAGCACACCATCGTCGGAGACTACAACCGTGTAACCGTGGCCGAAGTCGAAGCCCTTATGAAGGGTGGCGGAAGCGGCCGAGTAAGCAGATAGGATTATGGCAAAGTTCAATAAGATCGATACTATCGGCATCATCCGGAAGACCGGAATCGTGCCGGTGTTCTACAACAAGGACGTAGAACTCACCAAAAAAGTGGTGAAGGCCTGCTATGACGGCGGAATCCGCGCCTTCGAATTCACCAACAGGGGCGACGGTGCCCACCGTGTGTTCGAGGAAGTGATGGCCTTCGTGCGTGCCGAATGCCCTGAAATGGCCCTCGGTGCCGGTACCATCCTGGACGCACCCACTGCAGCCCTCTACATCCAGATGGGGGCCGATTTCCTGGTGTCTCCCTGCTGTGTCGACGAGGTGATTACCATTGCCAACCGCCGCGGCATTCCCTACAGCCCCGGCTGCGGAACGGTTACCGAAATCGTTCACGCCCAGGAACTTGGCTGCGACCTTGTGAAGGTTTTCCCCGCCGGAACGGTGGGTGGTCCCGCATTCGTGAAGAACATCCTTGCTCCTCTGCCCTGGGCCATGATCATGTGTACCGGAGCGGTGGAACCCACCGAAGAGAATCTTGCGGCCTGGGCTAAGAGCGGCGTAACCGCTGTCGGCATGGGCTCCAAACTCTTCCCCAAGGACAAAATCGCCGCTGGCGACTGGGATGGAATCTCGTCGCTCTGCAGCAAATGCCTTGAGTGGTTCAGGAAATAACTATTTGAGCCGGCTGTTATAGCGCGGATGCACTTTTCCTTTGATGATATTCTGGAGTTTTCCGGATATCATCTTTTTTCTTATAGGGGCAGCAAGGTCGGTGAACAGCTCGCCTTCCAGGTGTGAAAGCTCGTGCTGAATCATCCTGGATGCGAAGTTGTCGAAGGTCTCAGTAACCTTCTTCAAATCCTCGTCGTAATACTCCACGGTAATCCTTTTGGGGCGGGTGATGTCGCAGTAAATGCCCGGGATGGAGAGACATCCCTCGGAATAGGTGCTCTTTTCGGCGCTTTCCTCTGTAATCGTCGGATTGATGAAGGTGCGGCGGAATCCCTTGAGATAGTCGTAGGTGTCTGAAACCACGTCGCCGTCGACTATCACCACCCGGAGGCTCACGCCAATCTGCGGCGCGGCAAGGCCGCAGCCGTCGGCGGTGCGGAGCGTGTCTTTCAGGTCCTGCACCAGGGCAAGCAGTTCGTCTTTTTTGCTGAGGTCGGCCTCGGCGGCCTTTTGGCGAAGCACGTCGGCTCCGTAGAGGTAGATGGGGCGTATCATTATTATCTCTTTCTTGTCTTGTTGCGGGACAGGCTTTCCGGAACGGCCGTCGGGTCGAGGGCCATGGTGCTGCCGTTTGTCCTGTCCAGGTAGCTCTGAAGTATGATTGCGGCGCTAATCCGGTCCACTTCCTTCTTGTCCCGGCGCCGTGAAGCCTTCATTCCGCCGTCTATCATCACCCGGTGAGCAAGCACCGAGGTGAATCGCTCGTCCTCAAGCGTCACTGGAATCTCCGGGAACGCAGTCTGGAGCTGTTTCAGGAAGGCATCCACGTCGGCCCGGGCTTCGGAGGGCGTGCCGTCCATATTTACGGGATATCCTACAACAAAACGCAGAATGTGCTCATTCTTGGCGTAATTTTTGATATAATCTATTAACTTTGTAGAATCTACCGTATCCAGGGCAGAAGCGAAAATCCCGAGGGGGTCGCTTGCGGCTAGGCCGGTGCGTTTGCGTCCGTAGTCTATTCCGAGTATTCTGTCCATGGTGCGCAAAGATACGAATTATATGGATAACAAAGACAAGAAAACGCGAAATTTCCGGCTTTCAATGATAGACGCCGTCTCCCACGAGCGCCTCTGGAGCCTGCGTTTTTCCCGTCGCGGGGCCATTATCGCCGCAATCAGCGCCGCCGTTGTCTTGATTGGTCTCATTTTTTCCATCATCGCTTTTACGCCCATCCGCACCTTCATACCGGGATATCCCGACGCCAGGACACGCCGCCAGGCCGTCCAGAATGCCAGAAGGGTAGACTCCCTGGAAACGCGTATCCTTCAGTGGGAGCTTTACACCGAGAATCTCCGCCGCGTGGTCACCGGCCGCGCCCCCATCCGTCTGGACAGCCTCATTCTCCAGAATCAGGCTTCGCGCGAGGCGGTCGACTCCGTCTATCTCGCCATGCGCGATTCCGCCCTGAGGGCCGATGTCGCCGCGGAAGAGCAGTTCTACGTTGGCGGTGAGGCGCGTAACCTCCCCATTGAGGCTCAGGCCTTCTTCCCTCCTGTGAGGGGAGTGGTCTCCAATCCGTTAGACAGGGATCTCCATCCGTATCTGGACATTACAGCCCCGGCAGGAGAGGTTGTGACGGCCGTCCTGGACGGTACGGTCATATTCTCCTCCCGTGACGACGACAACGGTTACACGCTTGCCATCCAGCACAAAGGAGACATAATCTCCTTCTACAAGCACAACCAGAAGCTGCTCCGCAAGCCTGGCGATGCCGTGAAGGCCGGAGCCCCGGTCGCCCTGGTGGGCAGCTCCGAGTCGCTCACTTCCGGAGACCATCTCCGCTTCGAGCTCTGGTACGACGGTGAACCGGTCGACCCCACACTGTATATCACATTCTAGATGATCAAGACTATCGCCATACTCGGATCCACGGGATCCATCGGCACACAGACCCTGCAGGTGGTGCGTCAGCATCCGGACAGGTTCCGTGTGGGCATGATATCGGCCAACAGCAGCGACACCCTTCTGGTGGAGCAGGCGCGTGAATTCCATGTCCCTCATGTGGTTATCTGCAATCCCGACCGCTACGCCGCCGTCCGCGACGCCTTGCCGGGAGTGGCTGTTCATCAGGGAATCGACGCTGCCTGCGAGCTTGTACGCCGGCCGGAAATAGACATCGTCGTCGCCTCGATGGTGGGTTTCAGCGGGCTGAAGCCTCCTCTCGCCGCCATTGAAGCCGGAAAGACCATAGCCCTCGCCAACAAGGAGACCCTCGTTGCAGCCGGTTCGCTGGTAATGGAACTTGCACGCCGCTGCCGCGCCAGGATACTTCCGGTGGATTCGGAGCATTCGGCAATCTTCCAATGCATCCAGGGTGCCCAGGGGAATCCGGTCGAAAAGATTCATCTAACGGCTTCGGGCGGTCCTTTCCGCACCTGGCCAAGGGAATTGATTTCAGTGGCCGACAAAGACGCCGCGCTGCGTCATCCCAACTGGAGCATGGGCTCGAAGATAACCATCGATTCGGCCACCATGATGAACAAGGGCTTCGAGGTAATAGAAGCCCGCTGGCTCTTCGACATGCCTTTGGAGCGCATCCACGTGGTGGTTCATCCGGAGTCGGTGATTCATTCAATGGTGGAATTCCGTGACGGTGCCGTAATAGCCCAGCTCGGGACGCCGGACATGAGAATCCCCATCGCCCTTGCCCTCGCTTTCCCCGAGAGGCTTGAACTGGACGGCCGCAGGCTGGATTTCTCGGCAATGAAGAGCCTCACTTTCGAGGAGCCGGACTACGAGAAGTTCCCCTGCCTGGCCCTTGCTGGAGAAGCCCTCAGGCGCGGAGGAAACATTCCCTGCGCCATGAATGCCGCGAATGAGGCCGCCGTCAAGGCCTATCTCGAGGGCCGCATCCGTTTCTACGACATTCCCGACACCATCGCCCGTGTGATGGATACCATTGAATTCAAGGCCGACCCCTGCCTGGACGACATTTTCTCCACCAACGACGAAGCCCTGCGACTTTCTGCCCTATGACCGTTCTGCTGAAGATACTGCAGGTTATCCTTGCCCTCTCCGTGCTCATCCTGATACATGAGCTCGGGCATTTCATGTGGGCGAAGATTTTCCGCATCAGGGTGGATAAATTCTACCTTTTCTTCGACGTGGGCGGAGTCAAGCTGTTCTCTTTCAAGATAGGCGACACCGAATACGGAATGGGCTGGCTGCCGCTCGGCGGCTACTGCAAGATTGCAGGCATGATAGACGAGTCCATGGACATCGAATCCATGCACCGGGAGCCTCAGCCGTGGGAATTCCGTACCCATCCCGCATGGCAGCGCCTTCTGGTGATGGGCGGGGGAGTGCTGAACAACTTTATCCTTGCCATCGTCATCTTCATAATCATGCTTGCCATCTGGGGAGACACCTACGTTTCCAATGCCGACAAGCCCATTTATGTGAATGAACTGGCCTACGACATGGGTTTCCGCACCGGTGACCGTATCCTCCGTTTCGACGATTACGTCCCGGACGATTTCCTCTCCCTTCAGGCCGACCTTGCAAGGCGTAATGTGCGTGTGGCAACGGTCCTCCGCGGCGCCGACACCTTGGATATCTACATCGACCAGAACCTTATCGGCGATGTCCTGGAGACTCCCGGAATGTTCGACCTTGCGATGCCCTTCGTCGTCGACAGTGTTATGGCCGGAGGTCCCAACGCCGGAATCGGCCTCCTGAGGGGAGACCGAATTGTTTCCGTGGACGGAACGGATACGCCTTATCTCCAGGATGCCCGAAAGATTATGGCTCTCAACGCCGGTTCGGAGGTCTCTCTCGGCGTTTTCCGCGGGGCCGATACCCTCACGCTCCAGGCCCGCCTTGACTCTCTGGGGATGCTGGGCGTATTCTTCGCCCGTCCTGAGTTCGAGCACCGGGAATACAATCTGATTCAGGCGGTTCCGGCCGGATTCGGCCTCACGTTTTCAACCGTCGG
>CAJOCS010000055.1:3168-18312 GCA_905233655.1 uncultured Bacteroidales bacterium | reverse complement strand
TACAAGAAGCTCACCAGCCGCCTATGGGACCAGGTTATGGCCCGCAACCGCTGTGCCCCCGTGCTCGACCGCGGTTTCGAGGGCTATGTCGAGAGTGCCGACATCCTCCGATACGCCGTGCGCAACCGCCACGAGAAGAAACTGTATATCTTCAATACCGACCAGCATCCCTACAAGGGTGCGGCCTCCTGCGACGTGGGAGAGTTCATGCACCAGAAGACCACCGCCATGATTGGCGGCGCGGCCCTGGCCTGCAAACTGGACATGGGCGTTTCCTACATTCGCTGGAGAAGGCTTTCCAGGGGCCATTACGGCCTCGAATTCGTGCCCCTTACCGAGCATGCTTCCGAGACCACCCCTGAAGAAATAATGCGGCGCTACCATGCCCTCCTGGAGGAGGACCTGAATGAGCAGCCGTGGAATTATCTTTGGACGCATAAAAGATGGAAATAATGATAAAACGTCTCTTCACAGCTCTTGTCGCCCTGTTCCTTTCCCTCTGCCTCAATGCGCAGGAAGTGAACTATTTCCTCCCCAGAACAACCATCACTGTGGAGGTGGACGCCGTTAGGGAAACCTTCTTTGCAGGCCCCTACGCCGCTTATGCCCATTCGCTTCTCGGAATAGAGGTCCGTCAGGCCGACGGGGTGGAAACCCACATAAACTCGGTACGTCTCGTTCAAACCGAGGAGGCCGACCTCTCGGCCGCCTTCACCGCTCCCTCCGGCGCCACCGAGAGCATGCTCGCCCTTACCTGCCAGGGCCTGGTCGCCTTCCGCAGCAAGGCCGACGCCGAGCTCCTGAACTGGCGCTTCTCAAGGGCCCGTGAGGCCGATTTCTCTACCTCCGGACTGGCCCCCTCCGAGGAATCCAGGGTGATAACGGTTTACCAGACCGTCCGCACGGACTCTACCTTCTCGCGCATTCCCATCCATCAGGAAGTCTCTGCTTCCCGCAGCGTCGCAGAGCGTGCCAGGGAGGCCGCCACAATAATCCTGAACGCCAGGCGCGACCGCTACAACATCGCGAGCGGCAATACCGACGCTACATTCAGCGGAGAGGCGCTCCAGGCAGCCCTCGACGAGCTGGACCGCCTGGAACAGGAGTACCTGGTCCTCTTCCGCGGCTACAGCGTGACTGAACCCATCCACGGGAGCTACGACATCACTCCGTCGGCCCAGAGCCGCAGCCAGCGCTACCAGGTTTTCACCCAGGACGGAGAGACCTACTATCTGGACTTTGAGACAGTCTCCGTCCCGGAGGCTCCTGAGGCCCCTGCAGGCCGTGTTTCTTCCAGAACCCGCTACATCCACTACCGTGAGCCGGCCGTATGCGTGCTGAGCTTCTGCACTGGGAATGAAACTCTTCTTCAGGCCCGTGCCACCGTGTACCAGCTGGGACGCGAATGCACCCTGCCAATTGGAAAATAACCTTAATTAAACACTGATACTTATGATCATCAAAGATTTGGAACCCAAAGTTGTATGGAACAACTTCTACGGTCTCACACAGATTCCCCGTCCGTCAAAGCACGAGGGCAAGGTAATCGAATACCTCTATAACTGGGGAACGTCCCATGGCTTCGAAACCGTCAAGGACGAAACAGGAAACATCATAATCCGCGTTCCGGCCACTCCCGGCTTTGAAAACCGCAGGGGAGTGATTCTCCAGGGCCACATGGACATGGTGCCCCAGAAGACCTCCGACTCCTCCCACGACTTCCTTAAAGACCCCATCGACACCATCATCGACGGCGACTGGGTAACCGCCGACCGCACCACCCTCGGAGCCGACAACGGCATCGGCGTGGCTCTTGGCCTGAGCGTCCTTGAGGACAAGAGCGTGAAACACGGCCCCATCGAGATCCTCTGCACCTATGATGAGGAAACCGGCATGACCGGAGCGAACTGCCTCCGTCCCGGTGTTCTCAAGGGCGACATCCTCATCAACCTCGATTCCGAGGAAGAGGGCGAGCTCTGCGTGGGTTGCGCCGGCGGCCTGGATGCATCGGCCAGTTTCAAGTACCACAAGTACAATACTCCTGAAGGTTATAAGGGCCTTAAAATCAGCGTCAAGGGCCTCCAGGGCGGCCATTCCGGCATGGATATCTCCCTCTACAGGGGCAATGCCAACAAGGTTATGGCAAGGATTCTCCTCCCTCTGGTGGAGCTCTTCGGTGCCAAGGTGGTTTCCTTCACCGGCGGCAGCCTGCGTAACGCCATTCCGTTCGAAGCAGTTGCTGAGATTGTTATCCCGAAGGAGAATGTTTCCGCTGTTAAGAAACTCATCGACAGCATATTCGCCGAATTCAAGGCCGAGTTCAAGGAGTCCGATCCTTCCTCGAAGCTCATCGTCGAAGACGTTCCCACCGCGCCCAAGTTCATCCAGGGCAGCGTGATGCTCCGCGCCATCAAGGCCATGATTGCCTGCCCCTCCAACGTAATCCGCATGAGCCGCACCATGGAAGGCCTCACCGAGACTTCCATCAATATGGCCATCGTGCGCACGGATAAGGGCAAGATTACCGTCCATTCCCTCATGCGCAGTGCAGTAGACACCGCCAAGGCCGACCTTGCCGAGCGCATCCGCTGCATCTTCGAGCTTGCCGGCGCCGACTCCATAACCTTCAGCGGCGGCTACAGCGGCTGGACTCCGAAGCTCGACACTCCCATGAACAAGGTGATGATGGAGCAGTTCGAAAAGGTCTATGGACGTCCCATGAAGATTATGGCCACCCACGGCGGCCTCGAGTGCGCCATAATGGGTGCCAAGTATCCCAACTGGGAGATGGTTTCCATCGGGCCTACCATCCGTTATCCCCACAGCCCGGACGAGAGGGTGAACATCCCTTCCGTTGCACGCACCTGGGAATACCTTAAGGCAGTTCTCGAGAACGTTCCCGTGAAGTAGCTGCTCGCCCTCCCGCTTGCTGTTCGCTCCGGGCGGCGACCTACAAAACGCCCCGGAGAGAAATGACTGCAATTGCAAATTTAAGCCCGGGAGGGGAGAGGGGCAAATTTCTGCCGGGCAGATTTCTTGCCGCTTTGTCTCCTGACACTCAGGAGGATATAAAAAAACCGGAAATGCAAATGCTGCATTTCCGGTTTTCGTTTACTTTAGTCTGGCGTTTGCCTGCAAGAATTTTACTCGGCAGCGACAACGTCGAACTTGAAGCTGGCCTTGATGGCCTTGTAGATCTTCACGGAAGCTTCGTACTCACCAAGCTCCTTCACCTCGGCGGCGAGGATGGTGATGTTGCGCTTGTCGAGCTCGATGCCCTTGGCTGCGAGAGCCTCGGCGAGGTCGATGGTGGTAACGGAGCCGTAGAGCTTGCCGCTCTCGGAGACCTTGACCTTGATTTCGGGCTTCTGTGCGCTGATGGTGGCTGCGAGAGCCTCTGCATCGGCAACAAGCTTTGCTTCTTTGTGAGCGCGCTGACGGAGAGTCTCGGCGTGCATCTTCTTCACAGACTCGGTGGCCACGACTGCAAAACCCTGGGGAACCAGGTAGTTCATGGCGTAACCTGCCTTCACTTTCACGATTTCGTCGGCGTAGCCAAGGTTGGCCACATCTTTCTTAAGCAGAATTTCCATAAGGCAGATTATTTAAGAAGGTCAGTAACGTAGGGAAGAAGAGCGATGGAGCGGGCACGCTTGATAGCCTTTGCCACCTTGCGCTGGAACTTCAGGGAAGTACCGGTGATGCGGCGGGGGAGAATCTTACCCTGCTCATTGAGGAACTTCTTGAGGAACTCAGGATCCTTGTAATCGACATACTTGATACCGGCCTTTTTGAAACGGCAGTATTTCTTCTTGCGAACCTCCACGGTCGGGGGATTCAGATAGCGGATTTCTTTATTTTCGTTTGCCATAGTTTTGTCCTCCAAATCTTATTCGGCTTCGGGAGCGGCTTCCTCGACGGGAGCGGCAGCCTTTGCGGCCTTGTTAGCGCGACGCTTTGCGGCGTATGCAACTGCATCCTTGTCAAGAGTGACAGTGAGGAAGCGGATGATGCGCTCGTCACGGTGATACTGGGTTTCGAGGGTGGCAACGAACTGGCTGTCGGCCTTGAACTCGATCAGGAAGCGAGCTGACGCAGGCCCCAATCCTCCTGGTACACAACCTCTCCACCGTTGTCGGTGATGAGCTTGACGTACTTGGCAACCGCTTCCTTCATCTGGGATTCAGACAAAACGGGAGTTGCAATGAAAACGGTTTCGTACTGGTTAACCATTGTTTTTTAATTAATTGTTTATAAATAATTTACAGTCCTTTCCGGAGTATGTGCTCCAAAAAGGACTGCAAATATACGAATTAATTATTTGAAAACCAAATATTATTCGCCTTCAGCCGTGTTCGCGGGAATCATTACAATTTCCTTGAAGTTGTTCTGGGCGAGAACTTCCTGCAGGCACTGCTGGATGAACTCCTTGGTGAGGGAGTTGATGGCGGCCTCGCGGGCTGCGTCGCTGTCCTGCTGGTAAAGCAGGTAGCTCTCGATGGCATTCATCCAGTAGTTGTTCTGGAGACGGCGCTCGGGGATATTCTTGCGGAGGTTCAGGATAGCCATCTGCACTTCCTCGTCGGTGGGGCCGTTCTCGGCAAGGTCGGTGATGCCTTCGATTGCAAGCTGCCTCAGGCGGTCGCATACGGAAGGACGGCAGTCGAAATAGGTTTCGATGATGGCCATCGGAGTGGGACGGCGGCGCAGGCTTGCCGAGGTGGAGGCGCCATAGGTGCCGCCTTCGTCCTCACGCAGGGATTCGGTGTAGCGCATATCCAGGATGTAGGAAATGGCGTCGTAGGCCGCAACGCGCTCGGCGCTGTATTCGACATCGGCGCTGTAGACCTGGAGAACCGTGCTCTTGGGAGTCTGCATATCCACGCCGAACACATTCTCGATGCATCCGGGAACAATGTCCTCGTGGGTGTTCACCCAGTTCATGGGATGGCGTCCCTTCGGCAGGGAACCGGCATACTTCTGGACGAGGGGCTTCAGAACGTCGAGGTTCACATCACCCACGATTACGAGAGTGGCACCGGCTGCGTCGTTGAACAGACGGCGGTAGTTGCTCTCAAGAACCTGCAGGCTGGCCCTGTCGAGGGTCTCGCCGGAGATTACCTGACGGCGGGCGTTGTTGCCCCAGAGCGTATTGAACAGCTCCTGCTGCATACGGTAGTTGGGGTTCGTCATTAGGTTCGGCAGGTAGGAGGAGATGGCCTGGATGCCGTTGTCCCATTCCTGAGAGTCGAAGCGGGGCTGGGTGACAGGTACATGAGCTGGAAGGCGGTCTCGAGGTCACGTACGGTGCTGTTGCCGCGGATACCGTGCTCAAGGGAATTGATGTAAGGGGTAACCCTCACGTTCTTGCCGGTGAGCATCTTGCTGAGGGTGGTTCCGGAGAAGCCGGCCACGCCGGTGTTGCTGACGTACTGGCTGAAGATGCTGCTGTCGAAGGTGGCGATGTCGTCGGTGGAAATGAGGCTTTCGCCGCCGTCCTTGTACAGGTCGAAGATAATCTGGTCACGGGTGAGGTCGGTGGGGTAGACCACTACGGTGAGGCCGTTCTTAAGCACCCAGGTGGTGGCACCGTAGATGGTGCTACCGGTCTTCCTAATCTTGCTGCCCCTCAGGGTTGAAGGATCGAGGAGGGCGTCGGGGATGTCCTCTCCGGCGGGAGCGTCAATCTGCGAAGCGTTCACTTCCTCAATGATTGCAAGGAGCTGGGCCTCGGTGGGAGTGGCGATTCCGTCTTTCTCGGGACCGTCGTAAACCACCACCAGGTTGTTGGGAGTGATGAGCTGCATGGCCAGCTGATTCACCACCTGTGCGGTGAGCACCTGGTCGAAGATGAGGTTGGTCATGTCCAGTTCGTCCTGGGGCTCGAGGATGGGCTGCTGGTCGAAGAAGTTGGACAGGATGGGACGGATGAACTCGGCGTTGCGGCGGGTATCGGCCTTGTTGGCGGCGGACTCGATGTAGGAGATGTATTCCGCCTTTGCACGCTCGAATTCGGCGTCGGTAAAGCCGTAGCGGGCCATTCTCACGAGTTCGGTATAGAAGGCCTTGAAACCGTCCAGAATGTGGTCTTCCTTCAGGGTTACGCTGCCGTATGCCGCGTCGATGTCCTCATAGATAAGGCCGGGACTCGTTCAGTCTAGTCATCAAGGGCAGGATGTCGCTGAAGCGCTCGTTCATAATCATGCCGATAAGGTATTCGGCGATGTCGGAGAGCTGTCCGACGATGGTGGCGTTGATGCTCTCGGGATTTGCGGGGCTGTGCCAGAGAATCTCCACGGAAGGGCTCACGGTTTCAGGGTCGGTGATTACGCCCACGCGGGGCTCGTCGTGGTCGGCAAGTTCGAGGATGGCCTTCTGGCGGGGATTCTCGCAGGCGGGAATCACGCCGAAGATTTCCTGGATCTTCTGCTCGGTACGGTCCACGTCGATGTCACCCACTACTACAACCGCCTGCATGTCCGGGTGGTACCAGGTGTGGTAGAAGTCCACCAGAGCCTGCGGGTCGAAGCTCAGCAGGTGCTCCTGAAGGCCGATGAGGGTGGTGTAGGACATCTTGGTGTCGCCGAAATACAGGGGCAGGGAACGCTCCATGCTGCGCCACTGGGCGGTGCGCCTCTGACGGCGCTCTTCCACGATGACGCCTCTCTCCTTGTCTACCTCGACGGGGTCGTTGAGGACGAAGTGGGAGTAGTCGCAGAGAATCATCAGGCAGCTGTCAACCACGCTTTCCCTTTCGACGGGAATGTTGTTGAGCATGTACTGAGTCTCTTCGAAGCCGGTGGAAGCGTTGATGTTGCGGCCGAATTCGGCACCGATGGAACGGAGGTAGTCAAGAATGGCCTTGTCCGGGAAATGCTCGGTTCCGTTGAAGCACATGTGCTCGAGGAAGTGGGCCAGGCCGTCCTGGGAAGGATATTCCTCCTGGATGGCACCAACGTTGGTTGCAAGGTAGAATTCCGCACGTCCTGCGGGAAGCTCGTTGTGGCGGATGTAATAGGTGAGCCCGTTGTCCAGACGGCCGATGCGCAGCTGGTCTGAATTGGGAATCTTGGGCATCTGGGCAATCATTGCCTCCATCTGCTCACGGGAGGGCTGCTGGGCGCTGAGTCCGGCTGCGAAAGCCATGGACACGCCCAGGAGCGCAAGAATGGAAATGATTCGTTTCATCTTGTGTTTTTATTGTTTGGTTTTGTCTTTTTTGTCTGGTTCGTCGCCATGCGAATCCTTGTATTTGAAGCGGCGTATCTTCTGGGTGGCGGTCTTTTCGAAAGGCTCCTTGATGGCATCCACTTCGCCAATCTTGGAATTCTTTCCCACGGTCTTGTTAACCCATTCGAGTACGGCTTTCTTGCGGTTTTCGAGATTCTCGAAGAATTTGTCCTCGTAGGCCTGGTCCCAGTTGATTACATTGTCGTTGAACTTCACAAGTGCAACAAGCTTGCCGTCGCGCTCCATCACCAGCGATTCCTCCACTCCCTCGATGTCGTTTATCACCATTTCAATCTCTTCGGGGTAGATATTCTCTCCGGAAGGGCCGAGGATGGTGTTGTTCAGACGGCCTCTGATGTAGAGGTAGCCATCCTCGTCCTGGTAGGCAATGTCGCTGGTGTGGAACCAGCCCTCGTCGTCCAGGACCTGGAGGGTGCGTTCGGGATCCTTGTAGTATCCCATCATAACATTGTCGCCCCGGCAGACTATTTCGCCTTCGCCGGTTTCGGGGTTCTTGTTGTCCAGGCGCACTTCCACGCCCCAGGTCGCAAGGCCGATGGATCCGATTCTCTTTCGCTTGGAAACGATTACATTGGCCACCAGCGGAGAGGTCTCGGTGAGGCCGTAGCCGGGAGCATAGGGGAAATGGCAGTCCTTCAGGAACTGTTCCACCGCGGGGTCGAGCTTCGCACCGCCGATTCCGAAGAAACGCAGCTTTCCGCCGAAGGTTTTCACTATCCTATGACCCACGATGCGGTAAAGGATGTGGGGAGTATGCTTCTCCATCCAGCTGAGCACACGGCTCTTGCGGATGGTGGGGAAGACGCTGTTCTTGACCACTTTTTCGATTACCAGCGGCACGGAAAGGATGGTTGTGGGACGCACCTTCTTCATGGCCGGGATGAGCACGGCGGGGGATGGCGGTTTCTGCAGGTAATACACGCAGGCACCCACGTAG
Organism: uncultured Bacteroidales bacterium; assembly: GCA_905233655.1. Lineage (GTDB taxonomy): Bacteria > Bacteroidota > Bacteroidia > Bacteroidales > UBA932 > Cryptobacteroides. The sequence continues at coordinate 10,124 of CAJOCS010000055.1, read as the reverse complement.
AAGCTGTAGACGGTGGACACGCCCATCTCGTAGGTGTGGGCTATGGGTAGAATGGAAAGGAAGCGGTCGTTCTTGTAACTGGGCTGGGCCTTGAACGACGCCACCAGGTTGTGGCAGATGTTGCGGTGGCTCAGCATCACTCCCTTGGCCTTTCCGGTGGTGCCTGAAGTATAAATAATGGTCGCCAGCTCGTCGGGATTGGGCTCGCGGGTCCATCCGTCGCTCTGGAAGTCCTCTTTGTTCTTCTTGATGAATTCGAAGGTCTCGATGTCGATCACGAGGGTGAGCTTTTCGCGGCACTCGTCGCTCAGCTTGCCGAGGAGCCTCTTCGAGATGAAGAGTACCTTCGATTCGGAGTGTGTGAGGATGTTCGTGACCTCGTTCTCGGAGCTGCCCGGCAGAATGGGCACGGCGACGCGTCCGTAAGCCGTTGCGCTGAAGAATGCCACTATGTAGTTCGGCATGTTCTGCGACAGGATGGCCACCTTGTCTCCGGCCTTGATGCCGAAGCGGGACATTCTCGTCGAAAGGCGGTGCGTGGCGTTGCGGATTTCGCGGTAGGTATATGCGGAGGAACCATCGGCATACATGGTGCAGTTGCGCTTCCAGTAATGCGTGGTTGCATAGTCGAAAACCTTTCCCAGGGTGGTGCAGTAGGTTTCCCTGAATTTGTTTTTAGTCTTGTAGGGGGATTTTATTCTTTTGGCCATATATGCAAGGGGGGGGATTGTTACGGTACAATGTAACCGTCTTTGTGTTTGCCATGGAGGTCCAGTTGGCGATAATGGTCATATAGTTTCTGCATATCCGCTTTCACGTCATCGGTGAGGGGGAGCACTTCTCCCACGCCGATGCGTTTGCTCTTCCAGTCGAAGAAGCCCATGTATACGGTCGAACCGGTTTCGCGGGCGATGAGGTGGAAGCCGGATTTCCAGCGTTTAGTGGCTTTGCGGGTGGCTTCGGGAGCCAGCGCGAGGTGGAACTCGTCGAGCCCTTCCATGCTGTGGATAAGGCTACGGACGAGTGTTGCGGCGCTTTGCCGGTCTACCGGAATTGCACCGCAGGCGCGGAGGATGGGGCCCACCGGCCAGAAGAAGAATTCCTTCTTCACCATGATATGGGCCACTTTCCCGTACTGGGCATAAAAAAGGTAGCTCACCACGAAGTCCCAGACCGAGGTGTGGGGGACGCCGAGCACAATGGCCTTGGGCTCTTTCATGGGACCGCCGACGCTTTCCCAACCCATGGCCCTGAGAAGTCGTCCGCAGAAACGCGCCCAGCCGGGTCTTACGCTGTTCTTTACCTTTTTTGCCATTATTCTCAGATATTTACATCTTCAAGTTCCTTCTCGCTCCGGAGGTTCTCCATTACGAAGGTCTGGCGGTCGAAGGTATTCACGCCCATGTAGAATTCCATGATGTCCGGGATGGATTCCTCGTCGGCAAGCTTTACGGTGTCCAGCCTCATGTTCTCGCCGATGAAGTCCACGAATTCGTGGGAGGAAATTTCGCCGAGACCTTTGAAGCGCGTGATTTCCACTCCGGTCTTGAGTTTCTTGACAGCTGCGTCCCTCTCTTCGGGGCTGTAGCAGTAGAACGTTTCCTTCTTGTTGTGAACCCTGAAAAGGGGTGTCTGGAGAATGTAGACGTGACCGCGGCGGATGAGGTCCGGATAGTATTTCATCAGGAAGGTCACAACGAGCATGCGGATGTGCATGCCGTCGTCATCGGCATCGGTTGCGACAATTATATTGTTGTAACGCAGGTTGTCGAGGTCTTCTTCCACGCCGAGAGCTGCGATGAGGAGGTTGAGCTCCTCGTTTTCGGCCACCTTCTTGCGGCTTTCCTTGAAGCAGTTGATGGGTTTTCCCCTGAGGGAGAACACGGCCTGGTTGTTGGCGTTGCGGACCTTGGTGATGGTTCCGCTTGCGGAATCTCCCTCGGTGATGAAGATGGAGGTCTTCTCGCGTTCGTCCTCGTGGCCCTTGGGGAATTTGGCGTCGCAGAAGTGGTAGCGGCAGTCGCGGAGCTTGCGGTTGTAGACGGCGGTTTTCTTCGCCCTCTCTCGGGTTTTCTTCTGCACTCCGGCGATTTCTTCGCGCTCGGCCTGGGAGGCCTTGATTTTCTCCTCAATCACAGGGACAATCTCGGGATGCATGTGCAGGTAGTTGTCCAGGTTCTTCGAGACGAAGTCGTTCACGAAGGTACGGATGGTGGGACCGCGGTCCGTCTGGGTGGTGCCGTCGGGACTCTTGGTCTGCTTCTCCCACATGTAGGTGGAGCCGAGCTTGGTCTTGGTCTGGCCCTCGAAAATGGGCTCCTGAATCTGGATGGAAATGGCTCCCACAACGCCCTGGCGCACGTCTTCCGGCTTGTAGTCTTTCTTGAAGAAGTCCTTCAGGGTCTTTGCAATGGCTTCGCGGTATGCGGCGAGATGGGTGCCGCCGTCACGGGTGTTCTGGCCGTTTACGAAGGAAGAAATGTTCTCTCCGTAGCTGTTGCCGTGGGTGAGCACAATCTCGATATCCTCTCCTTCAAGGTGGACCAGAGGGTAGAGGGGAGTCTCGCTCATGTTTTCGGTCACGAGGTCCAGAAGGCCGTTTTCGCTCTTGTAGGCCACTCCGTTAAGGAAGAGCGTGAGCCCTTTCTTGAGGTAGGAGTAGTTCTTTATCATGGGCTCCACGAACTCCATGTGGAATTCGTACTCGCCGAACATTTCGCGGTCGGGGGTGAAGCGGATGAGGGTTCCGTTCTTCTCCTGGCTCGGCTCGATTGCGCTTGCGCTGAGGTTTCCGCCGTTGTTGAACTGGGCCCAGGAGCACTGGCCGTCGCGGTACGAGGCCACGTAGAAATCCGTGCTCATGGCGTTAACCGCTTTCGTGCCTACGCCGTTCATGCCCACGGATTTCTTGAAGTTCACATCGTCGAACTTGCCGCCGGTATTCAGTTTGGACGTGGCGTCAATCACCTTGTTCAGGGGAATGCCGCGCCCGTAGTCGCGGACGGTGACGGTCTGCCCTTCGATGCTTATGTCTATGCGCTTGCCGAAGCCCATCGAGAACTCGTCCACCGAGTTGTCGATGATTTCCTTCAGCAGGACGTAGATACCGTCTCCCTGGCGGTCGCCGTTTCCAAGGCGGCCGATGTACATGCCGGCTCTGCGACGTATGTGTTCGTTCCATTCCAGGGTCTGGATGGAATCGTCGTTGTATGATGTTGTGTTGTTAAATGTTTCGGCCATAGGTCCTGTTTTCACTATCATGCAAAATTAAACAAAAAGGGCGAGATTATCAAAGATAATTGTTAACTTTGGCGAATGAAACTGGTAACTCTTTATAGTATGAAAAGGAATATTCTGTTTTTTGCGGCTATCGCTCTTCTGGTGTTGCCCCTATTCGTGTCCTGTGACCCCGACGACGTTGAACCGGCAGATGTAAACGCTCCCAAGATTGCCTGGCAGGCAAATCCCCGCTTCGACCGCGTGGAAGTCTCCACAAGACTGGACAGCAAAATAACCCTTGAGGCCCCCCGCGGAGTCGCCACCTTCACGGTAACCCTTTCCGAGATGCCCACCGGATACCATCTCCTTGCCAACCGCATCATCGCAGACCGTTCCAACTGGGGCGAGTCCGGCAAGGCTCCCATCCTCGATATGATCAACGACAACCTGGTGAGCAACGCCATCCGCGGCACCGGTTCCTCGCTGAAGGGCCGTACCACAGCCTTCAATATCGACGCCCAGGACATCTACTATGCAATAGTGGGCGATGAAATCGTTCCCAACGACAGCCGTTTCACCTTCGTTTTCGAACTCACCGACAATGAGGGTAAAAGCGTAAAGAGGAATATCTCGCTTCATTATACCGTGGGCCCTACCGTAACAATCACTCCCCAGAGGGTTGAACTCACTGCCAACGCAGCGTGCAGTGTGAGCATCAAGGCCCAGGGTGCAATCGAGCAGCTCATCCTCCAGTTCACCACTTCATCTTCCGCCCTTACTTCCTGGCTGAACAGCCGCGCCGGCGGCCTTTCCACCGACCTCGTGGCCAACAGCGTATTCGAGAACTACGGTCTTCCCGTGGGCAAGGCCGTGGACGGTAAGAAGGATCTGACGCTGGATCTTTCCAAGCTTCTGAACGAAGTGAGGCTCAGCGTTATGAATGAAGGAACTTCCACGCACGTCATTACAGTGCGCGTCGTAGACAAGAACGGTAAGGAGACTTCCGAGAGCCTCACCGTCTACTTCATGGCTCCCTAACGGATTTCTCCGGCTACGAAAGGGGCTGCGCAGGCGAATTTCCGGTAACGGTTACCATCAGCACGGTTTCCCCTTTTTCCAGAAGGGAAGTGTCCAGCCTCAGGCGGATGCTTCCCTTTTCCGATGCGCCTGCGCCGGTGGCTTCAAGGACTTCCATCGAAGAGGGGAGTTCACAGTCCACTTTATAGATGTGGAACGGGCTGTGCCCGGTATTGGTGTAGCGGAAATCGGCCAGGACTTCGGCTCCCTGGCTCACTATGCCGAAATTGAAGGTGCTGGTTTCGAACATCGGCAGGGCGCCGTTGTCCCTCTGCTCCTGCGTCCAGGAGGAGAAATCGGCCCTGGTGTGCGCGTTGAACGTTATGCTTCCCGCGACCTTCCGCCCGTTTAGGACTGGCGTCGCGCTATAGGAAGCGGCGCCCCAGACAGTGGTATCGGAAGCCACAGTGTAACTCATTGTGGCGGTTCCTCCGGGAGGCACGGGATTGGGTGAAACGTGGATGGAAAGCTGCGGCGGCATGTCGGTGAATTCCACGCTGAGCGGCCTTCGTCCAAGGTTCGCCACCTGTGCGCTTTCGCTTGCCGAGCGGCCCTGCCTGAGGGTTCCAACTTTGTACTGACGGGTCTTTAAACCCAAATCCCCGAGCCTTTCAGCTCCGAAGAGCTCGCTCAGGGATCTGGTCTTTTCGTGGACTGTGCCTCTCAGGCGCAGTATCACCGGGCGCCGCATGCCCGATATGTAAACCGTTAGCGTCTTGTCGAAGGGGTGGGGGCCGTCTTCATTCTTGAACGTGGCGCTAATCGTGCCGCTCTGCCCCGGCTGAAGGGGTTCCCTTGTCCAGCGGACGTCCGTGCATCCGCAGGAGGATACCACCTCGTAGATTGCCACGGGCTCGCTCCCGTTGTTGGTTACCGTGAAAGTGCAGCTCACCGGGCCGTCGTCCACAGTGATGTCTCCGAAGTCCCAGACGGTATGGTCGAAGGAAACGGGGGAGTCGTCGTCGGGCTCCACTGCCATTACGGGTTCCTGCACGGTCTGGGACAGGCTGTCGAGGGCCGATGCAGTGCTTTTTGCCGCGCGGCTGCCGCAGGCAAGGGCGATGGCCGCCGCTCCGAATATGATGAGTGCTTTTTTCATGATGGCGAAGTTAAGAATTTGTTTTTCTTTTTCAAAAAGAATGCCTACATTTGCAGCCGTTAATTAACACAACAAAACAAAAGATCTTTTACTATGGCAAGAAAAATCAATCCTGACCTTTGTGTCAGCTGTGGCTCCTGTGCTGAGGTTTGCCCTGTGGGCGCAATCTCCGAGGGTGAAGGCGCATACGTAATCAATGCCGACGAGTGCATCGACTGCGGCGCCTGCGAAGGCACCTGCCCCAACGAGGCAATCAGCGAAGCCTAAGTTTTTCGCACGGAGGGCGGCCATAACGGCTGCCCTCCTTCTTTTTACGCCAGTTTGTAAATCTCGCTTATGTGAACGAAGCCGCGGCGCTCGAAAAAGGCGTGCGCGGCATGATTGTTCTTGCCTGACTCCAGGTAGATATCCTTGATTCCACGGCTTCGGAGCCAGTCTATGGCCGTCTGCAGAAGGGCTTTCCCGGCGCCGTGCCCGCGATAGTCCTCTTTCACCAGCACATCGCACACCATGCCGAAGGGAGCGTCTCCGTCCTCTTCGATATCGGCAACGCAAAAGCCCACGATCCTCCCTTCGTCCACTGCGGTCCAAACCTCGGCGAAGGAACTGTCCTGGATGTGTTCCTCAATGTATCGGCGCCATTTTTTACCGCCGTCGGCGGCGGGTTTGGCCACCAGGGTACCGCCTGCAATTACGCCTTCACCCACGCCCATCTGCATCTCTCCGTGGGAGATATACTCTCTGTGGGCGTCGATATGGGACATGAAAATCTCCTCCAGGACGGGGGCGTCGGACAATTCTGCTATTCTTATTTCCATAATACTATTTTCCGGTCCATTCTTTGAATTTTACCCACACGCTCTTTGCTGTATTTACCAGCACGAGCAGCAGGGCGAATATGGTGATGAATGCCACCACCAGCACAACCAGGGCCGAGAGACGGCCGGTCTGCATCCCGAAGAAATCCAGGAAAGGCATCCGGGACTCCTGGAAGAAGAGCTCGAAGGTGGATGCAACCGAGATGATTGCGAGTATCACGTTCAGCAGGAAGTCGCTCTTCATGGCCTTGTAGTCGGACTGGTTGTGAAGGGCGTTGTCCACGCTTTCCATAATCTGGTGGAGATGCTCTTCGTCGGCCTCCAGGCCCAGCCTTGCGGTGGTGCGGTCGAACATCACCTTGTGCGAAGGAAATTTGGAATACTTCACCACGTCCAGCTGAGTCACGAGTTGAGAAAGCCTCATGGACAGGGCGGCATTCTCGCCGATGAGTTTTTCGGCCGACTTGTCCTCTACGTCCACGGTTGAGAGCACCAGCTCGTCGGTGGCTTTTCCGATTATGTATTTCTTCGCCAGAATCATTTGGAGGATAAGCAGATATTCCGGCCAGGAAACATGGTAGTAGGACCTTTCCTGAAGGTGTTCCACCCAGTTCACGCCCTCTTCTCCCATGCCGCGGCGGCCGTAGGTCCCAATAACTACGCAGAGGCTGGAACCCGCAAGGACGAGGTCGTCGGTGTCGATTGCGATATTCTCTCCGCACACCTCGTCATAGGCGGCGGGG
>CAJOCS010000055.1:0-3134 GCA_905233655.1 uncultured Bacteroidales bacterium | reverse complement strand
CGTTCTTGTGCTCCTCCCTGATGTGGTCTATAATCTGGGCCTCGGTGAGGTATCCCGGGCGGTTCTTGTCGTTGATGAAGAGGTCGTTCCCGTCCTTGTCCAGATGCTGGATGTTCTCCCACACGTCCACCATTGCATAGTGGTAGTCCTCTTCTACGCTCGGCTCTTCGCTCTGAAGCCGCTTTTTGTCGGCATGGGGAGTGCCTTTCTTGAGATCCGTGCAATGGCCGAGGATATAGCGCTTGTAGCGCGTCGCAACGGCGTCGAAGCTGCGTCCGGTGCCTAGATTCTCCATGGCTGCGGGCTCTTCCAGCGGGTTTCCGGCCTCATCCAGCCAGATTCTTTCGACGCTGAAGTGGGTTTCGTAGTTGATGTCGGTTTTCTCTCCTCCTTCCTCCTTCGACCAGAATTCGGCGCTGAGCCAGTTGGACAGGAAAGCGATAATATGGTCCGTTACCACAGGACGCGAAATCATGCTGCTGTGGCCGTCGAAGAGGAAGCGGTAGGTGATGCTTGCGGTGTGGCCGAAGAAGAGGTTCATCTCCACGTTGCAGTGCCCCTTGAGCATGACTTCGTAGATTTGTTCGTCCTCGGCTGGCACGATGGGCATTACGAAATCGAAGCCCCTCAGCGAGAAGCGCATTACATTGCCCTTCTTATAGCTGTCTTCCAGGGGAGAATTCCCCGGCAGGACGAAAATCTTGTTCTCGATGTCCCTTTCAACCCAGGCGATGGGGGTGGAGAGGGCATCGGCCTTTTCTATTGCGACGGTTTTGTCTTCGTTGTACTCTTCAAACTTCGTTTTCATCTCTTTCACGGCCCTTTCCGGGAGCGAGAATTCCTGGAAGCGGTCGAGCGAGAAAGTCTGGATGAAAACGACTGAAAATCCGGGATATGTAAGCATTGCACTCATACTGCAAATATAGCAAAGATTCCACGTTAATGCAAAACGCCCCGCCGCGGTTGCGACAGGGCGTTCATGCAATTGAAGCAGATGGACTACTTGCCTGCGAGACGCTTGTAGGTGTTCAGACGAACCTTTGCGAATTCCTCGGTCTTGGAGAGGAGTTCTTCGGCCTGGTCCGGGAACATCTTGTAGAGCGACGCGAAGCGGACCTCACCCTTGAGGAAGTCCTGGAACTTGCTCCAGTCGGGTTCCTTGCTGTCCAGGGTGAACGGGTTCTTGTCGGTACCTTCGAGAGCCGGGTTGTAGCGGTACAGATGCCAGTAACCGCAGTCAACGGCGAGCTTCTCTTCCTTCTGGCTCAGGCCCATGCCGGCCTTCAGGCCATGGTTGATACAAGGGCTGTAGGCAATGATGAGTGAAGGTCCGTCGTAGGCTTCGGCCTCCTTGATGGCGTTGAAGAACTGCACGGGAGATGCGCCCATCGCCACCTGGGCCACATAGACGTAGCCGTAGGAGATGGCCATCATGCCGAGGTCTTTCTTGCGGATCTTCTTGCCGGAGGCTGCGAACTTGGCGATTGCGCCCACGGGAGTGGCCTTTGAGCTCTGGCCGCCGGTGTTGGAGTACACCTCGGTGTCGAGCACCAGCACGTTCACGTTCTCGCCGCTTGCGAGCACATGGTCCAGACCGCCGTAGCCGATGTCGTAGGAAGCACCGTCACCGCCGAATATCCACTGGCTGCGGGCCGGGATGAAGTGCTTGTACTGGAGAAGCTGCTTGCAGGTGTCGCAGCCGCATTCTTCCATGAGGGGAACGAGCTTGTCGGCAACCTCGCGGGTGACGGCGGCGTCGTTCTTGTTCTCGAGCCACTTGGTGAACAGAGCCTTCATCTCGTCCGTGCAGCAGCTGCACTCCAGGCCCTGGAGCATCAGGCGCTGAACGGTCTCACGTGCGCGGTCGGAACCGAGCTTCATACCCAGGCCGAATTCGCAGAAGTCCTCGAACAGGGAGTTGGCCCATGCGGGACCGTGGCCCTTGTCGTTGGTGCAGTACGGGCTGGCAGGGAAGGAAGCGCCGTAGATGGAGGAGCAGCCGGTGGCGTTTGCAACCATCATGTGGTCGCCGAAGAGCTGGGTGATGGTCTTGATGTTCGGAGTCTCACCGCAGCCTGCGCAGGCGCCGGAGAACTCGAACAGAGGCTGAGCGAACTGGGAGTTCTTCATGTTGGCCTTCTTGTCCACGTACTCCTTGTAACCCACGAAGCGGTTCAGGTAGTCGTAGTTGCCCTGCTCGGCGGTGTTGTCGATGTAGGACACCATGCTCAGGGCCTTCTCAGGCTTGGCAAGGCACACATCTACGCAGTTGCCGCAGCCGGTGCAGTCGTCCACCGACACTGCGAGGGCATACTTGTAGTCCTTGAGGTTGGCCTTGCCCTGGGCCATCTTGAGGCCGGCGGGAACCTTGGCCGCCTCTTCCTCGGTGAGGAGGAACGGACGGATTGCGGCGTGAGGGCAGACGAATGCGCAGTTGTTGCACTGGATACACTTCTCTGCATCCCAGGAAGGAACGGTCACGGCCACGCCTCTCTTCTCGTAGGCCGATGTGCCTGCGGGCATGGTGCCGTCGGCATAAGGCATGAAGGCGCTCACCGGGAGGGTGTCGCCGGCCTGGGCGTTGACGATATCGGCAACTTCCTTCACGAAGGCGGGAGCCAGACGGTCCTTGTTCGGATTCTCGAACTTGGCGGTGAGATTGGCCCACTCGGCGGGAACCTTGATTTCGATGTACTCGCCGCCGCGGTCTACTGCTGCGTAGTTCATGTTCACCACGTTCTCACCCTTCTTGCCGTAGGACTTGACAATAGCGTCCTTCATGTACTTCACTGCATCCTCATAGGGGATGATGCCGGTAATCTTGAAGAATGCGCTCTGGAGGATGGTGTTGGTCCTTCCGCCAAGGCCGATTTCAGCAGCGATCTTGGTAGCGTTGATGATATAGACCTTGATGTGCTTGCGGCCGATGGTGGCTTTCACATTGTCCGGGATGTTCTTGATGGTCTCTTCCTCGTCCCAGAGGCTGTTCAGCAGCAGGGTGCCGCCTTCCTTGATGCCCTTGAGCACATCGTACTTCTTCAGGTAGGAAGGAACATGGCAGGCCACGAAGTCGGGCGTGTTCACCAGATAAGGGGCCTTGATGGGCTGCTGGCCGAAGCGCAGGTGGGAGCAGG
>CAJOCS010000054.1 GCA_905233655.1 uncultured Bacteroidales bacterium | reverse complement strand
CGTGCTCAAGAAATACACCTACGACATCATCAAGAACGTGGGCTCCTACATCGCCGCCATGAACGGTGTGGACCTTATCATCTTCACCGGCGGAATCGGCGAGCACAACAGCCGTCTGCGCCGCAGGGTGCTCGAGAACTTCTCCTTCCTCGGCCTGAAGGTGGATTACGAGGCCAACGTGGCCTGGGGTGAGGACGCCATCATCACCACCGAAGATTCCAAGGTGAAGGCCGCCCTCATCTGCACCAACGAGGAGCTGGTGATTGCCCGCGATACTATGCACATTGTACTTGAAAACCAGGAATAACCAATTAATAACAATATGATTACCAATTTCAACGACCTCTTTGCCGAGCTCAAGGCAAAGGGCATCTGCAAGAAGATGGTGGCAGCATGGGCTGTCGACGAGCACACCATTGAGGCTGCGTCCCTCGCTACCGACATGGGTTTCGTGAAGGTTACCCTCGTGGGCGACGTGGACCTCATCAAGAAGGTCTGCTCCGATAACAATATAGACGTGAACAAGTTTGAGATTGTGGACATCAAGGACGAGCTCAAGGCTGTGGCCGAGGCTGTGAGGATGGTCCATGACGGCGACGGCGATGTGCTCATGAAGGGCCTCTGCTCCACCGACAAGTTCCTCCGAGGCATCCTGAACAAGGAAACCGGCCTGCTTCCTCCGAAGGGCCTGCTGAGCCATGTGGGTGTAATCAGCAACCCCAACTATCACAAGCTCATGTTCCTCACCGATATGGCTGTGATTCCTGCCCCTGACTTCCGTCAGAAGGTCAAGCTTGCCGGCTTCGTTACCGGCGTGGCCCGTTCCTTCGGTATTGAAAAGCCCAAGATTGCCTTTATCGCCGCTTCCGAGCAGATGCTCGACTCGATGCCCGCCTGCATGGAGGGCGCCATGCTTGCCAAGATGTGCGACCGCGGTCAGATCAAGGGTTGCATCGGTGACGGTCCTCTTGCCCTGGATGTGGCCATCGATAAGGAATCCGTTGAGATCAAGAAGCTGGAGAGCCCTGTCGCCGGCGACGCCGACTGCCTGCTCTTCCCCAATATTGAGAGTGCAAATGTCTTCTGGAAGGCCAATTCCAAGCTTTGCAACGATGTGCGTCAGGCCGGTTTCCTCGTAGGAACCAAGGTTCCCTGCGTGCTTGCCTCCCGTGCTGACTCTGTGGACGTAAAACTTAACTCCATTGCTTCCGCTGTAATGAGCGTGAAATAAATTTTTGAAAAAAGCTTTGGAAGTTCCGTAAAAAGTAGTACCTTTGCGGTCCATTCTTCTGGATGTAGCGCAGTTGGTAGCGCACCTGGTTAGGGACCAGGAGGTCGCTGGTTCAAGTCCAGTCATCCAGACATAAAGAGAGCAGGCGTCGTCCTGCTCTCTTTTGTTTTCTTCTTTGTATATCTCCGGGAGGGGTGTGCCTCCCCGGGGAACTCCGTTCGCTCCGGGCAGCTTGACAGGAGCAGGAGGGCGCTCCGCAGGCAGTTAAAAGGCCGATGCCTGCGTCGCACCTTCTTGACTCCTGTCGCATAAGGCGCCTCCAGCAAACTTGAAATTTTCAGATTTTTTCGGTATATTTACAAGTTGGAATTTACTGCGTGTAAATATGAAAAGGAACTTGTATATTATAGCGGGAATCGTTATGTCCATTATGTGTGGCTGCAAGGGTGCGGTCAATCCTTTTGATGAGTGTCTGTACACTCCCGAGGCGACGACTTTCCATGTGTGGAGCGCTCAGGCGGACTCTGTCCAGGTGCTTCTGATGGAAGGCGGTGAAGTGGTTTGCAAAGATATGAAAAAGGGCAGGGGAGATGTGTGGACCGCCGTTTTCAAGGGTGACCACAATGGGGCGAATTATGTCTTCAGGACCCATACCGATGGCGCCTGGAACGAGACGTCGGCAGGCGTGTTCGCCAAGGCGGTTTCGCTTAATGGCGACATGGGCGTGGTGATGGACCTTCGCACTACTGATCCGGAAGGCTGGGACGCGGACGTGAGCCCTGCCTTCACGACGCCCGTCGTGTATGAGCTGCATCACAGGGATTTCTCCATAGACCCCTCGTCGGGAGCCGCCCACCCGGGCAAATTCCTGGCTTTGACGGAGCCCTGGAGCCTTTCTTTCCTTCAGGATCTTGGGGTGACGCATGTGCAGATTCTGCCATCTTTCGATTACGGTTCAATAGACGAGAGTACCCTTGAAAGGAATGTCTACAACTGGGGATACGACCCCAAGAATTATAATGTTCCGGAAGGTTCATACAGCAGCGATCCTGCCGACCCCGCCTGCCGTATCCGGGAATTCAAGCAGATGGTGATGGCGCTTCACGGCGCGGGCCTGCGCGTGGTGATGGATGTGGTGTACAATCACACCTACCAGACAATGGGCTGCGCCCTCGGCCGGGTCAATCCGGGTTATTTCTACCGTACCGGTGACGACGGGGAACTCGCCAACGGCTCGGGTTGCGGCAATGAGACTGCGAGCGAGAGGGAAATGGTACGCCGTTTCATAGTGGAGTCGGTTAAGTACTGGCACGATGAATATCATGTGGACGGCTTCCGCTTCGACCTTATGGGAATTCACGACATCGAGACCATGAATGCGGTGCGTGCGGCACTTCCGGCCGATGTGCTGGTGTACGGTGAGGGTTGGGCGGCCATGGCTCCGGCATATCCGGCCGAACTGCTTGCGATGAAGGCCAATATGGCTCAGATTCCGGGCGTGGGGGCTTTCAGCGACGACCTCAGGGACGTCCTGGTGGGTTCTCCCTTCAATTCCCTGCCTGCGTTCGCCGCCGGCGCCGCCGTGAACGTCGAGCCTCTGAAATTCGGCCTTGCCGGAGGTGTGGAGCATCCTCAGGTGAACGGTATGGTCTTCTGGGCCGCGGAACCTTCCCAGCATGTTTCCTACGTTACCTGCCACGACAATTACTGCCTTCGCGACAGGCTCACACTCAGCTGTCCCAAGGCTACCGAGGCCGAGCTTCTGCGCATGGACAAACTGGCGCAGACGGCGGTGCTCACTTCCCAGGGTATGCCGTTTATCTTTGCAGGGGAGGAGCTTTTCCGCACTAAGGGCGGAGACGAGAACAGTTTCGAGAGTCCCGACAGTGTGAATGCCATCCGCTGGGACAATCTCCGTACTTACAGGAATCTGTTCAACTATTACAAGGCGCTTATAGCAATCCGAAAGGCCCATCCCGCTTTCTGGCTCGGCAATGCCGGCGCCGTAAGGGAGCTGGTGAGTTTCCCGGAGGCTCCGGATGGCTGTGTGGCGTATTTCATTGACGGGGACGACCCTGTGATGGTTCTTTTCAACGGAACAGCCGAAAGCCAGACTTTCGACATTCCGGAAGGGGACTACAATATGCTTGCATGCGACGGGGAAGCTTCTCCAGTGGGCCTTGGAAACATTTCCGGACCGCAGTGCAGGGTGAAACCCCTGTCGGCAACCATACTCAGCAGGATTTAGCGGATGTCCTTCGTAGATGCAGTTGAAATATTCGCCTTTGTCACGGGCATAGCTTACGTTGTTCTGGAAATTCTCCAGAAGAATGCAATGTGGGTCGTGGGTGTACTCACCGGTGCTGCTTGCGCTGCAAGTTTCGCCATTCAGCACAGTTGGGGGATGGCTTCGCTCAACGTCTACTATGTCGTGGTGTCGTTCATCGGCCTCGCCAGATGGAGAAAGGACAAGGGAAAGGTGGCGGAGGGAAAACTGCACCTTAGAAAACTGCCGCTCGGTACGGCCCTTTGGAGCGCCGCGGTATTCGTCTTCGGCTCCCTGCTGTTCATTTTCATTCTGCGCGCCCTTGGCGACGGTGTGTCGGAACTGGATGCGGTGGCGTCGGTTCTGAGCGTGATAGCGACCTGGTGGCTTACCCGTTCCTATCCCCAGCAGTGGATACTCTGGTGGGTCGCAGACAGTCTTACAACCATTCTGTGCATTGTCAGCGGCCAGTATCTCCTGGCTGTGCTGTATCTTGCATACACGGCCTCGGCGGTGTACGGATGGTTACATTGGATTAAGAAAGGAGAAACCATTTAGATATGGCTTACAAAGAGAATTACCCTTCAGAACTTCTGGCCGATGCGGTCGAGGCCATAGGCTCCCTCCCGGGTGTGGGACGCCGGAGCGCCCTTCGTCTGGCGCTTCACCTGCTGAAGCAGCCGCAGGAGTCGGTGCACCGTTTCACCGACTCGATATCCAGGATGCGTGACGGAATCGTCTACTGCTCCCGCTGCAATATGATTTCGGACGGCCCGGTGTGCTCGATATGCAGTGACCATAGCCGCGACGGGAAAACCATCTGCGTGGTGGAAAGTGTCCGCGACGTTATGAGCATAGAAGCTACGGGGGAATACCACGGGCTGTACCATGTGCTCGGCGGCATCATTTCTCCCATGGCGGGCGTTGGACCTTCCGACCTTTCCATCGGCCTTCTGGTAAAGAGGGTAGGGGAAATGGAATCTCCTTCTGAGTGTGAAGTGATACTTGCCCTCAGCGGAGATGTGGAGGGGGAAACCACTGCTTTCTACATCTACAGGCAGCTTTCCGCCAGCGGGGTTAGGATATCTTCCCTCGCCCGCGGCCTCGGTTTCGGGGACGACCTTGAGTATGCCGATTCGCTCACGCTCGGCCGCTCGATAGTGAACAGACAGGAATTCAAGCCATAAAAATTTGGTTTTCGGGTGATTTTTCCTTACTTTTGCCGCGATGCTCAGTATCTTTTACAGGGAAGGAGGAAAGATTCTCCAGGCGCAGACTGAAAAGGGTCTCGCCTCGCTCAAGCTCGAAGACGTGGTCTGGATAGACCTCGTCCAGCCCAGCGGTACCGAAAAACGTGCCGTGGAGGCCTTTCTGGGTACTGAAATCCAAAGCCGTGCACAGGCCGAGGAAATCGAGAGCTCATCCCGCTATTACGAGACTGAGAACGCCATCTTCGCCAACACCAACTTCCTTACCCCGGGGCCGGACGAGTACATGATGCAGCCTGTGTCGTTCACAATTGTGAAGTCGACCCTTGCAACGCTCAGGGAGGTCCCTCTGCGCTCGTTTACGGAGCTTCAGCGCCGCCTTCAGGTGAACCCGGGCCTCTATCCTTCCGGTTTCGGCGTGTTCGCCAGCATTCTGGACCAGCGTGTGGACCTGGACGCCGACATGATCGAGCTCCTTTCCAAGGAGATTTCCCAGTATGCCCGCCGTATCGACGACCGTGAGGAGATTGACCAGGAATTGCTGATAGACATTTCCCAGATGCAGGAAAACACCATGGTCGTAAGGGAGAACGTGGTGGATAAGCAGCGTCTCATTTCCAATCTGATGCGCTCCGACAAGGTGCCCCGCGCCCTTTCGGGAAGGCTGAACGTCCTGTTGCAGGATATCGGCTCTCTCCTGAACCACACGAACTTCTGCTTCGAGCGTCTGGAGTATCTGCAGGACACCGTGGTTGGTCTTATCAACCTGGAGCAGAACAAGATTATGAAGATTCTGGCCGTAGTGTCGGTATTCCTCATGCCTCCCACCCTCATTGCCGGTTTCTACGGCATGAACGTGAGGCTTCCGGTACTGAATGCCGGCAACAACGGCGACAACGTCTGGAACTGGATAATCATCATCGGCCTGATGGCCTTCAGTTGCATCCTTGTCTGGATTCTTTTCCGCCGGAAGAAGCTTCTGTAGCGGCAGTTGCTTGCATATTAAGTTTTTTTTACCTATATTTGCGCGCTTTTTCGGGAAGGCGCGTTTTTTTGCAGTCCCGAAGGCTCAAGTAATAATGTTAAACAACTAGTTTTTTTAGCGTAATTTATTTATGGCAGAAGAAATTAAGAAACTCAACGCTTCAGTAGCACCCGAGAACTTCGACTGGGATGCTTTTGAAAACGACGGTGCAGACCGCGAACCCAAGGAGGAAACTCTCGCCAAGTACGAGCAGACTCTCTCCAAGATCACCGAGAACGAGGTGGTCGAGGGTGTGGTTACCGCCATCAACAAGCGTGAGGTTGTAGTGAACATCGGCGCAAAGAGCGAGGGTGTCATCTCCGCTCCCGAGTTCCGTTACAACCCTGACCTGAAGGTCGGCGACAAGGTCGACGTTCTCGTCGAATCCGCAGAAGACCGCAAGGGCCAGCTCGTGATTTCCCACAAGAAAGCGCGTCAGCTCAAGTCCTGGGACCGCGTCAATGCAGCTTACGGCAACAACGAGGTTGTCAAGGGTTATGTGAAGACCCGCACCAAGGGTGGTATGATCGTGGACGTGTTCGGTATCGAGGCTTTCCTCCCCGGCTCCCAGATCGACATCAAGCCCATCCGTGACTACGATGTGTTCGTGGACACCACCATGGATTTCAAGATCGTCAAGATCAACCAGGAATTCCGCAACGTGGTCGTTTCCCACAAGGCTCTGC
>CAJOCS010000053.1 GCA_905233655.1 uncultured Bacteroidales bacterium | reverse complement strand
ATCGACCCTCTGCTTTTCCCGGTGGCATCATTCCTCGACCCTACCTACACCTTCAGCGTCCCCAGGAACCAGACCGCCGCAGGTATTGCCGATGCCATGAACCACATCCTCGAGCAGTACTTCTGCGAGGACGCCACCCTGATGAACGACGGTTTCTGCGAGGCGGGCATCAAGAGCCTTATGGTAAACGGAAAAGCCTGCCTGGAAAATCCCGAGGACTACAAGGCGCGCGCAGAAATGATGTTCGTCTGCACCCTTGCGTGCAACAACATTATGTCGCTTGGAAACAGCGATTCCGGCTGGCCGATGCACGGTATCGAGCACGCTCTAAGCGGCTACTACGACATCACCCACGGAGTTGGCCTTGCCATAATAACGCCCCGCTGGATGAAGCACATACTGAGCGAAAAGACCCTCCCGCGCTTTGTAAAGTACGGCATCAACGTCTTTGGCATAGACCCTAAACTCCTGGAAAAGGAAATCGCCGAAAAGGCCATTGCGGAGACCTATGCCTTCTTCGAGAGCATAGGCATCCCGATGCACCTGAGAGAAGTAGGCATCGGCCCTGAACGCATAAGCGAAATGGCGCACCACATTGCCGTGAACGAAGGTCTCGACAAGGCGTATGCCCCTCTCTCGGAGAAGGACATTACGGAAATACTGCTGGCTTCTCTGTAGCTAGAACTTGTAGCTCAAACCAAAGCCCAGAGTGGTGAAGCACCCGAGGCCGGCCTGCATGGAGATGAACATGTGCTCGCTGGTGAAATGGCCGAAACCCACTATCAGGCCACTGGCGGGAGAATTCCCGGGGCCGTTGGTATGGGGGACTATGCTGGCGTATGACTCGTCGGAGTACGTTTCTTCGTAGCCAAGCTGCAGCGTCCTGCCCAAAAAGCCCTTTCCGAACACCTCGAAATCCTGGCCGAAGTTATAGCGTACCGTCGCCGTCGCGGCAAGGATTCCCTGTGTCCAGTCAATGGTGGTCTTGACGGTCTGTGTGAACCAGGTCTGGTAGTGAGTGAACTCGAACATTGCACCGCCTGCGAGGGAGCCGCGCCCGTCGGCAAAGGTCAGGAAGGTGTAGTCTCCATAGACGTGTAAAGGCAAGATGGGCTTGGTGTGGCCGAAGTTGGCGCGGTCTTCAAAACGCATGGTGAAGGCCCAGCCCCAGCCTATGCCGATGCGGACATCGCCCTTCTCCGGAAGGGCATTCACGGGCTCGTTATCCTGAGAATATGCAAGGGGAAGGAAAATGGAAAACGCCAGAATGAGAGCAAGGATCTTTTTCATAGGCATGTGGTTTTCTTGTAGATCTTTGTGCCACAAATATAAACATATCAAACAATAATAGCAAATGTTCTTTGTGGTGTAATTCCGGTCATTTTCAGCTATATTTGTGCTTTGAAAACGGGAATAGCGCCATTAATGGGTATGAGTCGTGAAAAGGAAATAGCCCACGTAACCCTGGTGGGAAGCGTAGTGAACCTTCTTCTGGTTTGCGTGAAGGCGGTGGCCGGAGTCGCCGCCAATTCGGCTGCGATGATTTCAGACGCCGTGCATTCGCTGTCGGATTTCGTGACCGATATCGTAGTGCTGGTGTTCGTGAGGGTGTCGGCCCGTCCGCAGGACGAGGATCACGACTACGGTCATGGGAAGTACGAGACGCTGGCGACTCTTTTCATCGGCCTGGCGCTCGCGGGCGCAGCTATAGGCATTGTGGTGTCCGGAGCCACCAAACTTGCGCACTGGCTGCAGGGGGAGGATATCCCGGCCCCCGGAAAACTGGCCCTCTGGGCGGCGCTGCTTTCAATTGTCGCGAAGGAAATACTGTATCAGTACACACGGCTTAAAGGCCGAAAGCTGAGCTCACCGGCGCTTGAGGCCAATGCCTGGCACCACAGGTCCGACGCTTTGAGTTCCATCGGGGCCGCAGTAGGCATCGGGGGCGCAATCCTTCTCGGCGACCGCTGGACCGTGCTTGACCCCCTGGCTTCCATAGTGGTGGGCGCGATGCTGGTAAAAGTGGCCTGGGACCTGCTGGGGCCCAGTTTCGGGGAGCTTACCGACAGCTCACTTCCGGCCGAAACCGAAGCACGGATGCTGGAAATCATAAGGAGCGTCGACGGTGTAAGCGACCCTCACAACCTCAGGACAAGGCGAATCGGCAATCGCATCGCGGCGGAAGTACATATCCGTCTGGACGGAAGCCAGACTCTGGAAGAGGCTCATGAAAAGACCACTGAAGTGGAGCGGCGCTTCAGGGAATGCTTCGGCCGGGAGTCGCACATCAACATCCACATGGAGCCGAAAAAGTAGGGAGCCGCTTCCCGCGAGCTGGCGTGCGGCCCGGCGGGGCTCACAGTTTCCTGGAAAGCGTCCAGCCCATGGCTCCGAAGGCAACGGCGACGGCGAAGAGGATGGTTTCGGTGGCAAGCGTGCTCACCGACTTTGAGAGAACTACCACGCAGGCATCGGCAAGGAAATGAAGCAGGATGGCGGCGGGGAAAAGCCACAGCCATTTGCCGCCCTTGCGCACTCCGGTCCATACAATCAGCGAAAGGCTTATCTGCATTATCATGGCCGAGACACGCTCCCATACTCCGAAAAGATATGTTCCGGCGCCGGCTGCCTGAAGCTGCGCGAACTGAGCCAGGACCTGCTCCTTAGCATCTGCAGGGGCCGATGCAAGGAGGGCGTCCGCCTGGCCGGAATTGATCATGGCCGAGAGGGCGATGTTGGAAATCATAGCAATGCCATAAATGAGCAGCATCTCCGCACCTCCGTGGCCGATTCCGTAGGCCACACCCGTCACGGCGCCAGACGGCTCCTTCTTCAGGAGAAACTTCATGGCGAGGAAACGGCCGGTCTCCTCGAAAATGCCGGCGGCGAGCCCGCCGTAAAGCGCATAGTACCATACGTTTCCCATAATTGATGCGCCGTGGGGGCCTTTCAGCACCACTTGGTGCATCAAAGACTCCAGCACAAGGGCGAACAAGATGAACACCCCGGCGCCGAGGAGTATGGTGGTGGACTTGACGTGGTATTTTCTCACCATCCACCAGGCCAGAAGAAGGGGAACGGCAATTCCAAAGAGGGCGCAGAACGCCATCATTACAATAGAACCGGTTGCTACCATAAATGATGCATTATGTTGAAACTCAGTTCTACAAATATAATTCTTTTCAACTAAGCGACAAAACAGTTGCAGGAATTTGAGCAAAACGATATATTTGCAGAAGCCGGTGGGGCCGATGAAGTTATCCTCCAGCCTTTCACTCTGGATATAAACACCTTCTGCGGCGCCATGGAGATGAGGGTAGACGGACGGAAACTCCGCCTGGTGACTGGCTTTATCGGGAGATAATCATTTTGTAGACATTGGTCTCGTACCGCTGAAAGCCGACCGCCTGATAAAGGAGGTTGGCTTTTTCGCGCGCGGGACGCGATGTAAGGTGCAGCTGAACCGGTGCCAGCTCCCTACGGGCATAGTCGATTATATGCTCCATAAGCTGCCGGCCGATGTGCCTTCCGCGCGCCGCCGGGCTTACCACCACATCCTCGATTCCACCCTTTACCCCGAGGGGATGACGCGTGATGCAAAGGCTGGCGCAGCCAAGGATGTGACCGTCTTCTATTGCTGCGAAAAGGTGGGTGTCAGGGCATGCGGTGGCCTCCTCGAGTGTAGATGCGCTCACCTCGACGTCCGGGTCAAGTACGTGCATAAGTGCCAGCAGATCATCCGTATAAGTGGCGGAGAGAGAGTTCACTTCAAGAATTTCCATAGTGCAAAGATAAATTTTTTCAGGAAATTTTCATTTTTGATTTGCAGAATAGATTTTTTGTTGTACACTTTGTAGTGTACTATTAGACTAACACACACAGGCAATGAAAAAGATAATTACAGTATATCTTACAGACGGAACAAACATAGTGAACGGAACCGCCGCCGGAAGCGACCAGAAGGCCCGTATGTAGGCAAGTTGCTTTGTTCAAATATAATGTCTATATTTGCAAAACCCTTCGGACAGAACACGACTCTGTCCGTGGGGTTTTGTAAGAATGAAGAATATTGTTAAGCAGGCATCGTCCTGGTATTTCAGCAAGAAAGTGCTGCCGTACTGGGCCGTATTGTTGACGGATACAGTTATTGTATTCCTTTCGGCCCTATTTACATATTGGCTCACAAACGGCTTTCAGGCTTCAGTCAACAATCATATTCCACTCTTCCTCACGGCTCTCTCCTATGCGCTGTTGGGCTGGGTGGGTGCACGCATCTTCCGCACCTATTCCGGAGTGCTCCGCTACAGTTCGTTTGTGGACCTTCTGAAACTCACTTATGCGAATCTGGTATCGCTCGGCCTTGCACTGCTTGTGTCGGAGGTTTCAAGGGCTTTGGGCTTCGAGCCTCTGTGCGCCCTTTCTTGGGTGAACACCCTGGTGACCTTCCTGCTCGCCACACTCATTATGTGGGCGGTTCGAATCGTGGTGAAACTCCTTTTCGACGCTGCAAACACCGACGCCAAAGCTCTCCGAGTACTCATTTACGGCGCCCTCACCGGCGGCGTTGGCCTTGCGAAGAACATCCGTTCCCAGCGGCCGGTCAAATATGAGCTCTGCGGCTTCATTTCCCACGAGCACCGCATCAAGGACATGAAACTCCTGGGCGTGAAGGTGTATACTCTGCAGGACAACATTGCCGAAATAGTACACAATGAACGCATCCAGGGCGTTTTGGTGAGCCCGCTCAGGGTGAACGAATTCCGCCAGAACCAGATGATCCAGGATATCCTCATCAACGCCGGCTGCAAGATATTCATGACTCAGGAAGCCACTGAGGCGACTGTGAAGAACGGTATTATCCTGGAAGACGGAGACCCTGAAATCCAGATGAAGGAAGTGAGCGTGGAGGACCTCCTCCCGCGTCAGGAAATCCGTGTGGACATGAAATCCGTGGCCGAACAGCTCACCGGCAAACGCGTGCTCATCACTGGCGCCGCAGGCTCCATCGGCAAGGAGATAGTGAGGCAGATTGCCGGATTCAAGCCGGCGAGCATGATGCTCATCGACCAGGCCGAGACGCCCCAGCACGACATGCGCCTGATGATGGCGAAGGATTTCCCGGATGTGCCCTGTGAGGTGGTGGTGGCAAGCATCAGCCGCCGTACCCGCATGGACTACATCTTCGGCTACTTCCGCCCGGACTACGTGTTCCACGCCGCCGCCTACAAGCATGTCCCCATGATGGAGGACAACCCCAGCGAGGCCGTAATGAACAATGTCTACGGCACTAAGATTATTGCCGACATGAGCGTGAAATACGGCGTGAAGAAGTTCGTGATGGTTTCCACCGACAAGGCCGTGAATCCCACGAACGTGATGGGCTGCTCCAAGCGAATCTGCGAGATTTATGTGCAGAGCCTGGACCGAAAGCTCAAGTTCGACGCCCTCGACAAGATGCGTGAAAGCGGGCACAGGCGTCTTCCGGACAAGCCGGATTACACCCAGTTCGTGACCACCCGTTTCGGCAACGTTCTCGGTTCCAACGGAAGCGTGATTCCGCTGTTCCGCGAGCAGATAAAGCGCGGCGGTCCCGTAACAGTTACCGACGAACGCATAGTACGCTACTTCATGCTTATTCCCGAGGCCTGCAAACTGGTCCTGGAGGCCGGTACCAAGGGCAACGGCGGTGAGATTTTCGTGTTCGACATGGGCCAGCCCGTGAAGATTTCCGACCTCGCCAAGCGAATGATAGCGCTTTCCGGCGCCAAGAACGTGGAAATCAAGTATACTGGCCTGCGTGAGGGCGAAAAGCTCTACGAAGAGGTGCTCAATGAGCTGGAAGGTACCAAGCCCACTTTCCACGAGAAGATACGTATCGCCCAGGTCCGTGAATACGACTACGACGAGGTGTGCAAGGATATTGACGAGCTGGTGGAGATTGCCAAGCGCTTCAATAACATGGATACCGTACGCAAGATGAAACAGATTGTCCCCGAATACAAGAGCAACAATTCCGTATACGAACAGCTTGACGCAGAGAATTCGAAAAACAAAACAACTAACCACTAAAAAATCAACTTCTAAACATGGAATTACCTTTTGCGGAGTCTTGGAAGATCAAGATGGTGGAGCCAATCAGGAAGAGTTCGCGCGAGGAGCGTGAGCAATGGCTCAAAGAGGCGCATTACAATGTATTTCAACTCAAGGCCGAACAGGTATACATAGACCTGCTCACCGACTCCGGAACGGGCGCGATGAGTGACCGCCAGTGGGCCGAGATGATGCTCGGCGACGAGAGCTATGCCGGAGCCACTTCCTTCTACAAACTGGAAGCCGTAATCAAGAGGCTCTTCGGGATGAAGTACGTGATTCCCACCCATCAGGGCCGCGCAGCCGAGAACGTGCTCTTCTCCTATCTGGTGAAGGAAGGCAACGTAATTCCGGGGAATGCCCATTTCGACACCACCAAGGGCCATATCGAGAGCCGTCACGCCTTTGCCGTGGACGTTACCACCGACGAC
>CAJOCS010000052.1 GCA_905233655.1 uncultured Bacteroidales bacterium | reverse complement strand
GGCCCAGCTCGAAGAGCACGAAATTGGAGATGTCAACCACGTTGTTGATGGGACGGAGACCTATCGAAAGGAGCCGCTTCTGGAGCCATTCCGGGGAAGGCCCCACCTTGACTCCGCGGATGGTGATTCCGGTGTAGCGCGGCGCGCCGTCGGGAGCCGTAACCTCAACGGGAATGGCCTCGCCGTCGCCGTCGCGGAAAGCGTCCACAGAAGGCATGTGCAGCGCACAGGGAAGGTCGCGGGAGCGGAGATAGCCGTAAAGGTCCCTCGCCACGCCCCAGTGCGAAGCGGCGTCGATGCGGTTTGCCGTTATCTCGTACTCAATCACGGCCTCGTCCTCGAGACGGAGCCACTCCTTGGCGCTCAGACCCACGGGAGCGTCGGCAGGGAGCACCATTATTCCTTCATGGGAGGTGCCGATACCGAGCTCGTCCTCGGCGCAAATCATACCGAAGGACTCCACTCCGCGGATTTTGGACTTCTTGATCTTGAAATCGCCGGGCAGCACCGTGCCGATGCGGGCGAAGAGCACCTTCTGCCCAGCAGCCACGTTGGGAGCGCCGCAGACCACGGTAACAGGCTCCGGAGTGCCGTCGTTGACGGTAGTGATGTGAAGGTGGTCCGAATCCGGATGGGGAATGCAGGTAAGCACTTCGGCCACCACGACGCCTGCGAGGCCGCCGGGAACCGCTTCCTGCATTTCAAGCGCATCCACCTCGATGCCGATGGCGGTCATCGCCTCGGCCACCTGCTCTGCAGTGAGGTCACATTCAAGATAAGTCTTGAGCCAATTGTACGAGAGTTTCATATCTGTCTATTCTATATCTTCTTTTTTGAAAAGCGCACTCACGAATTCGCGCGCGTCGAAAACCTTCAGGTCGTCCACACCCTCCCCTATGCCGATGAATTTCACCGGAACGCGGAAAGTGTCCACTATCCCCACCACCACGCCGCCCTTGGCGCTGCCGTCGAGCTTTGTGACAGCAAGGGCCGTCACGTCGGTGGCGCGGGAGAATTCGCGGGCCTGGATGAAGGCGTTCTGGCCGGTGGAGCCGTCCAGGACCAGCAGCACCTCATGAGGACCGTCGGGCACCACACGGCGGATGACGTTGCGTATCTTGGTGAGCTCGTTCATAAGGTCCACCCTGTTGTGAAGACGGCCGGCGGTGTCTATCAGCACCACGTCGGCCCCCTTGGAGACGGCGCTCTGGACGGTATCGAAGGCCACGGCGGCGGGGTCTGCGCCCATGGGCTGCTTCACAATTGTGGCGCCGCTGCGCTCGGCCCAGATGGTGAGCTGCTCCACGGCGGCGGCGCGGAAGGTGTCCGAAGCTCCGAGAACCACCTTCTTGCCCTGGGCGGTGAGCATCGACGCAAGCTTGCCGATGGTGGTGGTCTTCCCCACTCCGTTCACGCCCACGACCAGAATCACATAGGGCTTCTTCGAGAAGTCGAAGGGCACCACGGGCTTCTCGTCCTCGGCAACGAGCTTTCCAATCTCGTCACGGATGAGCATCACGAGCTCGTCCATGTCCACGTAGCGGTCTTTCTCCACGCGGTCCTGGATGTTGTCGATTATCTTCTGAGTGGTCTCGACACCCATGTCGGAGCCAAGCAGAGCCTCCTCCAGAGCGTCCAGCACGTCGTCGTCCACCCGGGACTTTCCGGTAATGGCCCGTCCCAGCCTCTGAAAAAAGTTCAGATTGGTCTTCTTTACTCCTTTATCGAATATTCCCATATTATGCAAATATACACAAAATGCCGTCCTTTTGCAAGGACGGCACTCTTTCATGCTGGAAAAAACTTACTTCTTTGCGAAGAATTCCTTTTCCTTTCCTTCTTCAACCAGCTGCTCTACGAAGACGTAGGCGCCGGTCTTGGGGGATTTCTCCATGCGGATGACCTTCACCATGTGCTTTGCACCGGCTTTTGCATCGAAGGTTGCAACAGCTTTCTTTGCCATAGTTCAAACTGGTTAAAGATTATTTAACTTCCTTGTGAAGAGTGACCTTCTTGAGGTAGGGATTGTATTTCATACGCTCCAGACGGTCGGGGGTGTTCTTCTTGTTCTTGGTGGTGATGTAACGGGACATGCCGGGAACACCACTTGCCTTCTGCTCTGTGCACTCCAGGATGACCTGCACCCTGTTTCCTTTAGCTTTCTTTGCCATAATTGTTCAGGATTATAGGGTTAGACGAGGTTCACATAGCCCTTCTTCTGGGCATCTCTGAGAGTTGCGTCGAGACCGTTCTTCTCGATGATACGCATACCCTTGGTGGTCACCTTAAGGGTGATGAAACGCTGCTCGGTCTCAGACCAGAAACGCTTGGTCTTGAGGTTGAGGGCGAAGTCGCGCTTGGTGCGCAGTTTGGAATGGGCAACGTTGTTGCCAATCATTCTCTTCCTTCCGGTTATCTGACAAACCTTTGACATTTTTATTTGTTTCTTTTTTTACTTGCGGCCCGGCATTCCGAGGAAGCGGCGCCAGCGAATGCTCGACGGGAAACTCTTGCTCCTGTCCGTTGAGAGCCAGATGATTGCGGGCTTGCCCACAATGTGGTCCTCGGGGACGAACCCCCAGTAGCGGGAGTCCAGGGAGTTGTGACGGTTGTCTCCCATCATGAAGTAGTAGTCCTGCTGGAAAGTGTACTCGGTGGCGAGGCTGCCGTTGAGGTAGATGCCGTCGGCCCTCACGTCGAGAGTGTTGTGCTCGTAGTCGCGGATTATACGGCTGTACAGCGGGAGGATTTCCTCCGTAAGCTGCACCGTGGCACCCTTTGAGGGAATCCACAGCGGGCCGAAATAATCGCGGGTCCAGCGGCTCGAAGCGGTGAACGGGAAAATCTCAAGCTCCTGGCCGCTCTGAGGGAAATGCTCCAGGTTGGGAGTCACTTCCATCACTCCGGGAAGGGCGCTGATTTCGTTCAGCATCGGCCCTGTAAGAGGCATCCGGGGATAGCCGGGAAGCCTGGGGTCGAATACCAGCTCCGAGAGGTTTACACCCATTTTTTCGAGCACCCTGTCGTTGATACGGGAACCGTTGGTGACAACACTGTAGGTCAGCTGAAGGCCGGCCGACGGGGTTTCCATCTCACCGTTCACCCACACCATTCCGTCGCGAACCTCGAGGGTGTCGCCGGGAAGGGCTACGCAGCGCTTCACATAGTGGTCTTTCTTGTCTGTGGGACGTACAATCACGGGGCCGAAATGGCTCACGGTGTATTCACGTCCTGCAGCGCGTACCCAGGCGTAATAGTCATCGGCCGGACGACGGCGGAGGACTGTGTCGCCATTGGGGAAGCCGAACACCACGATGTCTCCCCTCTTCACATGGCCGAAGCCCCTGAGGCGACGGTAACGGTTCTGGATGAGAGTGGAATAGGACTCTTTTCCGAACGCCGTGTTGTGCGTGAAGGGAATGGTAAGCGGAGTCTGCGGAATGCGGGGCCCGTATGCGAGCTTGCTCACGAACAGGTGGTCGCCTGTGTAGAGCGTGCTTTCCATGGACGAGGAAGGAATCTTGAAAGCCTGGAAAAAGAAAATGTTGATGAACGTTACCACGATGACGGCGAAGATGATGGCGTCAAGCCAGTCCAGCCACACATTGTGCTTTTCCCCTTCCTTGTATTCTTTCTTCCAGAACAGCCACTTCACTTTCTTCGTGATGAAGAGGTCGAAGATGACGCCAAGGCCGAGAATCCACCACCAGTTTCCGAGCCAGATTACCCAAAGCAGATACAGAAGGGCCCAAAAGCCAAACTTGACCCACTTGTTGGATATGAATTCCTTCCAGCTCACTGTATTTTCAAAGAACTACTTTACAGAGTTTACAATTGCCTCGAATGCGCGAGGATTGTTCATAGCGAGGTCTGCGAGAACTTTCCGGTTGAGGGAGATGTTCTGCTTTGCCAGGCGGCCCATAAGCTGGGAATAGCTGAGACCGTACTGACGGGAGGCGGCGTTGATACGCTGGATCCACAGGGCGCGGAATTCACGTTTCTTGGCCTTTCTGTCGCGGTAGGCATAGGTGAGACCTTTTTCGTAGGTGTTCTTTGCTACCGTCCAGACGTTCTTCCTGGAGAGGAAATTACCGCGGGTTCTGGAGAGAATCTTCTTGCGGCGAGCCCTTGAGGCTACAGAATTAACTGATCTAGGCATAATTTTTTTTAATTTTTGGAGGCAGTGGCTTCATGCTGAAGCTCTTCCGACTGCGTTCCAGTTCAACAATAATTTAGCGGACAAGAAGTTCGTTTACACGCTTGACGTCGTCTCCGGAGAGGATGGCGAAGTGGTTTCTTGGTCTTCTTGGTGAGGATGTGGCTGTGGTAAGCGTGCTTCCTCTTGATCTTTCCCGATCCGGTAAGCGTAAAGCGCTTTTTGGCACCGGAGTTGGTTTTAAGCTTTGCCATTGTTTAAATAATTAGTTATACATTATCACCGATAACATCGGCTTATTTTTTCTTGACAGGAGCAATCATCATGGTCATCCTCTTTCCTTCCAGCACGGGCATGTTCTCCGGACGGCCGAACTCTTCGAGCTCCACGGCGAAGCGCAGAAGCTGTTTCTCTCCCTGCTCGGCAAACTGGATGGAGCGTCCGCGGAAGAAGATGGAGGCCTTGACCTTCGAGCCCTCCTGCAGGAACTCCTGAGCGTGCTTGAGCTTGAACTGGAAGTCGTGCTCGTCCGTGTTGGGGCCGAAGCGGATTTCCTTGATGACAATCTTGGCAGCGTTGGCCTTCATTTCCTTGGCGCGTTTGCGCTGCTGGTACAAGTACTTCTGGTAGTCCAGAATCTTGCATACTGGCGGTTCTGCCTTGGCGCTGATCTCAACCAGATCCAACTCAAGTTCCTGGGCCATGGCGAGAGCCTTGGAGAGAGGATAGATTCCCTGTTCAGGGACATTGTCTCCAACCAGGCGGACCTGCGGGGCCGTGATTTCACGGTTAATCCTCAGGGCGTTTTCGTCCTGCTTGGGACCTGCCTGCAGGCGGTTGGTTTTTTTCTTGAGGCCCGAGGGCTTCGGTCTGTAAGGCGTTGCGATAGCTTTGCTCCTTTAAAAGTTAAACATTCTGGGCCAGTTCTTCTTCTACCGCCTTGCGGACATAATCCACAAAGGCAGGCACGCTCATGGAACCCTGGTCCTCGGTTCCACGGCGCACTGACACCGTATTTTCCGCCTGCTCTTTTTCACCGACGATGACAAGCAGCGGGATTCTCATGAGGGAAGTTTCGCGGATGCGCTTTCCCAGAGTTTCGTTACGATCGTCAATAGAGGCGCGAATTTCGGAATTATTTAGCAGATTTACAACTTTTTTCGCATAATCTGCATATTTTTCACTCACGGGCAGCACTTTCACCTGGTCGGGATGCAGCCACAGGGGCAGATGACCGGCTGTGTGCTCCAGCAGAACGGCCACGAAACGCTCGAGCGAACCGAAGGGTGCGCGGTGAATCATCACGGGGCGCTTGCGGGAACCGTCGCTGTCGACATACTCGAGTTCGAAGCGTTCGGGCAGGTTGTAGTCTACCTGAATGGTACCGAGCTGCCAGCTGCGGCCGATGGCGTCCTTCACCATGAAGTCCAGCTTGGGGCCGTAGAAAGCGGCCTCGCCGGTCTCGACCACATAGGGAAGACCCTTGTGCTTCGCAGCGTCGATGATGCCCTTCTCGGCCTTGTCCCAGTTCTCCTGGGAGCCGATGTACTTGTCCGGGTTGTTGGGGTCGCGCAGGCTCACCTGTGCGGTGTATTTGTCGAAGTGCAGGGTCTTGAACACATAGAGAATGAGGTCGATGACCTTCTCGAATTCCTCCTGGATCTGATCCTGGCGGCAGAACAGGTGGGCGTCGTCCTGGGTGAATCCGCGGACGCGGGTAAGTCCGTGCAGCTCACCGGACTGCTCGTAGCGGTACACGGTGCCGAACTCGGCCAGCCTCAGGGGCAGGTCGCGGTAGCTGCGGGGAGCGCTGCGGTAAATCTCGCAGTGATGGGGGCAGTTCATGGGTTTGAGCATGAATTCCTCGCCTTCCTGCGGGGTATGAATGGGCTGGAACGAGTCCTTGCCGTATTTTGCATAGTGGCCGGAAGTCACATAGAGCTGCTTTCCGCCTATATGGGGAGTCACCACGGGAAGGTAGCCGTACTCGGCCTGCTTCTTCCGGAGGAAATTCTCAAGGGTATAGCGCAGAGCGGCGCCGCGGGGCAGCCACAGAGGCAGGCCGGGGCCCACCCTCTGGGAGAAGGTGAAGAGCTCCATTTCCTTGCCTATCTTGCGGTGATCCCTCTTCTTGGCCTCCTCGAGGAGCAGCAGATACTCGTCCAGCATGCTCTTCTTGGGGAAGGTGATGCCATAGATACGGGTGAGCTGCTGACGCTTCTCGTCGCCCCTCCAGTATGCACCGGCGAGCGAGAGCACCTTCACGGCCTTGATGACCTCGGTATTGCGCAGATGGGGTCCGCGGCAGAGGTCGGTGAAAGCTCCGTTGGTATAGTATGTGATGGTTCCGTCTTCGAGCTCGGAGATGAGTTCCTGCTTGTACTGGTCTCCCTTTTCGGTGAAATATGCCATTGCATCGGCCTTGGAGACATCCTTGCGGACGAAAGCCTGCTTCTCGCGGGCGAGCTCCAGCATCTTCTTCTCGATGGCGGCGAAATCGGCATCAGTAAGAGGACGGCCGTTCATATCCACATCGTAATAGAAACCGTTCTCGATGGCGGGGCCGATACCGAATTTCACGCCGGGGAAGAGGGCTTCCAGGGCTTCGGCCATAAGGTGCGAGGAAGAGTGCCAGAAAACGCGCTTGGCATCGTCGTCGTCCCACTTGAGGAGCCAGAGCCTGACATCCTCATTGATAGGGCGGTCAAGGTCGTAGATTACGCCCTTGGAGGTCTCGTTTTCACCGGGCAGCTTGATACGGGCCGCCAGGACGTCGGCGGCAAGGCGGGGGCTGATTGACATGGCCACTTCGTAAGCGGTCACACCGGCCTCGTACTGTCTTGCGCTTCCGTCGGGAAACTGAATATTGATCATACGTATAGTGTTTTTGTTACAGTCTGCAAAGATAACAATTTTTCCTGTAAATCCGGTTCACGCTCAAAAAAAGGCCTGCGGCGCAATGCCGAACTTGACATCACGCCGCAGGATATGCGTTTAAAAAACTATTTTCCAAAGTAGGCACCGGCGAAGAGTATGGCACCG
This sequence comes from uncultured Bacteroidales bacterium, assembly GCA_905233655.1. Classification (GTDB taxonomy): domain Bacteria; phylum Bacteroidota; class Bacteroidia; order Bacteroidales; family UBA932; genus Cryptobacteroides. The sequence continues at coordinate 3,799 of CAJOCS010000052.1, read as the reverse complement.
GAGCCCTTTTCGGCAATGAGGTAGGCGAAGGGATGATCACAGATGAACTCTACGGGAGACTCTCCCGGGAATGCGGTATTCTTGGCCATTGCGACAACCGTCACGGCGGCGGCTTCAGTACCCCACTCGGCCACGGAAATACGGGCTTTCTGGATAACGTAATCTATGTACGCCTCCAGGTTGGGGTCCTGGAACATGCGGTCGAACTGCGCGTCGGGAGTGAATGCGCGCTGCATGCCGAGCCTTCCGAGGGCCTCGTTGAGACGGAAACTGCTGGAGGTCTCGAATTTGGGAAGGCTGAGCTCTATATCACATTCCTTTAGACTTGAACGGATAGACTGCCAGTCAAGCTTGGTGAAATCCCTCATAAGGCAGTCGAAGGTGTACTTTTCGGGCACATTGTCCGGCAAATCGCCCACATACTCCCCTTCCGGCAGCAGAATGTACATTGCGAAACTTCCGTTGGCGTAAGGGATCTCGAGAACGCGGAAATTGCCGAAATCGGCATAATTCAGCCGCCTTGAAGTGTGCATGGTAGGGACCTCGATGACGTCGCATCCACCCGCATAGAAAGCCTGATTGCGGGTAGATTCCTCCTTGAACAGAGGCTCGTTTCCTTCCTTCATCCAGGGGGCTTTGAAGTACAGGGCGTTCATAAGGAAAGCGATGTCGTCCGGAGAAATGTCCTGGGGCTCCAGCATCCTGTCTATGAGACCGCCGGTGTTGCGTTTCGACCAGTCGTTTATGCGGGCCGCAACGGTGGCGGGATCGGCAAAGGAGGCATTCTCCACGGCGGCGTAGTAGGTGCTCTCCACCTTTTCCTTGAACGACGGCAGAAGAGGATACTGGTCGCTCACCAGAATGGCGTCAACCAGTCTGAGTTTCACTCCGAGGTCCACCGCCGGAAGCTGCATCAGCAGCTTGTTGCAAAGGGAATTGAGGGCATCCAGATCGTCGCCGAAGCCAAGCGCATCGGTAATCTCTGAGAGAGTTTCACCGGAGGCACCGTTCGCCGTCATTCCAAGTGCGTACTGAAGGCTGAGCGGAGAGAAAAGCAGACTTTTATTGCCTTCCCTGAGAAGGGGCAGAATCCTGAATGTGAGTTCATTACCGGCATTCACCATGGCGGCCTCCGCATTCGTGAGGTTCACCTTGGTAATCTGCTCCTTCGGCTGCGGAGAAGACATCTGAATCGGGTTCTTCACGCCGTTATCGTCGGATGAATTGCAGGCACAGAGGCATCCTGCAAGCAACACTGAGGCAATTACTACTCTTTTCATATTCTATCGCTTATCTGGTAGTTATTCCTGCCGGGGGCGCTGCGGGAAATCATCTCGCCGATGAAGCCGGCAAGGAAGAGCATTACGCCCAGGACCACGCAAAGAAGGGCCAGGTAGAAAAGGGGCTGGTCGGTGACGGCCCTGTACCTGAGACCGTGGGCCTGGTTCACAAGCTTCGCCACAATAATCCACACCGTCATCACAAAGCCGATTAGGAACATCAGAATGCCGCTGGTACCGAAAAAGTGCATGGGCTTGCCCCCGAAGCGGGACAGGAACCACAGGCTCATAAGGTCCAGAAGGCCATTCACAAAGCGAGAAACGCCGAATTTAGACACACCGTACTTGCGCTTCTGATGATGTACGGGCTTCTCCCCTATCCTGGTGAATCCGGCGTTTTTCGCCAGATACGGGATGTAGCGGTGCATCTCGCCATAGACCTCTATGTTCTTCACCACCTCGTTCCTGTAGGCCTTCAGACCACAGTTCATATCGTGCAGCCGGATGCCCGTAACCTTACGTGCAGTCCAGTTGTAAAGCTTTGAGGGAAGGTTCTTTGTGAGCGGATTGTCCTTGCGCTTCTGCTTCCAGCCCGATACCAGATCGTAGCCCTCTTCACGAATCATCCGCACCATCTCCGGAACCTCTTCCGGAGAGTCCTGCAGGTCGGCGTCCATGGTTACCACAATCTCCCCTTCGGCCAGCGCAAAACCCTCGTAAAGGGCGGCCGATTTGCCGTAATTCCGGCGGAAGCGCACGGCCTTCACATTGGGGGCCGCAAGGCTTTTGACAACGTCCCAGGAGCCATCGTCGGAACCATCGTCCACGAAGATAAGCTCATAGCTCAAAGAGTTCTGAGTCATCACTTTATCTATCCACTCCCGGAGTTCCGGAAGCGACTCGGCCTCGTTGTAGAGGGGTATTATGATTGAAAGGTCCATAAGCGCCTATTGAATGTCTGGTTCATCGGAATTGTCCTGCTTGCCGGGGCTGTCCCACCCGCCGGGCTTTCCCGGGCCGAAAAGGGACTGCAGGAAAATATAACGGCTAAGAATGCTCGAAAGCACGCAGCCGTAAAGGAAGCAGTAAATCCACTGGAAAATGAAAGTATAAATCGGAAGGGAATCCATCATCCCCTCCATCTCCTCCTTCTGGGCCTGAGTGAAGTTCATGGCGCCGGATACATCGGCAAGAAGCCCGTCCATGGTCTCCTGCGGCGCCTTCATTATGATGAGCGCCTGGGCCGATGCCAGAATCAATCCCGACAACAGTGCCGAACGGCGTCCCATCCTGTGGGTATCCTCCATCTTCACGCCCTCGAAACGCTCCCTGAAGCCCAGCATGCGGTTCTTCATGATGAGAATACAGCCCAGGAACTCAACCATCCACAGCACGATTGCCGAGCCCTGCACCAGGAGGGCAATGCCGCTTAGAGCCGCCGCTTCCTTCCCCAGAAGGCACACGACACTCAGCGCTCCCAGGAACAATCCCGTGACCGCCGCTTCATTCCAGATAGCCGTACTGTCCGCCTTTTTACTCATATCCTTCAAAGGTACGGATTATTTCGTACAATCGAAAAAATTCTTGCGCAACTGCAAGCGACGGGAGGGGGTGCGGCATGAGGGCATTGCCGGAAAGGCGGAGAGGCGACGGGAGGGGGAGACGCGCGACGCAGGCATCGGCCTTTTAACTGCCTGCGGAGCGCCCTCCCCTCCCGGTTTGCTGGGGGCGCCGCCCCCATAAATACCCCCTGCGGCCTTTTCGCCTTTCCAACTTTTTGCAGGCAAAAAGTCACGGCCCGGCCGGGCGCCTGCTGGCGCCTTGGGCACACGGACGAACAAAAAAAACCATCCGGGCGGGTGGACCAGGTCCAGGAGGTTTTAGGACGAGATTGAATTTTATGTGCCGGACCTGGTCCAGCGATAGTGCCACACAGAGGCCTGGAGGCCATTGTCTGCGGACCAGGTTCAGGGGCTAAAAGTAAACCTGGTCCAGAGATGATGGTGACCTCGGCCCAATAGAGGGTGGACCAGGTCCAAGGGTGTTGCCACGTTTACAACTGGAACGCATTCAAGGCTGTTTTTCTGTAAACGCGGCAAGGGAAAAGGCCAAAATGCATAAAAACGTGGCCGCGTTTACAAGAAATCGTCATTCTGTGCATTCTGTATGTAAACGCGGCAATGGTGCCGCCGCCGGAATAGAGGACCTCCGGCGGCTCGGCTCGCCGCTGCGGGAGGCTCGACCGAAGGGCCTTCCTCGCGGCAGCCGCACTCATGCACCAATGATTTGTTTTTTGCCGCCTCAGGTGTGAAAATGGCTTTCCGCGCATTCTGTTGTCCGAGGCGGCAACAGAAGATAAGGACCATGGCGGTCATATGTGGCATAACAGCGCCCAGGCGCCTTGGGCGCACGGACGAACAAAAAAAACATCCGGGCGCTCGTTTGATTGAACGTCCGGATGTCGAAAAACGGCAGCTACCTACTCTCCCAACTGGTGGGTCAGTACCATCGGCGATGGT
>CAJOCS010000051.1 GCA_905233655.1 uncultured Bacteroidales bacterium | reverse complement strand
AGTGTCCTCTACGTTGACGAGGTAGAAGTGTCGTTTGAAAAAGAGTAATGGCGCGTTCGCTAAGTTGCGCATTCGCTAATTCTTACACCTAAAGGTATAAGCGAGCAAAGCTCGTAGGATAATTGATAATTGAAAATTGATAATTATGAATTATAAAAGAATATATGTTTTTGTGTCAGCAGCATTGCTGATGACGCTGTCAGCGACTCCCGCCGTGGCTGGCAATAGCCTGTTAGACAGTCTCCAACTGAAAGCCCGTGTGGGCTATAACATCGGCGGTACTGCGCCCATCGGACTGCCTGCCACCATCCGCAGCATCGATGCCTACAGATTAACGCCGTCGTTTATGATTGGCATTGATGCCCAGTTGCCGTTTGATGCTAAATGGGGCTTGCTGACGGGATTGCATTTCGAGAACAAAGGCATGGATGGCGATGTCACCACCAAAGGCTACCACATGGAGGTGGTCAAAGGTGAAAGTCGACTCAACGGTCTCTTTACTGGTAAGGTTCAACAGAAGGTGAAAGAGTGGATGCTGACATTGCCCATTCAGGGTACGTATAAGCTGAGTAACAAGGTACAGCTGAAAGCCGGCCCCTACCTTTCTATGTTGGTTTCCAAGGAGTTCAGCGGCATTGCCTCTGACGGTTATCTGCGTGAGGGCGACCCCACCGGACCGAAGATTATCATGGGTGACAAGGAGGGAGAGTGGGCCACTTACGAATTCGACGACGACATGCGTACGTTCCAATTCGGTGTTGCTGCCGGTGTTGACTGGCAACTGTCGTGCCGCTTTGGCGTTTCTGCCGATCTCAACTGGGGACTGACCGGCATCTTCCCCGGCGACTTCAAGACTGTAGAGCAGACGCTGTATCCCATCTATGGAACCATCGGCGTATTCTGGCGCATTCGCTAAGTTGCGCATTCGCTAAGTTGCGCATTCGCTAATTGAAAATTGATAATTGAAAATTGATAATTTATGATGGAAAAGAAACTGAAGCCTGCTACTCTTTGTGTACAGGCTGGCTGGGAACCTAAAAATGGTGAACCCCGTGTGCTCCCCATCGTGCAGAGCACGACTTTCAAGTATGACAACACCGAGGAGATGGCAGACCTCTTTGACCTGAAGAAGGAAGGCTATTTCTACACCCGTCTGCAGAACCCCACCAACGATGCCGTTGCACGTAAGATTGCGGCACTTGAAGGTGGCGTGGGCGCTATGCTCACCTCCAGCGGACAGGCTGCCAACTTCTACGCCATCTTCAACATCTGTGAGGCTGGCGACCACTTCGTGACCTCTAATGAGATATATGGTGGTACATACAATCTCTTTGGCGTGACGTTGAAGAAACTGGGTATTGAGTGTACTTTCGTCTCTCAGGAGGCTACCGAGGAGGAGATTTCTGCCGCCTTCCGTCCCAATACTAAGGCGCTGTTCGGCGAGACCATCTCTAACCCTGGCTGCAAAATCCTGGACATCGAGAAGTTTGCACGCATCGCACACAAGCATGGTGTTCCCCTCATCGTCGACAACACGTTCCCGACGCCTATCAACTGCCGTCCCTTTGAGTGGGGTGCCGACATCGTGACGCACTCTACCACCAAGTATATGGACGGTCATGCCACGCAGGTAGGCGGTTGCGTCGTTGACAGCGGCAACTTCGACTGGGAGACCTGTACCCACATCGACGGCAATGCTCCCCTTCCTTCAGAAGGGGGCAAGGGAGAGGCCAAGTTCCCCGGGCTCTGCACACCCGACGAGTCGTATCACGGACTGACCTATACGAAGAAGTTTGGCAAGATGGCCTTTATGACGAAACTCGTGGCTCAGCTGATGCGCGACCTCGGCAGCATTCCCTCGCCGCAGAACGCTTTCCTGCTGAACCTCGGACTGGAAACCCTGCACCTGCGCATGGCCCGTCACTGTGAGAATGCCCAGCGTGTGGCAGAGTTCCTCAGTCAGGACGACCGCGTGGCATGGGTACACTACAGCGGACTATCCACCGACGAGTGTCACGCCTTGGCGCAGAAGTACCTGCCTAACGGCTCGTGCGGCGTGCTGGCCTTCGGACTGAAGGGCGACCGCCAGACTGCTGTCAAGTTTATGGATTCGCTGAAGATGATCGCCATCGTTACCCATGTGGCCGATGCCCGCACCTGCGTGCTGCACCCCGCTAGTCACACTCATCGCCAGCTCAGCGATGAGCAACTGCGCGAAGCCGGTGTAGCCCCCGACCTCATCCGTCTCTCCGTAGGCATCGAGGACGCTGAAGACATCCTCGCCGACCTCCGCCAAGCCCTCGACCAGATAGGCTGAAATCACAGTCAATGGGTATGCTACTGAATATGGGCAGTAGCATACCCATTTTTTATTTCCAGCCGTCAACTGTCAGGACGCCGTTGCTGACGTGGAAACGGATGTCGTAGCCCATGAAGGGCATGCCGTACTGGCGGGTGGCGTCGTCATGATAGTGAGGGCGGGGGTCGAGGGCCAGCGTCTGGCGCAGCACGTCGAGGTCGGCGGCGGTGAAGTCGTTTGCCATTTCTGCTGGCATCACCACTTCCAGCCGTTGCCACTGCCGCTGGTCGGTGAATCCGCCACGCGCCTCGGGATGGCTGTCGACGTAGGATAGGTAGGGTTTGATGTCGTAGATGGGCGTGCCGTCCATCAGGTCAGCCCCCAGCACTTCAATAGCAGGCGTTTCCCAGTCAATGCGGGCAATGCGTACTGACGACAGTCCGAGGTTGTTGGGACGGAACGGCGAGCGCGTGGCCCATACGCCCATGCGTTCGTTGCCGCCTAACAATGGCGGGCGTACTGTCGGGTGTTTCTCTGCAGCCACATTTTCAGAGAACCCCCATATCAGCCACACTCTTCCAAAACCCTCCAGACCTTTTACGGCGTCGGGATTACGGAACTGGGGACAGAATTCCACTACGCCCCTGAGTCCCGTTGCAAGCGAGCTCTGACGAGGAATCCCGAATTTGCTCCCGAACTGCCCCCTGTAGAAAGCAATCGGAGTCAGTTCCAGGACTGCATTGTTGGTTCCCATATCCATAATTATACAAAAATACGATTTTTTTATGTACTTTTGCGCAAATACTTTGGACAATGAACAAGTTTCTGGAAAAAGTCGGAGTTTCAATTGTGGCGCGCGTTGGCATTACCCTGGGTATAGCCGTGGCGGTGGCGCTGCTTGCCGGCGGAGTGTATTTCTTCGTAAAGAGCCTCGGCCCGCGTGATACGGAGAAGGCTCCCCTCGCAAAGGTTAAGGTAATTAGCGAGGATATGGGCTTCTATGTGAAATCCCAGAAAATAGAAGGCCGTGTTTACAGGCTTGAAACCCTCACCGAGGATGCTCCGGCCGTGATTTATTGCCAGAGCGAGGAGCACGGCGCCGTCTGGTGCCGGGAACTTGCCGCCCTTGGCTACGTCGCCTACTGCTACGACCTTTCGGATGGCGAAAAAGCCCGCCAGAAGGAGCTGCTGGCCATTGTCGACGGTATACGTGAGCTGCGTTTCGTGAACCGGCGGAAAGTCTATCTGCTGGGCGAGGCGCACGGCTGCCTCACAGCTTCCACTTTCGCTTTTGAAAACACCGGCAAGATTGCGGGTCTCATGCTACTTTCCCCCGGATTCAATCCCCTTGAAATAAGCCGCAAGGCAAGGCGCTACTCAAAACCTGTCCTCGTTCTGGACGCTTCCCTTCCCCAGTCTTCCCTTCTTCAGGAGATATCCTCCTACATCGGTTCCGACTAGTCGTTGATGTGGAAGCGGAGGCCGAAGCTGAAGGAGTAATTCAAAGGTTTAGCCGTGTAGGCGCTCTCCGGGGAACTCTCACGCACGAAATGGTATTCCACTCCGGGCTCAAAATACAGTCCCAGATGTTTCCATGGCCTGTATTCGGCACCTGCGTTGAGCCCTGCCGACCATATCCAGCTGCCCTTGCCGGGATTTGAATACTCCTCGGGAGCCTTGGTGCTTCCGAACCAGGACGTGCTTACGGCGTCCGACGCATAGCAGTATTCGAGCATGGGGCCGGCCGATACATACAGGTTGAATTTTCTCAAACGGGGAATTCTTACGCCAAGCTGCAGAGGAACCCCGATATATTTCAGGCTTTGGCTAATATTTGTGGAGCTGGCCCCCGATTCTTCGGTGAACGTACTGTTCAGCCAGGTATGATTTATTCCCGTGGAAAGGGACAGCACGGGTGTCAGCTGGGCCGACAGGCTGGTCCCCAGCCTTGCCGGAACGTCGTGCTGGGCATGGAAGGTGGAAGGCTTGTTCGCCGCCATCATCCGGATGAACATGCCCATATCCCCGGAGCCGGTGGCGGGAGCCGCCGCCCTCGTAATCACCCTCTGGCTCTGTACAAGGCCGTAACCGTAGGATTCCGTGCGGGCTGTATTCACACCGCCGCTATAAAGGCCGATGGTAATGCCTCTCTGCCTGCTGCGTTTTGTACCGGCGGGTTCATCATTAAAATTACCGAAGTCAATTACCGCCGGTTCTGAAGAGACTCCGGTGCTCCCGGAGGGCGTATCAAGCGCTTGTTCGGCTTCGGCCGGCACCTCTGCCACTACCGTCTCATCTACCCCGGGCACTTCTGTTTCCGGAGTCCCCGAAGTATCCTGAACGGGTTGTGACTCCGGCTCTTCTACGGCAGACTCTGCCTCTTCAAATTCTTCAATGACTGTTGTTTGAACACTGTGATGTGAAGGAACGCTGGAAGGAACGAATACATTGGAATCAAACGTGTCTGAGCTTGAGCTGGAGGATGTACCGGTGATGCTGTCGTCGGGTATGGTCACAGTCGGAGTGTCCACCAGCGCAATCTGGTCTCCGCTTCCGGAACTCAGAGTGGATGCCGGGCCGCGGAATACTATGAAAAGTGCGGCCACGGCTGCCGCCGCGGCGGCTATTCCGCCCGACCACCACCAGATGGGAAGAATGCGTTTGCGGCGTTCTTCCTTGCCCATGGCTTCGCTTATTCCCTCCCAGAGTCCTTCCGGCTCGGGGACGGTGAAGGATTCAAATTCCTCCTGCAGTTTCTTTTTCCAGAGTTCACTCATCGTTGTGCGTATGAATATATTCCTTTATCCACCTGCTCAGCAGCGCCCTTGCGTGGTGCAGCTGGCTGGCCGAACTGTCTTCCTTTATTCCCAGCAACTGAGCAATCTCCCTGTGGCTCTTGTTCTCGAACGCATATAGGTTGAAAACCGTCCTGTATCCGTCCGGAAGCCTCCGGATCATGCCGTGGAGCTCATTTACTGGCACTTTCGTGTATTCCCAGGGCTCGTCGGCGACATCGGCCTCATTGGCGAGCGTCGGAGGCAGAGGAAGGTTCTTTTTCTTCCTGAGCTGCTTCAGGGAATCGTTCACCACTATCCTTGTCATCCATGCCTTCAGGGAGCCCTCCCCCCGGTATTCGAATTCTTCCGCCTTGTGGAAAATCTTGATGAAAGAATCCTGGAGGATGTCCTTGACAGCCGAGTCGTCGGCTATATAGCGGCTGCAAACGCCAGTCAGGTACCCTGCATACCTGCTGTAGAGTACCCTCATCGCGTTCTGATCCCTCTCGATTACCCCGCTTACGAGTTCTGTTTCGGAGAGGCTATTTCCAGTCGCTATATTCAATTGTGAACGTTTCTGAAGTGTTTGAAAGTGAAAGGTAATGGATTTGTATCTTTGCTCCGTCGACAAGGGTGCCGGGCAGGGAGAATGTGCAAATTCCGTCCTGCAGAATGGTACCGTCGTCGTTTTTGCTGTCGTGGATAAAGTAATACTCAGTGTCGCCGCTCCCCCTCTGGAGGCGGAATTCGTGCTGCAGCGTGCCGGACATGGGGCAGCGGTAATGGATGTTCAGATAACCTGACGAGGCCGATGTGAAAGCGTCGGCGACGATATCCACGGGATCTGACGAAACCATGCCGTCGGCCCAACCCGGTTCGTCGGCTGAGAGCTGCTCGATCGTTCTGATGTAGACAACGTCGTCAAAGCCTGCCGATACGGGCACCCCTATCACAAAGGAGTACTCTGCAACCACGGCTGTGCCATTCGGAATCTTTTTTATGGATTCCAAATTGTACACCAGAAACAGTTGTTTTTCCACCGAAAGGGCGCGCTTCCCTTCAGGGCCGATGGCGAGCGTTCCGGTTTCTATGAAGCTTTCCTCCAGGACACGGCCCTGAGGCTCTTCGGTCTCGTCCGCCGGGTAGGCATACGAGGCGTCGTCACGGAATGCGCCGTCTTCCATCTTGGAACAGGCCGCAAGAAGGACAGAGGACAGAATGAGTATTACAGTTTTTATTCGCATACACAATATAAATCCGGCCGCGGGAAAACCTTGCATCCCGCGGCCGGAAAAAATTTTAAACGGCGTCCTGATACTTTAGAACAGGGTTTCTTGCCGCCGTCGTTTCATCCGGTCTGGAGATTGGCGTATTGTGCGGGGCGCCGTGGAGAAGCTCCGGGTCGGCCGCCGCTTCGTCGGCAATCTTCCTCATGACCTCGATGAAGGCGTCGATTGTTTCCTTGGATTCCGTTTCGGTGGGCTCTATCATAAGGGCCTGGTGGAACAGAAGCGGGAAATAGATCGTCGGGGCATGGAAACCGTAGTCCAGCAGGCGTTTTGCAACATCCAGCGTAGTGGCGCCGTGAACGTCGTCGTGGGCTCCGTCATTGATGAGACCGTCGAAGACGAATTCGTGCTTGCACACACCCTCAATGGGCAGTTTGTACTTGTCCTTGAGGCATTCCTTGATGTAGTTC
>CAJOCS010000050.1 GCA_905233655.1 uncultured Bacteroidales bacterium | reverse complement strand
TGGTGGGTGACGCCATTTCCGGTGCCCGTCCCGGTGCCCGCCGTGAGGTTATCGAATCCTACATCAAGCGTCTCAAGGGCATGGAAGACCTTGCCGCAGCCTATCCCGGCGTGACCAAGGCCTACGCCATCCAGGCCGGACGCGAGCTCCGCGTGATCGTGGGTGCGGCCGAAGTAAGCGACCAGGAGGCCGAAGTCCTCTCCGGAGATATTGCAGGCCGAATCCAGGACGAAATGACCTATCCCGGTCAGGTAAAGATTACGGTAATCAGAGAAACGCGTTCCGTAGCATATGCGAAGTAAACTTCTTGCACTCGTTGCCCTGCTTCTAGGCGGGGCACTTGCTTTCGCACAGACGCCCGGCGACGGTGCATCGGCCCGCTGGCAGATGAGCCAGGAGGCCGTGGGCGACGGGCTGTACCGCATCAGCTTCACCGCCACCGTGGCCGACGGCATGCACATCAACGGCACTTCAGACCCGTACAACCCGCTGGAGGTTATTTACGACGCCCCCGCCGTGGCCGAAAGCCCCCTCGAAGGGGATGCCGACGCCGCAGAGGTATTCCGCGGTGTAAAGACCTTCACCCAGACGGTGAGGGCCGAGGGAAGCGTCAGCGGCGTCATCCGCTGGCAGGGATGCTCGGACCGCGACAATTTCTGCGGAATGCCCGAGGAGCTGGAATTCAGCCTCGATCTCGCGGGCGAAGACGCCCTCGCCCACTCCACCACGATAGGCGAGCCGGACGACGAAGAAAGCGCCGGCAGCATCTGGGGCCTTATATTGGAAGCCATACTCTGGGGCTTTGCAATGCTGCTTACCCCCTGCGTCTTCCCCATGGTTCCCATGACGGTGTCCTTCTTCCTGAAGGGCTCCGAAAACGTGCACGCAGGCCGCTTCAAAGCCTTTATGTACGGCGTATTTATCGTACTGCTCTACACGGTGCCGATTTCCGTAATCATCGGCCTCACCCGCATCATCGGCGGCGAGGCGGTGACGGCCGACATCTTCAACTGGCTTGCGACGCACTGGCTGCCGAACCTCATTTTCTTTGCCGTGTTCATGATTTTCGCTCTCTCCTTCTTCGGAGCGTTCGAGATTACGCTTCCTTCCAGATGGAGCACAAAGAGCGACAGCAAATCCGGCAAAGAAGGCCTTGCAGGAGTGTTTTTCATGGCTCTCACACTGGTTCTGGTATCGTTCTCCTGCACCGGTCCCATAGTGGGCAGCGTGCTCATCAAGAGCACCCGGGGAGAATTCTGGACGCCGATGATAACCATGCTGGCCTTCTCGGTGGCCTTCGCCCTCCCCTTCACCGTATTCGCCCTCTTCCCCGAGCTGCTTAAAAAGCTCAAGAGCGGAAGCTGGCTGAACTCAGTGAAGGTGGTGCTGGGCTTCATAGAGCTCGCTCTCGGCCTGAAATTCCTTAGCGTGGCCGACCAGACCTACCACTGGCACATCCTCGACAGAGAAGTCTACCTGGCCATTTGGATTGCGGTATTCTTCCTGCTTGCGCTGTATCTTCTCGGGCTCATACGCTTCAAATACGACGGTGAACGCAGCCACGTGACTCCCCTGAGGCTCATACTCGCCACAGGCGTGCTCGCCTTCACCGTTTACCTTCTCCCCGGCATGTGGGGAGCGCCTCTCAAGGCCCTTTCCGGCTATCTGCCGCCAATCGAGACCCAGGACTTTGTAATCGGGGCCGCAGCCCCGGCGGTGCAGCCTCCGGCACAGGACGGCAGGGAGACCTACGGGCTCACCCTTCCCCACGGCCTTCAGGGCTACTTCCGCCTCGAAGACGGGCTTGAGGCCGCGAAAGCCCAGGGCAAGCCTCTCTTCGTGGACATCACCGGCCATGGCTGCGTGAACTGCCGTGAGATGGAGGCCCGCGTATGGAGCGACCCTGAGGTGCTCCGGCGCCTTCGCGACAATTTCGTGATCGTTGCCCTCTACACCGACGACAAGACCCGTCTCCCGGAGAGCGAATGGCTCACTACGCCCGCCGGCAAGGTGCTCAAGAGCATCGGCAGCGTGAATTCCTACATTGCGCGGAGCCGTTTCGACATTAATGCCCAGCCGAATTACCTTATCCTGGATGCCGACGGCAACGTCCTCGCCGGTCCGCGCCCCTATAACCTGTCCGTCCCCGCCTACATCGAATTCCTGGATTCCGCCCTATGAGTGAACTTGCCCCGCTGATTGCCGACCTTGCGCTGATTCTCATCTGCGCCGGTGTTATGACGCTCATCTTCAAGCGTCTCGGGCAACCGCTGGTACTCGGGTACATCGTGGCGGGCTTTATCGCCAGCCCGCATTTCGCCTACACTCCTTCGGTGATGGACGCCGCGAGCATACACACCTGGAGCGAGATAGGCGTAATCTTCCTGCTTTTCGCCCTGGGCCTGGAATTCAGTTTCAAAAAGATAGTCAAAGTGGGAGGTCCGGCAATTATCGCCGCCCTCACCATTATTTCAGGCATGATTTTCCTCGGCTTCACCGTGGGTTCATCCTTCGGCTGGAGCAAGATGGACGCCCTCTTCCTGGGCGGAATGATTGCCATGTCGTCCACCACAATCATCTACAAGGCCTTCGAGGACCTCGGCCTGTCGAAGAAGAATTTCGCCTCGCTGGTAATGTCCGTCCTCATTCTGGAGGACATTCTGGCAGTGGTACTGATGGTGGTGCTTTCCACAATAGCGGTGTCCTCCAGTTTCGAAGGCGGCGCCCTGGTGAAAAGCATACTGAAACTCGTTTTCTTCCTCATTCTCTGGTTCGTGGTGGGCATCTACCTCATCCCCCTGATTCTCCGCAAGACCCGCAAGCTCATGAACGGCGAAACCCTGCTTGTGGTTGCCCTCGGCCTGTGCTTCATGATGGTGGTGATTGCCGCGAAGACCGGCTTCTCCTCCGCTTTCGGCGCCTTCATCATGGGTTCCATTCTTGCGGAAACGGTTGAGGCAGAGCACATAGAGCATCTGGTGAAACCGGTCAAGGACCTTTTCGGCGCCATCTTCTTCGTCTCCGTGGGAATGATGGTGGACCCTGCGATGATAGCCCAGTACTGGCTGCCCATACTGCTCATCACCCTCACGGTGATTCTGGGCCAGGCCTTTTTCGCCACCACCGGCGTGCTCCTTTCCGGCCAGCCACTCAAGACCGCCATCCAGAGCGGATTCTCGCTCACGCAGATTGGTGAATTCGCCTTTATCATCGCCTCGCTGGGCGTGGCTTTAGGAGTCACCAGCGACTTCCTCTACCCCATAGTGGTGGCCGTGTCGGTAATAACCATCTTCCTAACTCCGTACATGATACGGCTTTCGGAACCGGCCTACCGTTTCGTGGACAGGCATCTGCCCGCCCGGGCAAAGGCCTTCCTCGAAGGCTATTCCCAGGGGGCCGAGCCCGCAGCCGCAAAACAGAGCAGCACCTGGAAGAAATACCTCGGCGCCCTTTTGAAGACGGTCATTATCTACACTATCGTCTGCATTGCAATCTGTGCAGTGGGATTCAGCCTTCTCGCGCCCCTGATGCAGGAGTGGCTGCCCAACATCTGGGGCAAGGTAATTACGGCAGCGGTCATTCTAATAGTCCTCTCCCCTTTCCTGAGGACCATAATGATCAAGAAGAACCATTCGCCGGAATTCAGCGAACTTTGGCAGGAAAAGCCCAACAGGGCGCCTCTGGTCGCCGGTATTGTGGTACGCTGCATCCTGGCGCTCGGCTTCGTGTTCTATGTGCTCGCGAAACTCTTCCATATCTCGGTAGTGCTCATTGCCCTGCTCGCTCTGGTGCTTGGAATGGTCATGGTGTTCAGCCAGTTCACCAAGCGCAATTCCCGCCGTATCGAAGAGACCTTCATGACCAATCTCCGCTCCCGCGAACTGCGGGCGGAATACCTCGGGCAGCAGAATCCGGAGTATGCCTCCCGCCTGCTGTCGAAGGATATGCATCTTGCCATGTTCGAGGTGCCGGCTGAAATCGACTGGGCCGGCGAACCCCTCGCCCAGCTCAATTTCGGAAAGCGCTACGGCGTGCACGTGGTGTCCATAATCCGGGGTAAGCGCCGCATCAACATCCCCGGTGCCACCGACAGGATATTCCCTCAGGACAGGATCCAGGTAATCGGCACCGACCGAGACCTTGAAAGCTTCGGCTCCGCCCTTTCAAAATGCGCCGCCGATATCCCGGACGACCTTGCCGAGACCGAGGTTGTGCTCCGCCGCCTCGAACTCACGCACGACTCTCCCTTCGTGGGCAAGAACATTGCCAACAGCCATATACGCAACGACTGGAACTGCCTCGTGGCCGGCGTTGAGAAAGCCGGTGGCGAGCTCCTCTCCCCCTCGGTGAGCATTCCTTTCGAGGAGGGCGACACGCTATGGCTCGTGGGTGAGAAAAAAGACCTTGAGAAACTGCCTGCAATACAATGAGACTTAGGTGTGTTGTCATATCCCTGCTACTTTGCTGCCTTCCCGCAGCCGCCCAGCACGTTGACTTTCAGGCAGGGGCCCGCTTCAAGACGGCCATAATCAACGACGAGGCAGCAGCCTCCGGGAACTACTTCATCCCTTCCCGTACCCTTGCGGCGGCAAGGCTCTCCCCGTACCTGAGCCTCGGCTTCGGCAATCTCTCGTCGCTTCACGCCGCCCTGGATTTCACCAAGGAATTCGGCAGCGGAACGCCCTGCGCCAAAGAGCTTTCGTTCTGGTATCAGCTGGACGGTGCCCACTGGGACGTTGTGGCCGGAGCCTTCCCCCGAGAGCTCATGCAGGGAGAGTACTCCACCCTCATACTGAGCGAGCGGAAACTCTTCTTCGACAACATTATGGAAGGCCTTATGGTGCGCTTCCACAACAGCCGCTGGATGGTTGAGACAGCCCTCGACTGGAACGGCCGCTACGGAAACGGCGTCCATGAGCAGTTCAATGTGATAAGCGCCGGCGAGGGCCACTTCAATTCCTGGTTCGGAATGGGCTGGCAGGCCATGTTCCACCACTGGGCCAACAGCATGGAAGTACGCGGAGTGTTCGACGACCACGTGCTCAACGCCTTCCTTCGCTTCGACCTCGGTGAAAGCCTTGGTCTCCAGTGTCTTACCCTAGATCCCGGCCTGGTTCTGAGCTATCATGCCAACCGCATCGCCGGAGACAGGAGAGCCCCCATGGGCTTCCTTCTGAAAAGCGAGCTCATGCACTGGGGCTTCGGCCTTCGCAACGAAGCCTATTACGGCCCCTCCCAGGCTCCTTTCTGGAAGGATTATGACACCGGCGGCAACCCTCTCGGCGAAAACCTGTATTTCCGTTCCGGCTTCTGGCAGGTACGCAGCGACGGCACTGCCACTCCGGGCTTCTTCGACCGTCTGGAGCTCTTCTGGGAGCCTGTCAACACTCCCCTTATCGGCATCCGCATCGGCGTAACCACCTTCTTCGCCAGCGGCGCCTATGCCGGCATCCAGCAGGCCGGAGTCCTGAAACTCAATCTGGAAAACATATTCAATCGCAATAATGAAAACAATTAGAGTCTTTGTACTTGCACTGGCGGCAGTCCTATGCTGCATCGGCTGCGGAAGAAAACTCCGCGACGGAGAGTATCACCTCACCATCCTCTCCACCGACGACATCCACGGCACCTGGTTCGATTCCACCTATGTGGGCGGCGGTCAGCGTAACTCGCTGCTCGCTATCAACTGGTACATCGACTCTGTACGCACGGCCGCAGGAGCCGGCAATGTGGTGCTTCTGGACGTGGGAGACTGTCTCCAGGGCGACAATGCGGCCTACTATTACAACTTTATCGACACCGTCACTCCCCATCTGTTCCCGCGCCTGATGGAATATATGGGATACGACGCAGTGGCAATCGGCAACCATGACATCGAAACCGGTCACCGCGTCTACGACAGGGTGGGCGCTCAATTGGAAAGCGTCGGCGCGCCCTGGCTCGGAGGCAATTGCATCCGCAACAGCGACGGCAAGCCCTATTTCCCCCTCTACAAGGTTCTGGACCGTGCAGGCCTTAAGATTGCTGTCATCGGCTACGGCAATGCCAATATCAAGGCCTGGCTCAATGAAGAGCTCTGGAGCGGAATGCACTTTGAGCCAATCGTTTCCGTTATCCAGAAGGATGTAGACATGGTCCGCGCCAAGGAGAAGCCGGACGTTGTGATTGCAATGCTGCACTCTGCCACCGGCGAAGGCGACGGCTCCATTCTCGAAGCCGAAGCCCTGGACGTGCTCAACAGTGTGAACGGTGTCGACTGGGTGCTCTGCGGCCACGACCACCGTCCTTTCGTGGAAGCCCGTGACGACCGCGCCATCCTCAACTCCGGCAGCCACAGCCGTTTCCTTGCCGAGGGCAAAATGACCGTCACCGTAGAGGGCGGCCGCATCGTTTCCAAGGAATTCGCCGTGAACCTCATCCCTATCGACAAAACGAAGGCCGACCCTGTAATGCGCGAACATTTCCAGGCCGACTTCAACGCCGTCAGGGCCTTCACTCTCCAGGAGGTCGGCATCCTCAACACCGAGCTTGTCACGCGCGATGCCTTCAAGGGTATGTGCCCTTACATAAACCTTCTGCATACTCTAAGCCTTAGCTGCGCCCCCGCTCAGATTTCCTTCGCCGCTCCCCTCACCTACAACGGCAAACTCAATCCCGGCATCCTCATTTACAACGACCTTTTCACCATCTATCCCTTTGAGAATCAGCTCTATGTTGTCTCCATGACCGGGGCCGAGATCCTTTCCTACCTGGAAATCTCCTACGATGGCTGGATTCAGACTCTCACGAGTTCGAATCCCCACGTTCTCAAGATTGCTC
>CAJOCS010000049.1:6984-9408 GCA_905233655.1 uncultured Bacteroidales bacterium | reverse complement strand
ATTTCAACTTTAAAAATATTAGAAAAACTTGGAGTTAAATATCAATTTTTATCTGAAAGAGATTTGATTTTGGATAGTTCAAAAGGATTATATGCTAATGCTCCGGTTGTGCTTGATTCCCATGCCGGTAGGAGTACTTGCGAAACGCACGATGCGCCAGGTTCCCTTGGGGGCGTCCCAGCGGAGCTGGCCCTCCCCGTCCATGAACGGGGTGATGTCGAGTATGTCGTCCAGGGCCAGCACTTCCCGGCCGACATAGGCTGGAGTCGCGTCCGTTTCGATGAACTCTGAATAGAGGGCGGCCTTCTCTTCCCAGGAATCAATGGAGGCATAGGGGTTGAGATGGACATTGCGTATGCCGAGTTCGGGCCTGGAATCGTTATCTTCCCACCAGTCATGCAGGTGGATTCGGAAGAATTTTGCTGTTACTGACGGGAAGGCGACTGTCCGCTGCCCCCAGTTGGAATGTGCCGCGTAGATTGGGGGGAGGGTGCGGATGGTGCGGTAGTGGACTCCGTCATCGGAACATTCCAGTTCATAAAGGGGAGGATCCGATAGCCCGTGCCGTCAAAATTCTCAATAGGTTCCAACACCGGGATCTGGGTGGAACTGGTAGTAGCCTTGCCCCGGTTGCGGAGGTCATAGGTGAAACTGCGCGCGGTAAAAGGCCGGTCGAATTCGAGTACGATATCGACAGAACCGTCCTCCCCGTGGGGAGGGATCTGCATATAGGTTCCGTTCTGCTCCAGGCAGGCTGCCAGCGATGCGGGGGAAGCCTTGAAAGGTATGGGCTCGTCATCGCGGAAAGCCATGACCGCGACATCCTTGAAGTAGCCGTTGAAGCCGGGAAGGTCGACATCCAGTTTCTGCCCGCCGCGTACGACGGTCTGGACCGAGGAGAGACGCTGCATCGACAACTCCGGGGTGATCCACGGGCCTCCGGAGACGAATCCGTTCGAGATATGGAGGTCGAAGTCCAGTCCGACCCGCTTGGCTTCCTGGGCGGCGAAGACGAACATCTCCCACCAATGCGGGGAGAGGGCGTCATCGGCGCCGATGCACGGCCCGTGCACCTGGTCGTAATAGACGACCCCTCCGACTCCGGCGGATTTGTAGGCTTCCAGGTCGGCAGTTATCCCTTCCGGTGTCGTCTCGGTCTCGCCATGGAACCACCATACCTTGGTGCGGGTCGAGTCCTGGGGGTTGTTGAAGCCATAAAGGGCTTTGTCATAATTGGAGGGGTTCTGTGCGAATGCGGTGATGGACAGGGCCCCGAAAAGGATGCTTGCGTATCTTTTCCTTATCATTTATTACCGGTGATAAAGAGCTGTGAGACAGGAGTGGTCGGGGAAGAGGGGTCGTTGACTGCGGTGGCCGAGAAGATGACGAGATTCTTGTCGTCGGGAAGTATTATGGAATCTGCGCCCGCAGGGACATCCACCGCGACCTTGAACATGTAGGTGAATTCATAGGGGGCGTCTTCCCTGGAGGCATGCTTGTGTGTGCCCACGAAGGCTACTTCCGCATCTTTGAGGAATCCTTTCGTCTTGCCGGTGTTGCCCCACTGTCCGATGAAGCCGGAGTAGTTGGGGATTTCGGCGACGGTCTCCTTGCTCCCTGCCTTGAAGCTGGCCTTGAGGTCCTCTTCCCGGCTTGCGGCCAGCAGGTAGACCTTGTTCCATTTGCCTTTCGGAAGAGCGAGGGTGTCTCCCTTGCAGATGAGTCCGGTCATGGCCTCTTTGTCCCCGAATGTGAACGGGATCCCGTCCACGTTGAGTTCCTCCGGGAAAAGTTCGGCCGCGTAGGCGTTCCTGTGGCTGAAGTCGGCATCTGAACGGAATGCATTGAAAGAGCAGGTCCTGAGGTCATAGTCAAGCACGACAGGGGCGTTCTCAACCTGCCTGGGCTCCTTGCCGCCGAGTTTAACTTTATAAGAGGCGATCGAGAAAGGTGCGACCTCGACCGTGAGGGTATTCCCGGAGAAGACGGCCCCACCGATGGTTTTCTCGGTGCCGTCGGCACGCTCGGCGGAAAGGATCGGCCTGGAGAAGGTGATGGTCGCGTGCTGCGTGCCCTCGCCGCTGTTCTCGAACAGGGTCATGGCATAACTGTCGCCATCCTCGGTCTTCTTCAGATTGGCGACCAGGATGTTGGGATTGTCGCAGGTCATCAGGGAAAGGCTTTTTCCGAGGGTGCCCTTATGGGGCGTGGTGGCGAAGGCCTTGATCTTTTGGTTGAACTGTTCCCCGGCTTTCGCTGCGGAAGCCTTTACCAAAACCCCTTCATGACCAATCAGGCTGTAGCTGAACTCCTGGTGGCCCTGGTCCTGCGTGCTCTGGTAGTCGAAACGCTTGACAGACGGAGCATGGAGCAGGGTGAGGCGTATTTCATTGTCGGCAGGCTTGTCCCATCCGTATTTATAGC
>CAJOCS010000049.1:0-6929 GCA_905233655.1 uncultured Bacteroidales bacterium | reverse complement strand
TAGGCGATATTGGTGTTGTTGCCGCGTTCAATGCTGCCGAAACCAAGGTCGTATGTGGCTTTCTCATTGCTCACGGAAAGCGGGAAATCCGCTTTGACGAGGGCGTCGGTCCCGGCCCACTCTATCACGTTGTAGAAGTCGATGCGGTCTGCCCGCGCCCCTTCGTTGAGCCGGATTTCCTGGCAGAAGGTGGACTCTCCGAGCGTCTTTTCGATGCGCAGGGTTTTGCGCACCGGACCGTTCTCCACCAGGGATATGCGGACGTTGCCGTCAATGCTTTCGGCCTCCCGGTCGAGGACTTCCTTGAAGATTTCCCACGCGGGATAGCTGGGGGATTCGTTGGGGGAGAGGACTGCCAGTCGGATGGCCTTTCCCGGGGCGACGAGTTCTTTGCCGCAGCGCTTGTCGAGCAGCGAGATGATGTCTCCCTTCGCATCGACGGTAAGGGCGTAGACGGAGTTTTCGATCCGGGATGCGGCAGGCGCTTTCTTAGCTGCCTGTCCGCCCTTGCCGAAAGAAACTCCATAGACGGTGAATCCGACGGCCGGCACTTCAGCTTCCAGGGCGACCTTGGCCTTTCCGTCTTCGCAGCCCAGGAGCTGGGCAGGGACTTTCTTTCCGTAAGCGTCCACGACCTTCACGCTGCTGACGGCGGAGGGGACCGGAAGTTCGATTTCCACCACGTCGGTATTATTGAAAGCGTTGGAGTTAAAGAGGACGACCGGAGTGCCCTTGACACGGGTGTCCATGTCGTTCGCCACAGCATGCACGGAGTTTCCGAGCACATCGCTGAATTTCTTGAGACTGAGGAGTTCATCGTTCCACGAGAACTCGTAGGCGCGGGGTATGGAGGTGCCGGTAAGGTCGTCGTGGAACTGGTGCCATACGAAGCGGCGCCAGGAAGTGGTGAGGTCGGCTCCGGGGTAGGCTTCGCCGCTCAGAAGTTCGGCCGCGACGGCGGCGCGCTCGGCCGCATCTCCCAGCAGTTCGTTCTGGCGGTTGTAAAGTTTCATGGCGGCCTGCGCCGAATAGACGCCGCAACCGTGAAGGTCCATAAGCAGTTCACCGTCAAATACCGGAAGCTCGCTTTCCCGTCCCATCCAGTCTTTGTAGGCCTGGTCGGAGGTGGCGCTGATGATCTTGACGGGCCCGTCGCTGTAGATGCCTTTCTCCAGGCTCCTTACAGATTCGATTGTGGGGGAACCTCCCGTGTCACCGGTACCATAATAATGATAGACCATATGGAGAGGATTGTCCGAGAGTTTGATGAGTTCTTGGTTATAGGACAAGTCCTGCTCCTGATAGCGGGTGGTGTAACTATAGGCGTGGGCAAAGAAGATCTTGGCGCCATCAACGCCCTGCCACATCCCGAACTGGAACGGATATCGGCCTCCGTCCGGGTAGAAGGGCTGTCTCCTCCAGGAGAGTTTCTGGGAAGAGAAGCCAATCAGGCCGCAGTGCTTGGCAACGGTCGGCAGGGTGTATGGGAAGCCGAAGCAGTCCGGGAGGAAAATGTCCGTACTCTCGATCCCGAACTCCTGGCGGTAATAAGTCTGTCCCAGTAAGATGTTGCGGATGAGAGACAACGGGGAAGACACGATCACCTCATTGGCATCCCAGGAAGATCCTGTCAGATGCCATCTGCCTTTTTTTACATATTCCCTGACCCTTTCGTAGTCCTCCGGATAGTATTCTTTCATCCACCAATACTTCACGCCTCCTTCAAAGTTGAAGATGTAATCCGGATACCTGTCCAGAAGATAGAGGTTTTGAGTCATGGTTTTCTTGACATGGTCGCGGATGGAGGTCTGGACATCCCAGTTCCACTGCGTATCGAAATGTGCCGAAGAGACCATGAAGGCCTTTTGCTCGGACTGGGCGCCCAGATTGCAGCAATAAATCAGCATAAGGGCCGGAAGGAAGGCGAATTTGTAATTCATGAAAATTCTCGTTTATTTTAATGATTCCGTCGGGTGGTCAGCTGGACCCGGGAAGGCGAAACTGATGGCGTCAGGAGGTTCCGGGAGCTCGTCCATCAGGATGCTGAATCCGGTCACGAGTTGTTTCAGGCATAAGTCAAGGGATTCCGCCCGGGTCGGAAGCAGGAAAGAGCGGCCGACAGGGAGGCATGACCGGATGGCAGAAAACACCAAATAGGTGCCTCCCGCATCCAATGTCAAAACAACCCGTTTGTCTTCAATATACATAGGCCTCCGGAACGGCTACTAATCTATACAAATAGAATAATTTTATAATAAAGTTTTATGATACTTTTGTACAAAAAGAAATCTTTTTAAAAACGGACAATTATAGTTTTGTTTAAAATACGAGAAACATATATTTGCCAACAGTAAAAACGAACCAATTAAACCACATAGCACATGCTGCACCGAACAAATCGCGAGCATTTGTCCTCAAGACGTGTCCGTTATGAGGACAGACGTTCTTTTTTTGCCAAGTTGTCCTCATGCCGTATGCTTTTTGAGGATGGAAAGCCGTATGTAGGCGGATTGTTGCTCGCCGTCTTGCTGACCGCCTGTAGCCAGCCGACTGCAGCCCCGGAGGGCGGATACACCCGGGGGATCGGCGTGTATCCCGGCGAGCCGGCCGCCTATACAGGCCCGGAGATGGTCCCTGCAGGGGACGAGCTGCGCAACCTGGCTCTGCACCGTGTCGCGCGCCACTCCTCCAGCTTCGACTACAACCTCACGGCCCAGCTCGTGACTGACGGAATCATCGCCACAGAAGAGCCGTACTTCCTGGACGTCCTTACCCAGGAGGGTGCTGTTGCCAAGCGCGACTGCGAGCGCATCTTCGACGATAACTTCACAGCCCTGACCGTGCCGTCCGTGAAGGACGCCTTCCTGGAAATCGACATCCATAACGGCACATTCGAGGCAGACCAGATCGGCTTTGTATGCTCCGCGGTCATAAAAGAGGATTCCAAGGGCTATGAGCTTGTCTTCGAAGCGAGCGCCGACGGCAAGACCTGGGAGACGCTGAAGACCTTCAGGGGCAACGACTATCCGGGCGTACAGGGCCGGACGAAGCTCCAACGGAACATCGATTTCAAGTTTGATGTGCCGGAAAAGCCTTACTGCGCCCTTCGCGTGCATCTTAATTCCGAAGCCGTCGAGAGCTGGAATATCTCCGAAGTGGATTTCCTGAAGGACGGGAAGGAATTCCCGGTCATCGGGCAGCGCCATTTCAACAGCACGTGGATGAGCGCCGGCAATGCTGACGAGTGGATTTATGTAGACCTCGGCGAGAAACTCAGCTTCGACAAGGTGAAACTCTACTGGATAAACAAGGCCGCTTCCGGCTCGATAGAGGTTTCTGACGACACGCGCAGCTGGAGCAAGGTCGCGGACATGCCGTCCGGCACCGGAAACGCGGACGAGATCGACGTGAACGGCACTGGCCGCTATGTGCGCCTCAAGCTGGACAATACAGCCGACGGCGGGAGATTCATCCTCAGCGAGTTCGAGGTTTATGGAAAGGCGGGGAGCAAGCCTGCCGCGCAGCCCCAGAAGGCGGCGGAGGGCAACCGGATGTACCTGAGCGGAGGCAACTGGAAGATCCAGCGCCTTCCTGAGGTCGAAGGAACGGCGGCGCAGATTGCTGTGAACGGATATGATGACAGCAGCTGGATTCCGGCGACAGTTCCTGCGACAGCGGTTTCTTCGTGGTACAACATAGGAGCGATTCCGGACATCAATCATGACGATGACCAGCTCCAAATTTCCGACTCCTATTTTTATACCGATTTCTGGTACCGTGACGAGTTCACGCTCCCGGCGGATTTCGAGGGGAAGGAGTTTGTACTCAATTTCGATGGAATAAACTGGAAGGCGGACGTCTGGTTCAACGGAGAGGACGTCGGACGGATCGAGGGCGCGTTCACCCGCGGCCACTTCGACGTGACGGAACTGGCTAAGGCCGGGACGAATACAGTCGCTGTCCACATCTTCAAGAACGACAATCCCGGCATCATCAAGGAGCAGAACCGCGACTTCACCGACCAGAACGGAGGCATCCTGGGCGCAGACAACCCCACGATGCACTGCACGATCGGCTGGGACTGGATCCCGACCGTACGCGGCCGCGACGTCGGTATCTGGAATGACGTGTACCTGAGCGCGTATGATGGAGGAGTCTCGGTGGATGACGTCTATGTGAAGACTGACCTGCCTCTGCCTTCTGCCGGGTATGCCGACCTTTTTGCGACGGTTTCCGTGACGAACCACGGCTCCGTCCCGAAGGATGCGGAAATCTGCGTGGACTATGGCGGAACTGAGATGAAGGGCGGCGTGTCCCTGGCCCCGGGTGAATCGAAGGATGTGGACCTCCCTGTCGCACGTCTCGACAATCCGCAGTTATGGTGGCCCGCCGGCTACGGAGACCAGTTCCTATATGACGTGAAGACCACGGCGAAGGTGGATGGAAAGATTTCCGACTGCAAGGAGCAGAAGATGGGCGTGCGCGAGATGTCCTACGACTGGTCGGGCGGCATCCTCGACATCTATGTCAACGGCCGCCGCCTGATCGCCAACGGCGGCAACTGGGGTTTCCCGGAAATCAACCTGAACTATCGCGGCCGCGAGTACGACATCGCTGTCGCCTATCACGCCGACATGAACTTCACCATGATCCGCAACTGGGTAGGCCAGACCGGCGACGAGGAGTTCTACGAGGCCTGCGACCGCCACGGCGTCATGGTATGGCAGGACTTCTGGCTCGCGAACCCTGCCGACGGTCCGGACCCGACCGACAGGACGATGTTCCTCGCAAATGCGGAAGATTATGTCAAGAAGATACGCTGTCATGCCTCAATCGGCCTCTACTGCGGCCGCAACGAGGGTAATCCGCCAGCGGACATCGATTCCGGCCTCCGCGACCTGGTAGGACGATTCCACCCGGAAATCGCCTACATCCCCAATTCCGCGAGCGGTCCGGTAAGCGGCCGCGGCCCGTATCGTGCTCTACCGGTGAAGGAATACTTCTCAACCCAACGCGGCATCGACCACCTCCACAGTGAACGCGGCATGCCGAACGTGATGACAAGCGAGAACATGGCCCGTATGCTCCGTCCGGAGAACTTGTGGCCGCAGAACGGAGTATGGGGCATGCATGATTACACCCTCAAGAGCGCCCAGAGCGCCGCTACCTTCAACGACATGACTGCCAAGGCTTTCGGAAGCGAACCGGCAAGCCTGCAGGAGTTCACGGAGCGCGGCCAGTGGATAAACTACAACGGCTACCGTGCGATGTTTGAGTCCCGCGGATGGAACCGCAAGGGCCTCCTTATCTGGATGAGCCATTCTTGCTGGCCGTCGATGGTATGGCAGACCTACGACTACTATTTCGAGCCGACCGCCGCCTACTTCGGGGCGAAGAAGGCCTCCGCCCCGATCCGCATCCAGTGGAATCCGGTTTCGGGGAATGTCGAGGTGGTAAACAACAATGCGCTCGACCAGGACGGCCTGACCGCCTATGCGGCGATACTCAATTTCGACGGCAAGGTGGTTTACGAGACCTCCGCGACCCTCGACAGCAAAGAGGATACGACGAGCCCCGTCTTCCCGCTAAGCTTCGACGATCCTGACTTGACCGATACTTATTACATCAAACTGAAGCTGACACGCGGAAACGAGCTTCTCGCGGACAACTTCTACTGGGAAGGCAAGGAAGACGGCAACTATTCCCGGTTGCTCGACCTCGGCAATGCGAAGGTTTCCGTCAAGACGAAGTACACGAAGACCGCAGACGGCTACAAGGTCAAGGCCACCCTGCGCAACTCCTCCAGGGTTCCGGCCCTGATGGTACGCCTCAAGATGCAGGGCAGCAAGAGCGGCGAGAGTATCCTCCCGGTCTTCTATGAAGACAACTATTTCTCCCTCCTTGGCGGCGAATCCAAGACCGTCGAAATAAACTTCAAGGACGAAGACTGCCATGGCGAAACCCCCGAACTTGTCGTCAAAGGTTTCAATGTCAAAGAGATAGTTAAATAGAAAATAACAATTCAGGATTTTCTTCTTATATTTGCGGAGGAATTTTGGAACACAACTAATTACTCTTTGAATATGAAAAGGATATTAATGCTTTGTACCGCAAGCCTTGTTCTTGCGGCAGCCGTGACAGCCTGCAAGGAAAATGCGGAAGTCACAGCCCTGGTTGCGGGTCCCCAGAACGAGGTCGTAGCCATCGACGTTGATTACGACGCGAATCTGGATCCCGCCTCCATCACCCCGGAATCTTTCAAAGTGGAAGGCAAGGATGTTGCTTTCGTCATGCCCGGCGAACCCGGTCCTGTCCTGGTTGTCCTGAAAGGCAGCGGAATGGAACGCGTGCCCGCGATGAAACCCGGCGGACCCAAGCCGAAGCCCGAATGCTGCAAGCCAGAGGCTGAATGCTGCAAACCCGACGCCGAGTGCTGCGAACCCAAGGCGGAAGAGTGCTGCGAAGGCAAGTCCGAATGCTGCCAAGCCGATACCACCAAGTGCCAGGGCGAATGTGAAATGAAGCCCGGCAAGCCCGAAGAAAAGGACCTCGACATCCCCGTTCCCGAAGTGAAAGTACAGCAGGTTGCCGCTCTCAAGACAACCGACGGCAAGACTATCAAGGCCTGGAACAAGGCCGTCAAGGCTGCCAAGGTGAAAGCGGCCGGTCTCCGCGGTTTCGGACGCGGACACCGCCACGGCCAGGGACATCACCCTCACGGCGATCCCGGACATGCTCCCGCTCCGGCACCGGCAAAATAAACCTGAACCCATACTGTCTGACGGTCCGCCTCATGGCGGGCCGTTTTGCGTATCATGTCTGCAAAAAATATTATATTTGCAAGATAATAGTGTACTGAAAATGAATCTGACTCTTACCGAGCGTTGTGCACAATACACGCTCCCACAAGAAGTTAAGGCCAAAGGGAT
>CAJOCS010000048.1 GCA_905233655.1 uncultured Bacteroidales bacterium | reverse complement strand
GTTGAAGAACATGGCTGCAAAGCCCAGGACTTCAATCTGGAACGGGGACTCGGAAAGGAGCGTCACTGCCGCCATGTGGCTCTGACGGGCGTTTACGGCAGTGGCGATGTCGGCAATTGCGGTGCCGTAGGACTGAACCCTGGAGGGCTTGGAGTTAATCCACTGCTGAAGGGCTTCTTCCTTGCGGAGCTGACGGCCGATGATATCGAGGTTGCGGAAAGCGAGTTCCTCGCCCTGCCACTTCTTCCAGCCGTTTGCGGAGGAGGCGTATTTGTCGGCATAACGGAGCTGCACTCCGGGGTCGGCGCACATGGCGTCCCACATTATGGCCTGACGCACGGTGCGGGCGTCGATGCGGATGCGGTTGAGGGCTATCATGGACTCGAGCTCGGCTGCGGTCTGGAAGCGCTGGGTGCGTCCGGGATAACCCAGAATCATGGTGAAGTCGTTCTCCTGCACGCCCTGGAGGGAGATTTTAAGATGCCTGGCGGGCCTCATGGGCACGTTGTCGGCGGAATACTCTGCGGGGGAACCGTCGGGGGCGCTGTAGACACGGAACATGGAGAAGTCGCAGGTGTGACGCGGCCACATCCAGTTGTCGGTTTCGCCGCCGAACTTACCCATCGATGCCGGGGGCGCACCCACGAAGCGCACGTCCTTGAAGGTGCGGTAGACGATGAGGTAGTGGACGTTGTCGTTGTAGAAGCCGGTCACTTCGGCGTGGCAGCCGGGATTGGCGGCTTCGGCGTCGCGCACAAGCTGCTCCTCGGCATTGCTGTCCCTTTCAATCACGCGGGTCACGTCCTCCATTTTCACGAGGAAGGTAACGGTGAGGCCTGGAACGGGAATCTCCTGCTCGCGGGTCAGGGCCCAGAAGCCGTCCATGAGGTAGTTGTGGTCGTCGTCGGAAAGGCCCTGGATGCTGCTGTATCCGCAGTGGTGGTTGGTTACCAGCAGTCCTTCGGCCGATATCATTTCGCCCGTGCAGCCCCCGCCGAACTGGACGATTGCGTCCTTGAGCGAGGAGTGGTTAACGCTGTAGATGTCGCTGGGGCTCAGCTTGCATCCGGCGCGGGCCATGTCTTTCTTGTTCATTTGCTGGATAAGCGGCAGAAGCCACATTCCTTCGTCGGCAAAGGCCGTAATGGAAACGGTTACGGCAGCCAGCAGGGCTAGGATTTTCTTCATATTCATCTAAATTTGTTTCAAAGATAGTCAAAATAACGACGGCTCCAATTCTTTTACATGGAAAGATTTTCGGTGCCAGGGGGTGTAGCCGAACTTCCGTATTGCCTCGATGTGCTCGGCCGTGGGGTAGCCCATATTGCGGTCCCAGCCATACTGGGGGTATTCCAGGGCCAGTTTTCTCATCAGCTCGTCGCGGTGGGTTTTGGCAAGCACCGAGGCCGCCGCGATGGAGGCGTAGGTGGCGTCGCCGTGAACCACTGTCCGGTAGTCCTTGAAACCATACGGGCCGAAAGGGCGGAATTTGTTGCCGTCCACAAGTATGAATTCCGCTGCGGGAGTGAGCCTCAGAACGGCCCTCTGCATGCCTGTAACCGAGGCCCAGAGTATGTTGAGCGTGTCAATCTCCTCCACGCTCACCTCCTCCACGGCCCATGAGACGGCTTCCCGCTCTATTATGGGCCGAAGCTCGTCGCGGGAGCGCTCGCTCATCTGCTTGGAGTCGTTCAGAAAGGGGTGGTGAAAATCCGGCGGAAGAATCACCGCGGCGGCGAAAACCGGCCCCGCAAGTGGCCCGCGCCCGGCTTCGTCACAGCCGGCCTCGAGCCTTCCGGTCTCCATGTATGGCAGGAGTCTTTGCATACCCCAAAGTTAACCAATTCCCTTCATTCCCACAAATATCGGCCTTGAATATTGTTTTTGGCTGAAAAATCGCTATCTTTGCAAGCTATCGAAAAACAACGCGAAATATAACGCAAAATATAAGATAAACCAATGAAAGCTTACACAACAAAAGACATCCGCAACATCGTGCTCATCGGTGCTCCCCGTAGCGGTAAGACCACCCTCTCCGAGGCAATGCTCTTCGAAGGCAAGGTTATCGACCGTCGCGGCAGCGTCGAGGACAAGAACACCGTCTCCGACAACACCGAATTCGAGCAGACCAACCAGAAGTCTATCAACGCCCAGCCCCTCTACGGCGAGTTCAACGGCACCAAGATCAACTTCATCGACGCTCCCGGTTCCGACGACTTCTCCGGCGGTGCACTTTCCGCCTTCAAGGTGGTCGAGGCCGCTGTGATGGTCATGAACGGCACCACCGGCATCGAGGTGGGCACCACCCTGTTCGGCCGCTATGCCGACCAGTACAACGTTCCCATGGTAATCGCCGTGAACCAGCTGGATCACGACAAGGCCAACTGGGACGGTGTCCGCGCCGCCATCAACGAGGAGTTTGGCAAGAAGGCCGTCCTCTGCCAGTTCCCTGTGGCTCCCGGCCTGGGTCTGGAAGGTTTCGTGGATGTCATCACCATGAAGTTCTACAATAAGAAGAACGAGGAGCAGGACATCCCCGCCGCTTATGCCGACGAGGCCGAGGAACTCCGCGCCGAACTCATGGAGAAGGCTGCCGAAGGTTCCGACGAACTCATGGAGAAGTTCTTCGACACCATGGAGCTCTCCACCGAGGAAATCCGCGAAGGTCTGCGCCAGGGCATGCTCAAGGGTGAGACCATCCCCGTGTTCTGCGTCGCCGCGAAGGAAGACATTGGCGTAAAGCGCCTCATGGAATTCATCGTGAACGTGGTTCCTTCACCTCTCGGCAAGGAGGAAGAGACCGTGGACGGCAAGGCCATCGAGTGCAAGCCCGAAGGCCCCGTCTCCCTGTTCATCTTCAAGACCAGCGTGGAGCAGCACCTCGGTGAGGTTTCCTACTTCAAGGTAATGAGCGGTGTCCTCAACGAAGGTGCCGACCTCGTGAACCCCGAAACCGGCAACGGCGAGCGCCTCAGCGCTATCTATGCCGTGGCAGGTGCCAAGAAGGAGAAGGTCGCATCCATCAGCGCCGGCGACATCGGCTGCGTCATGAAGCTCAAGGCCGGCAAGACCGACGTCACTCTCGCACAGCCTGGTGTGGAGGCCCTCAAGCACATGGTGTTCCCGGATGCCAAGTACCGCTGCGCCGTGAAGGCTGTGGACAAGAACGACGAAGCCAAGGTTGGCGACGCCCTCAACAAGATTGCCGCACAGGATCCCACCATCAACGTGGAATACTCCAAGGAGCTCCGCCAGACCATCCTTTCCGGTATGGGCGAGCAGCACATCAACTATGTGAAGTGGAGAGTCACCAACGAGTTCAAGCAGAATGTCGAGCTCTACGCTCCCAAGGTGCCTTACCGTGAGACCATCACCAAGATTGCAACCGCTCAGTACCGTCACAAGAAACAGTCCGGCGGCGCCGGTCAGTTCGGTGAGGTTCATCTGCTGGTTTGCCCTTACGTCGAAGGTGAGGAAGCTCCCAAGAACTTCAAGATCGACGGCAAGGACGTCATCTTCAACTTCAAGAGCCAGGATATCACCGACCTCGAGTGGGGCGGCAAGCTGGAATTCTACAACTGCGTGGTTGGCGGCTCCATCGACCTCAGCTTCATGCCCGCTATCCTGAAGGGTATCAAGTCCAAGATGGAGGAAGGCCCTCTCACCGGTTCCTACGCCCGCGACATCCGCGTCTACGTTTACGACGGTAAGATGCACCCCGTGGACTCCAAGGAAATCGCCTTCATCATCGCCGGCCGCAACGCCTTCAAGGAGGCATTCCGCCAGGCTGGTCCGAAGATTCTGGAACCCATCTACAACGTGGATATCATCACCCCCAACGACTATGTGGGTCCTTGCATGAGCGACCTCAACACCCGTCGCGGTATGATCATGAACCAGGATATGGACAAGGGTTTCACCGTGCTTCACGCCCGCGTGCCGCTCGCAGAGCTTTACCGCTATTCCACCATCCTGAGCTCCCTCACCGCCGGCAGCGCCACCTTCTCCATGAAGTTTGCCGAATATCAGCAGGTTCCTGCCGATGTCCAAACCAAGCTTCTTGCCGAATACGCCGCCCAGGAGCAGGAGGAAGACTAATCCTTGTATCGATTATTGCGGGGGCGGGGTGAATTATACTTCCGCCCCCGTTTTTATTATGCCCGAAATGCCCCAGTACACTTCGCCCGAAGTCCGGACCATTGAGTTGAGTCTGGAAAAAAGCATCCTCTCCGGAACCGCATCCGGGAGCAACGAGAACTACAGTGTTGAACAGTCATTCGACCCCTTTGCCTGATATGAGAAAGCTTGTATTGGCCGTAGGGGCCGCGCTTGCCCTCGCCGCATGTTCCAAGTCTTTCCCGGAGCCTGTGCTGCCGGAGCCCCTTCCCGAGCCTTCCGACCCGTGGGAGGTTGAGGAGATTACTTCGCTCCGCCAGGGAAGGCCTGTCGACGGCAGCCTCCGTGCCGGATTCGGCACAAAGAGCCATCTGGACGGCACTTCCGTAGTGTGGACCGCCGGTGACGAGTTCACAATGTATTACTACGACTCCGAGGGCAAGACGTTCTATTCATCTGTCCTTACCACCGACGGCGGAGGCGCTCCAGCCACCTTTCACTACAGCACCGA
Organism: uncultured Bacteroidales bacterium; assembly: GCA_905233655.1. Lineage (GTDB taxonomy): Bacteria > Bacteroidota > Bacteroidia > Bacteroidales > UBA932 > Cryptobacteroides. The sequence continues at coordinate 4,487 of CAJOCS010000048.1, read as the reverse complement.
CCTCCCCTCCGGCACCTGTTATGCCGTTTATCCGGCTCCGTTCAAAAGGGGTGTCTATCAGGGCAACGTGGCCTTCGGCGTGAGAATTCCTCCGGTGCAGACGGCCACCGCCGGCTCGGTGTGCGAAGGGGCGAATCCGTCTTTCGCCACGGCCGCAACCCAGGGCGACGACCTCAACTTCGAGAACATCCCCGCCCTCATTCGTTTCCGCCTTTCCGGCGACATCGTGGGAAGCGTCCGCAGCGTCACTTTCCGCGCCACCCAGACCATTGCCGGTGACGCCGTCCTCATTGCCGACGGCGGCTCTCCCGACATCAGTTACGAAATCTATTTCTCCGGTCAGGAATTCTCCCGCAGCGTTACGCTGGAGGGCGATTTCGTAGCCGGCGAGGAGTATTACATCGCCATCGCGCCTTGCACTCTTTCCGGCTTCACAATGGTGTTCTCCGACGACGCCGGGCACACTACCACCAAGGTGTCCACGCGCGACGTTACCTTCAACCGTTCACGGATAACCGACTTCCAGACCATCAACCTGGGGGCGTCCTTCACCGACGCCGCAAGGGATTACTCTCCGGTTAAATACATGTCGGCCACCAAGGGCACGAAACCGGCCACCATCGCCGTTATTCCGGAAGGCTTCCGCGACTTCGAGATGGACGACTACGTGATTCTGGCCTCCAGCGGCATCGACGCCCTGTTTGCCACCGAGCCGTTCAAATCCTACAGGGACTACTTCAATGTGTATTTCCTGAAAGTGGCCTCCAACGATTCCGGAGCCAATATCACCGACGGCAACGGCAACATCACCACCGCCCGCGACTGTTACTTCGGCTCAAAGTGGGGCCTCACCTCCTACTCCGACATGAGGGCCAACGACAACAAGGTGTTCGATTTCGTGTCGGCCAACTGCCCGGACATCACCGGCGGCATCCATACCATATATGAGGTGCCTATCCTCATGATCATCAACGACACCCGTTACGGCGGCATCTGCTGGACCTGGGACACCGGCAAAGGCTATTGCATGGCTCCCTACAGCCGCGCGGGAGGCCGTCTCGGCTGGGCTTACCCCTCCACCCGCGCCGTGAGCGACACGGACCCGTCCCTCGGCACTACCACGGTTTCCGACGCCGAGAAGACGGAGGTGGGTTCCAACACCGGAGACTGGCGCAACACCCTCGTCCACGAGTTCGGCGGGCACTGTTTCTCGCGTCTCGGCGACGAGTACTGGTACGAATCCGACAGAGGCGCTGTGGCCTCCATTTCCTCTCACAGCTGGAGTGTGCCCTTCGGCCTTAATGTGTCGGCATCGGCCATCGATGTGCCCTGGCAGGAGCTTCTCGACCGGCAGGCCGCCCTCGTGAGCGCCGACCCCCATTATTCCCGCATCGGCATTTTCCAGGGGGCCGACGTTTCCATCCTGAACCGCTGGCGCAGCGAACGGGTAAGCTGCATGATAGACAACCGTTTCTATTTCTCGGCATGGCAGAGGGCGCTCATCGTGCAGCGCATTTTCTCCCTCACCGGCGACGTCTTCGACCTGGATACTTTCCTGGCCTCGGACGTCACGGAGGACCCTGTGCGCGACATCGCTGCCAGCCCGTCCCGGGGAATCGACCAGCTTATTCCCGTTCACATGATGCCTCCGGGAGCACCTCCCGTACTCGTTCATGAATAGGTTTTCAGTTATTCTTCTTGCGGGGGCGCTGGCGCTTTCCTGCACTCAGCATTTCATCTCGTCGTATTCTCTGCGCGAGGGCGTGCATGAAGACTATGTCGCCCGCTCCGAGGCATTCGGCGGCGCCTTTGCGCCGTATATGGCCGTGCCGCAGGAGGCGTCTTCCGCCGAGCGCGAGGCCATGGAGTTTCTCTATGCCTACATGCCGTCGGCCGACGTTATGGATTATCCGGCGGAGTTTTTCCTGGAGAACGTGCGGGCTTCTTTCCGTGCCCGGGAAGAATTGGGATGGAAGATGCCGGAATACATTTTCCGCCATTATGTGCTGCCGCTCCGCGTTAATAACGAGAACCTGGACAGTTGCAGGACGGTTTTCTACCGGGAGCTGAAGCCCCGGGTTGAGGGTCTCTCCATGCAGGAGGCCATTCTGGAGGTGAATCACTGGTGCCACGAGAAGGTAACCTACCAGCCTTCCGACGCCCGTACCACTTCGCCCCTGAACACCGTGAAGAACGCTTTGGGCCGATGCGGCGAGGAGTCCACTTTCACGGTTGCAGCCCTGCGCAGCGTGGGCATCCCCGCCCGCCAGGTCTACACTCCCCGCTGGGCCCACACCGACGACAATCATGCCTGGGTCGGACGGCCGCTGGTGGTTCCTGGGCGCCTGTGAGCCCGAACCGGTGCTGAATCTGGGCTGGTTCAACGCTCCCGACTCCCGCGCCATGCTAATGCACACCCGCGTCTTCGGCCGCCGCTACGACGGTCCCGAGGAGGTGGTCCTTCCCGGCCCCAACTACACCGAGGTGAACCTTATCGACAATTATGCCGAGACCGCCCGCGTGGACTTCACCGTCCTTCTTGCCGACGGCTCTCCCGCCTCCGGCGCCCGCGTGGACTTCTGCATCTACAACTATGCCGAGTTCTACCCGGCCGTCACCAAGTACACGGACGCCGCCGGCCACACCTTCCTTTCCTCCGGTCTCGGCGACCTCATGGTCTGGGCTTCTCTCGACGGTGCTTTCGGCTACAGTAAGGTATCCTTCGGGACGGATTCCGACGTTGTGATTACCCTTGGCGCACCGGCCTCCGGGGTGGAGCAGCTGATGATTACTCCGCCCGCCGGGGCCGACAACATGCCTCCCGTCTCTGCTGAACAGAGGGCTTTGAACGATGCCCGTTTCGCCCGCGAAGATTCTCTGAGGCACGCCTACGAAGCCACATTCCCTTCCTCCGGCGATGAGTTCGTACTCCGCTCCCGCGGCAACTGGGAGGTAATCCGGGGCTTTCTGGACGGAGCTTCGGACCGCTCGCATGCAATTGAAGTGCTCTCCTCCCTGAGCGGCAAGGACCTTCGCGACATTACCCCCGAACTTCTTGCCGACGCATACGACGCTCCGCGTCCCTACCGTGGTTTCCGGGTTGAGGACGAGTTCCTTTCGCCTTTTTACGGTTTCTTCGCTTCGGCCATCGGCCCGGAGGACGATGCCGCGATTGGGCACAGCGAGGACTCGGTGCTCGCGTGGATATCTTCCCACGTAAGCGTGGACAACGACCCGGCTGCCTGGAGGATTCCCATGTCGCCCGCCGGGGTGTGGAAGTGCCGTGTGGCCGACCCCCGTTCCCTCGACATCTTCACCGTGGCGATTCTCCGCGCCCGCGGCCTGGAGGCCTACAAAGACCCCGTGACCGGAAAACTCGGCCATGAGGCTGCTCCCAAGGGCTTTTTGAAACTCTCTTACGAGCCTTGCCGTTCGGTGGCGAATCCGCGTTACTATTCCCATTTCACGCTTTCCCGTCTGGAGAATGGCCGGCCTCATCTGATGAGTTTCGACGAGGGCGAGGTTGATATGGGAGGCGGCGTCGACTGGCTGCACACTTTCCGCGATGGATGCGCCCTTGAAGAGGGGACTTATCTGCTGGTTTCAGGCAACCGCCTTTCCAGCGGCGCCGTGCCGGTTACAATGCGTTTTGTTGAGGTGCGTGCCGGTGAAACCACCGTGGTTCCCCTTGTGATTGACGAGCCCGCCGGCACCGTTCCGGTCATCGGTTCGTTCGATTCCGAGCAGCGTTTCCTTGCCTATGACGGCGGCCTTTGGCGGCCTTGCCCCTGACGGCACTGGCGGCCTTGCCGGGGAGCCGTGCTCCATCCTTTCCAGGACCGGCCGCGGATACTATGTCGTTGCGCTTTTGGAGCCGGGAAAAGAGCCCACAAATCATGTGCTGCGCGATTTGGCCGCCGAAAAGGCTGCGCTGGAGGCCTGGGGCCGGCCCATCGTTCTGCTCTGCCCTTCGGAGGAGTCTCTGGAGCGTCTTTTGTCTGAAGCCGCCGCCGGCCGTTACGGCACTTTACCCTCCACCGTGCAGTTCGGCGTGGAGGCCGCAGCCCTTGTTTCCGCCGCGACCGTTTCCGCCGCCTCCGCTTCTGCTGCGGCGCCGGTTTCCTCCGCCCGCCCTGTGGTGCTCCTCGCCGACACCTTCAACCGCGTCTTTTTCCGCAGCGAAGGCTACACCATCGGCCTCGGCACCCAACTCATAACCGTCATCTCCAGGCTCTAGCCTTAAGGGAATAATCTCCTTAGTGTCGGTATCGTCCCAAATACAAGGACGATACCTGCATTTTACCCCTATTTTTGCGCGTACCGTCCCATTTTTCGGGACGTTACCGACACCTTCCATCAGACTGCCCATCCGAAATGGCGGCCGGGACAGGAGAATATTTGCTGGGGGCGCTGCCCCCATAAATACCCCCTGCGGCTCCCGGGCTAGTATGTCCTCGGGACAAGCCCTCGGACACGCCCTCCGCCGG
>CAJOCS010000047.1 GCA_905233655.1 uncultured Bacteroidales bacterium | reverse complement strand
CTTGCCCTCGCACTGAATCTGTTTGCCGAGATCCGCGTATTCAAATCCGACGGGCATGGTCACATGGACATGGCTGTCTATGATGCCGGGCATGATGAACTTGCCGCCCAGGTCCGTGACCTCACCTTCATAGGCCGGAAGGCCTGCCTCATCGCCCACATAGACGAATTTTCCGTCTTTCACTACCAAAGCCGTGGCCTTGGGCTGGTTTTTGTCCGCCGTAAAGATTTTGGCGTTCTTGATGATTTTGTCTGCTTTCATGGTCGTTGTTTTTAGTGTTGGATTTACTATTGATTAGCTTTATTCATTTACGACATAGTAGGCCTTCCCGGCCGGGAGGGTGCTGCCGGTGTACTTGTAGAAGCCGGGGGTATCTCCGACAATGCCCAGCACATATACACTTCCTGCGGGACAGGGAATCTCCGTGTCCGTGCCCTGCAGAATGTTGCCGGAACGGGCCGTCACATCGGTCGAATCCAGGGCAACCAGGTCGAAGGAAGCGGTGTCGGACAAGATGATCACGGCCGTGCCGGCGGGAATCACATCGCTTTCGTCCCCAATCCGGTGGAAGATGCCATCTTTATCTACCGTATAGGCCAGTGCGCCGCCGGTAAGCCGGTAACTCTGCGCGCCGTCATAGAAGGAGGTCACATACTTGGGCTCTCCGAGAATGGTGACGCCGGCCAGCTTCATCCACACCGCATCAACAGTGACATCGGCATCGGCCATCGTGAGGGTGGTGCCGCTCAGCGTGCCGCCAGAGGAGGTGTACTTTCTGAAGCCAAAGCCGTCCCTTTCGTCGTGACCGAGTTTGAGGCTGACGGACTCTCCGCTCGCGGCATAAAGCACATCGCCCACTTTGAGGCCCGTCTCATAGAAGGTGAGACCGCCCGCATCATATTCCTGTTTGACAGCCCCGGCATTGGCCACGGTGACGCCTTCTCCGCCGGTGATGCTGGAAATCTTCACGCCCTGGGCTTTCACTTTCGGCTCCGTATAGTAGCAATCGGTAATGGTAGTATGGGATAGAGAACCTCCTGCTATCGAGTTGAATGTCTCCATTTTGGCCATGTTAATGGCCGAAGGAGCGAAGACGCATTGGCTGATAGTCACCAGACCCTCGTCAGATACATTGCCAACGATGCCCCCACCGCCGGATGCCTCAGCACGGGTGTAAGTGATGCTGCCGGTGAAGGAGCAGCCCGTTATTTTGGCTGAATACTTGCTGGAAGCACTCACGGACGAAACAATGCCGCCTGTCTTTGCTTCAACGCCGCTACTGGAATTAATGGGAATGCTCATAGCAACAGAACTGCTGCAGTTCTCAATTGTAGTGTTCCCACTAGCCAAGCCAACGATGCCTCCCAGGACGTGTGTGAATTCGCTTTTTAAGCTGCCTGCCGTCTTGAGATTCTTGATAGTAGCGTTATCAATCATAACGAATGGGGCGAATACCATAGGCCATCCGCCTTGAAGCGTGATCGTCAGCGTATGACCGTCTCCGTCGAAGATGCCATCAAAAAACGAAGCCGGCGTCGTCACGCTGATGTCCTTTGTCAACTTTACAAAATTGCCGGTGTAATAATGGTAACGGTCAATGTTGCCGACGAAAATGTTCCAATCTTCCTCACTGCCGATGGTGTAGGGGTTCTCCTCCGTGCCTTCACCCGGCAGCATCACCCTGGAGTCCATATAATACTTGCCTTCGAACTGGAAGCCATTTTGGTGAGCCTTTATCACCCCATAGTCTTTTTCAAGATTGCCAAGATTGTTGGGAGCGGTAGCGTAAGCAACGGCCGGGGCGCCCTGATCGGCGGGCAGATTGTCGGTGGCCACGAAGAGGCTCTTGGTAATGTTGGGACTGTAGGTAGTATGCCAGCGGGCGAAGGTATTGTTGAGCATTCCTGCCGCAACGCTCTTGGGCACCATGAGAGAATGGGTGATGGAGGGCTTGTTATACACGGGCCATCCGATGAAGCCTCCGCAGTTGGTAGTTCCTCCGGTGGTGGCAAAGGAGCCGTCGAAGACACAGCCTGCGATAACGATGTTGTTGTCTTGTCCGCTCAGCCTGCTCACCAGTCCCCCGTGGGTACCGTCGCCCTGGACGCTGCTGTTGATGGTGACCGAACTGCGGCAGCCCTCGAGACGCAACGAACCATGAGACTCCGATACGATGCCGGCGGCAAACTGGGCGCTCGTAGTGATGGTGCCGGTCACGGTGAGGTTCTTGATGGTAGCATTCAAGACGTGGCGGAACGGCGCGGTTCTGGGTTCTGACGTATTAAAATCAACCGTCAGCGTATGTCCGGCGCCGTCGAAGGTGCCCTGGAAAGAGTGGACGTCACTTTCCCCCATCATCCGGCCTACGCTGATGTCGTTTGTCAGCTTCACATATTCGCCACGGAAGTTGTCCTTGCCGGAATTGACCATATTGACGAATCTGTCCCATTCGTCAGTGCTGTCGATGATGAAGGGGTTGTTCTCCGTGCCTCCGCCATAGACGATTTTGATGTTTACATCTCTCCTCGGCATGGTGAAGGTAACCGCATCGTTGATGTCACCGTTATAGTTGATAACTTTTCCTTCGGCATCCATGATGGAAAGACTTTGGATACTGCCCAAAATTTTGGTCAGCGTAACCGCCGCGCCGGGATACCAGCGCGTTATGTCTTTCTCATCGCCGGCGCTCAACTGGAATGCACCTTCGCCCTCCGTAGTAACATTGATGGCAAAGGGATACTTGAGGCCATAGTTATACATTTCCGCGTCGGTAGTCAACTCGCTGCTCTGGAAAATGTCGTAGCAACTGTCTATCGTGCCATCCTGGTCGCCGATGATGGTGTATTCCTGGCTGTGGGTACTGTAACGCGTGCCGTGGAAGGTGCTGTGCCGGACTTTGCCATCGCGGCTGTTGTAACCCACCAGGCCGCCCACGTCGGCGTCGTTGTTGGTCACATCGCCACTCACGCAGCAGTATTCTATCGTGCCATTGTTCTCGCCGGCGATGCCGCCCACTTTGGCGGTATAGGCCGAGCCTGGCTCTTTCCAGTCGGAGCGGACATTGGCGCTCACCCAGCAGTTTGCTATCTTGCCATTGTTCTCGCCGGCGATGCCGCCCACCAGCCGGGACCGGCTGCACGAAATGTCTCCCTCCACGTGGAGGTTATATACTCGCGCGCCCTTATGTATTTGTGCAAACAGGCCCTGATAGTTTTCTGTGGCATCTTTGATTTTGAAGCGGATGGTGTGGCCATTACCGTGGAACTCTCCCCATCGAAAATCAACAATTATTCCATCCCTCCAGCCAATAGGAGTCCACGACGTATCCCCCATATCAATATTTACATCCAGATAATAGTATTGATCACGGAACGGATAGTTCACGTTTCCATACATCACGTCATCGAAGTGATCAGAGATGTAGGCCAATTCGGCTGCCGAGCGGATATGGACGTGATACACCATTGGCTCATACGTGTGTTCCACTTTCTCAGGGAAAGATTTCGTCTTTCCGTCCCAGACGCTCCATTCGTCGCCGTCGGCCCACGCCACCGGCACCGCTGCAAAAAGCAGCAGGAGAATGGAAAGAATTCTTGTTACAACTATGTTTTTCATTTTTGCTTGAGTCTATAAATCACCGTAGTTGTAGTCATTCAGGATATCGCCTTCGTAACCGGCAACAGGGCGGATGGCGCATCCAGAGTAGCGCTGCAAGGACTTCAGGGACGCTTCGCCGGACTGGAGATGCGCACATCCCGCATTCTCATTGGAGGCCGCTGACAGGGAGGAACTCCAGTAGTTTGCCGCCGGGAGGAAGATGCTTCTGTCCGTGAAGCCCTCCAGCTTGCCGCTCACCTGATAGCCATTCCCCTTCCATTCCCAGTTGCACTGACTTATCAGCTCCTGCCATTCCTCCTCCGTGGGCATCCGGAACTGTCCGCCCAGGCTGGCATAAGCGGCATCATCTTCCGCCTGGAGCACCGTGAAGTCTCCGCCGGTGTATTTGGTAACCTTGCCATCGGAATAATACAGATAGTCGCTCCAGGAAGCGTTGCTGTTTCCGCCGTTGATGGCGCCCCAGGAGAAGGAGTTGCCGACTTCCGTCTCCGTGCCGGCGCCCAGATTGCACCCGGCCCAATTCACGCTCAAGCCCAAGTCCACGAAAAGGCCGGAGACATTTGTCGAAGACCAGTCGCCGCCAGATGCCCCGGACAGTGGCGGATATTCATAGATGCGCTTTGCCTCAAGCGTTTGTCTTTCCTGCACAAGCGTGTAAACCTTGTAGTCGGCAGACAGCGTGAAGACGTAGTCCGCGCTGACGCCGGGACGGACAAGACCGCCGGCGAAAAGAACACCGTCGCCACTGACGATGCCGCTGATGCGCGCTCCGGCCTGGCGGGCGTCTTCCGTGACTACTCCGTCTTTCCCCACACTCTCACAGGCCACCGGACGGATGAGAGGGCAGCTGAGCGTGTACTTGTCCACATCGGCCTGGAGACCTTCCATAAATATTCCCACGAAGTCTGCCGTCTTGCCCATTTCCAACGTAGCCGTCACCTCGGTCCCGTCCACACTATAGGCCGTTCCCGTGGCCAGAAGATAGTAACTGTACACTTTTTCACCGCCGCTGGTGAAAGAGAACTTGTCATCGGCATAGGTAACATCTACCGGAACCGGGAAATACACCGCGGTAAGGGTGGCCTTTTCGGGGTCGGAAAAATCCCCTTTCACGAACTCCGCGCTGGTTGTCGTGGTCCAGTCGCGGCCGTCGTACGCCATTGACACATATTTGCCGCCGATTCCGTTCACAAACACATATACCTTGTCTCCGTTCACCCAGTCGTCATCTGCGGCCTTGGTCTGAAGGATTTCCAGTTTGAAGGTCATCGGCGTATCGGCGGGAATCCGGTCCTCCGGCTTGATGCAGGACGCCAGAGAGCAGAAAAGGCACGCTGTAAGTATAAATAATCTTCTATTCATAGTCTGATTCTTCTTTGAAAAGTTTGCCCTACAACACTTCTCTCACTTCCGCAGCGCTGCGTTCCAGCCCCAGACGGCCGGTCAAGGTAGCGTTCTTGACGTTCAGGAAAGTGCCATTGGGCTTGTACTGGGCCGGGATGGTCTTGCTTCCCTTGTAGGTGACGCCGTCGTCGTCAATCACCGTGAAGCCGAGGGCCTCTTCATTCGTTTCATCGCCGTTCCGAAGGGCAACGAAGAAAGGTTCGGACGATGCGGTGCCCAGCGTAACGGTAACGGGGCCTTCCTCCAGCGAGGAGCCGTCCGCCGACTGGCTCTGTACCAGGTGGCCGTTCTCCGAGGAGATGATGACGGACTTGGCCAAGACAGGAGTCTTGTCTCCCGCGCCGCCCGCCTGGAAGAGGAAATTGAGCCGGTAGATGCTCTGCTCATTGGCGAAGAAGGCGCTCTTCGTGCGGACGGAACCGCCGGAAACTTCGGTTACCAGCACCGTGGCACGGGTGTAATGATACTTCTTCTCGATGGAGTTCTCGGCATCGTCCTTCAGCAGCAGTTTTCCCACCTGGCCGATGTAGTCCCAGCTCTCTCTTGGAGTCAGGAGGGTAAGGGTCGTGGTTCCGGCTACAAGGCCCGATGTGGTAACGGTTCCCGAAAGGGTGGCCTTGTGGGCATCCTCCGGGTCGGGCACGGCCGTCAGCGTGCCGATGCAGCTGGTCCCCAAAAAGACCTTCACGGGTTCATCGGCCTTCCAGATGGATTGCAGGACGGTGGTGGTGGACTCGTCGCCTTCAATGGCGAGGCCTTTCGTGCCGGGGGCTTCGCCCTTCACGGCCTGCACGGTCAGGCGCCATTCGCGCTCCGTCGCCACCACGGGCTTTTTTTCTTCGACGAGGGCTTCTTCCACCTTCTGGCAGCCGAAGAAGGCCATAGCCGCCGGAAGGGCCATAATAACTGTTCTAAATCTGTGAAATCTGTTCATATTCATAGATTTATTCATTTTATTTGCGCGCGGCCATGATATCCAAAAGGTAGCCGGGCGTGAAGAACTTGTCCATGAACTGATAGTAGCCCAGCAAGGGAAGCACGGCCTTGTACTGCTCGGCCAGAAGGCCCTTTTTGATACGTATGTCGCCCGGTCCGGCGATGTCAAGGACTCTCTGGTCGTCGGCCGAATACGCTTTCCACTCCACCTTGTCAGTGGAAGGGTTGCCGCAGCGGGCGAAATTGGTCCACATCTGCTGAACGGTGGTGAAAATTTCATCGGAGATGTTGGTTCCGTTGAAACTGCTGGCCGTCCCTACGCCGCGAAGGTTGAACACAAAAATGAGCTCCACGGAATGGGCGGCTCCCAGGTCCGCATTGCTGCTTGGATAGGACCAGTAGTAGGAGAACGTCTTGTTGAACGCGCTCTGCACGTCGAGCTGCAGGAGCATGGGAACCCGGAACATGAGCTCGTTGATGAACTCCGTCTCTACAAGTCCCGGCTCCTGGAACCGGCATACCCGCTTAAATTCCTCGTAATACTTCTTGTCCTCTTCCTTCAGGTAGGGGACGGCATCTCCTGCGGCGCGCTGGGCGTATAGCTTTTGCTCTTCAAGGCTCAGCATCGGACCCTCACCCATGAACAGCCTCATCTCGTCGGCCGTGCTGCCGGCCATGATGGATATGTGCTTCGCATAGCCCTTCTTGTACATCTCGATGGGGGCCTCAGGAAGCACCTCCGTACCGTAGTAAGGGCAAGATGTAAACTTACCCACGGCATTGACATACGCCTCCTGGAGCTTCTCTTCGGTAAGGGCCATGATCTCGTCCATGGTCTTGCAGCCGGTGTACTCGAGCAGCGCCTTGGTTTTGCCCTGCGCAGCTTCGCAGCCCACCGGGAAGGCCAGGGTGGTGGAGCCGCTTTGGGCGATGACCTTCTGGAAATACCGGTTGGCCTCCTTCATGACCGGCAGGATGGAGACGGAGCCGCCGCCGGCGCTTTGCCCGAAGATGGTCACGTTGCCCGGGTCGCCGCCGAAAGCGGCGATATTCTCGTGCACCCACCGGAGCGCCATGGCCTGG
>CAJOCS010000046.1 GCA_905233655.1 uncultured Bacteroidales bacterium | reverse complement strand
CTTTTTCTTGGTGGAAATGTGGGAATAATCTTCATTTACGCCCTGGTAGAGCATGTTGGACTGCTCGTAGCCGAGCGAAGGGCTGTCGCTCTCGAGCGTATCCAGAAGCACTTTTACAGTGATTTCCTGCTCGTTGTAATCCGGCAGTGAGAGGCAGGCATCGGCAAAATGGAGGCCATAGCGTTCCTCGAAATGGCGTATCCACACAAGCGAGACAAGGTCGCCGTTCGCAATGAAATCCGTTCCCTCTATATCCTCCACTCCCTGGTAGCAGTTCTTCACCACCATTAGCTTGTCGCCCCGGACGAGGCGCTCTTCACGGAAAAGGATCTGGGCGCGGATTCCGGCATTGTATCGGCCCGCCATCTTGTTGGAACGGCAGAGCACGATGGTTTCGTCCTCTCCATAGCGGGAATACGCCTCCGAAAGCGCCTCAAGCAGCTCAGAGCCGTTTATCCGTTCGACATCGGCATATCCGTCGGTCACCAGAGGAAGGGCCTTCCGCTGCAGGGGGAAAGCGCCGCCGAGTATGAGTTCGCGAAGAGCCGTCGCATTGGCGAGTATGCCGGATTCCTGTTCCTGACGCACTACGCTCTTGAGCGTTGCGAAACGCACCCCGCCGAAGCGGTTCATATACTCCGGCGAAAGGGCCGGAGATTCATCGAGGCCGACTGGAGGCAGCTGGGCGCCGTCCCCTACCAGAATCATCTTGCAGTCCGCGCCGTTGCGCACGAAGCTCACCAGATCTTCAAGGAGATTGCCCGAGCCAAAGGAAGCGCCGCCGCTTCGCTCCGCTCCGGCGTCAATTCCCAGGAGAGAGACCTCGTCCACCACGAAGAGCGTCCCCCGGGCCTTGTTCGGAGAAAGGCTGAAGCGGCCGAAACCGTCGTCTCCGTGCGATTTCTGCCTGTAGATGTGCTTGTGGATTGTAAAGGCCGGGCGGCCGGCATACTGCGACAGCACCTTTGCCGAGCGTCCTGTGGGAGCTAGCAGCACGGACGGAACGTGGAACTCCTCCATAACGGAAATAACCGCCGCGACGGCCGTAGTCTTTCCGGTTCCGGCATAGCCGTTCACGACCAGGATGTCTCCGTCGTCGGAGGTGAGAAAAGCGGCGCAGCTGCGCATGAGCTCCACCTGGCAGGGCGTAGGTTCGTAGGGTAATCGGCCGAGAAAGGCGTCGAAAAGAAACGAAGCCCTGTCCATTACCTGCGGTTGAAGATGGTTGCTATAACCGCGAATACGGGATAAATCTCAACACGGCCGAGGAACATGTCGAGGGCGAAAATGAATTTCATCGCCGCCGGTTCCGCCGCATAATTGCCCATCGAGCCGATGCTGCCCAGGGAAGGCCCCACATTGGAAAGCGAAGCCAGCGAGCCCGTGAGGGCATGGCCGTTGGGGTCCCCGATAAGAAGGCACAGTACGGTGCTCAGGCCAATGAGCAGGAAGAACATGGCTATATACAGGACATGCGGGTAAATCTCTTCGTCGTGAAGCACCTTGCGCCCGACCCTCACCTCGAAAATGGCCGAAGGGTAGAGAGTCTTCTGAATCTGCATCCTGATTGCCTTGGCGAGGACCAGGAAACGGTCTACCTTGATACCGCCGGTGGGCGAACCGGCACAGCCGCAGACAAGGCTCACCACAATGAGGATAAAGCACGGCAGCATGGGCCAGGCACTGTTGTCGCTGATTGCAAAGCCGGTGGTGGAAGCATAACTCACCACATGGAAGGTACCGTCGAGAAGGGCGCTGCCCCAACTGTCTTCAATGCCGTTGAACTTGAGGGAGATGGTGGCAAGGATGGAACAGACAATCAGTGCAAGGACGTAAAAACGCAGTACGGGGTTCCTGAGCGGGCGGAGGCTCCTGTTTGCAAGTGCAATGAAAATGAGGCCGAAATGAACGGAGGCCAGGAACATGAAAACAATCGTCACAGACGAGATAAGCGGAGAACCGAAGGCTCCTATGGAAGCAGTCCTCGAGGAGAAACCGCCGGCGGCGCAGACGCTGAAAGCATGACAGACGGCGTCGAAAAGCGGCATTCCGCAAATCCAGAACGTGAAGAACGAGAGTATGCACAGGCCTATGTACACGCCGGCAAAGATGAAGACCGTTTTATTGGCCCGGCTGCGATAGTCGTCCCTGGAGAGGGATGAGAGCTCCATATTTGTGAGACGCAGCCTCACCGGCGAAGAGTTGGGGATAATCAGCAGCAGGAACACCACTACTCCGAGGCCGCCGATGAAATGCGTGGAAGCCCTCCAGAAAAGCAGGCTTCGCGGCAGGGATTCCACATCTTCAAGTATGGTGGCTCCGGTTGTAGTGAAGCCGGAAACGCTTTCAAACCAGGCGTTTGCGAGGGTAAACGGACCACCCCAAAGGGCATAGGGCAGAGCTCCGAAAATGAATGAGAGCAGCCAGCTCAGGAAGATGATCATATACCCGTCCTTGAGCGATATCTGCGAGGTGCGGTGTACGAAAATAAAGGGGAAGACGCCGGTGATGAAAGTTATGGAGAAGGTGATGAGCAGTGGTGCAAGCGCACTGTCACGGCCGTCGATAATGGAAACGCCCACCGACAGCAGCATGAACAGAGAGCTCACCAGCAGAGCTATGCCCACGTTTCTCGATATGACTTTCAGATTCATTGTTCGCCCTTGAGTTCAGAGTTGCGGCGGCGGAGCTGCCTGTTCTCCTCGGTGAGTTCGGTAATCTGGGAATTCAGGTCCGAGAGCTGGTCGTTCCCGTCGAAGGTGTAGGTATAGCGATGCCGGAACTGAAGGTAGTTCTTCAGCGAATCCACCATCCTGTACAGTGGCGAAACGTAATACGCCAGAATGTAGAACAGCAGCAGGAACACCAGGATGATACCCACGGCCACGGCCACGGTGGCAGGAATGATGCTCCGATAAAAGCCTGAGTCGAAATTCTCGGAATTGTGCCTCAGATCCGTGTACATGGCCGAACCGAGATTGTCGATATATCCCCTGAGACGGCCGAACAACGGCTGAAGACGGTTGAAGTACCAGTCGCGGGTGTCTATGAAATTGGATTCAAGCACATCTTCAAGCTCGAGCGAAGCGACCATGTAGGCCGAGTAGGCGTAGACTACGGAATCGGCCAGGGGAATCATGGTGCCGCCGCTGAGCGATGCGCGGAGGGAGTCGCAATAATTGAGGAACTCGTCGGTCGCAAAATTCGGAACGCTGTGCAGGGAGTCGTCTCCGATTACGGCCAGAAGCTGGAGATTGTAGTTGTCCACTGCATTCACCAGATGCTGGGCCGCATTGATATTCCGGATATCCTCGGCAATGAGTTCCGAGACATAATTGGACATTCTGCGGTATTCCAGCACGGAAATGATGCTGGATAGCAACAGCACCACGGCTATGGCGCTGAGCGACAGTGTGATTTTCATCCGGACCGAAAGCCGGAATGTGCTCCACCAGAGTTTCAGACCAGAAAACATACTCTTAATCTTTCAATCCACAAATATAGCACTTTTTTCCTATACGTGAATATTACAAAAAATTTAAAAAATAGCTTGCCTAATTTTAAAAAAATTAGTAAATTTGTGCTCCAAACAGATTAAAAGAAGACATGAGAGAAACTTTCCTTGACAAAAAGGACAACAAAAACTCATTGCTGAAGAAGACAATACTGAGACTCTGCATCCAGAACGGAGAACACAGCATAGCGGCGTTGAGCGAGGAGATAAACGCATCGGTTCCCACGGTAACCAAGTTGATTGCGGAACTGATGGAAGAAGGATTCATGATTGACCTGGGCAAGTCGGGCACATCCGGAGGCCGCAGGCCCTCGATTTACGGTCTCAATCCGGAGGCTGGCTATTTCCTCGGCATAGAGGTGAGAAACAGTCATGCAAGCGTTGCGATGACCGATTTCAAGGGAGCCCTGCTCTCCTTTGAAGACAGCATTCCCTTCAGGATGGAGCCCAACGAGGCCTCCGTCCATGCAATAGCGAAGTCGGTCCGCGAGTACATCAGCCACCGTGAACTGGACTGGAACAAGGTTATGGGAATCGGCCTCAGCGTTACCGGCAGGGTGAATCCCGAAACCGGCTACAGCAACAGCTATTCCTTCGACGAGAACCGCCCCATCGGCAAGATTCTGGAAGAGGACCTCGGCGTGAGAGTTGTTATTGAAAACGACTCGCGTGCAATGACTTACGGCGAGTATCTGGGAGGCGTTGTGGACAAGGAGAAAAACGTCCTGTTCGTGAATGTGAGCTGGGGACTCGGCATGGGAATGATCCTGTCCGGAAGGCTGTACTACGGCACCTCCGGCTACAGCGGCGAATTCGGCCACTTCCCTCTCCTGGACAATGGCCAGATGTGCCGCTGCGGCAAGATCGGCTGCCTCGAGACTGGGGCGTCGGGCTCGGCCCTGGTGCGCATGATAAGCGAGGAACTCGCATCAGGAAGCGCATCGGCCCTTGCAAAGAAGTACCGCCAAGATGGCAAGGTGAACCTCCAGGACATTTTCTCGGCCCTGAAGAACGAGGACACCCTCGCAATTGAAACCGTGGAAAAGATAGGCACCAACCTCGGAAGAGGCCTCGCCGGCCTTATCAACATCTTCAATCCCGAGCTCGTGGTCATTGGAGGAAAGGTGGCGATGGCCGCCGGCGACTATCTGATGCTGCCGATACGTTCGGCCGTGAAGCGTCACGCCCTCAATATCGCCGGTCGCGATACCTCCATCAAATTCTCGCGCCTGAAGGCATCGGCCGCGCCCATTGGAGCGTGCATGCTTGCCAGAAGCCGCATTCTCGGAATCCTGTAAAACGCTTGACAAATGCCAGAAGTATCCGTCCGCGGCCAGCAGATGCCGCTTTCCCCCATCAGGAAACTCACTCCTCTTGCCAATGAAGCCAAGAGGCAGGGAGTCAAGGTCTACCATCTGAACATCGGCCAGCCCGACGTCGAAAGCCCCGCCAAAGCCATTGAGGCAATACGTTCGATAGACCGCAAAACCCTTGAATACAGCCCTTCGGACGGCTTCCCCAGCCTCCGTCAGAAACTCACCGGGTACTATTCCAAGTTCGGGATAGACGTCAAAGCGGACGACATTCTCGTTACCGCAGGCGGTTCCGAGGCCATTCTAATGGCATTCATGGCCTGCCTGAATCCGGGAGACGAACTCCTTGTCACCGAGCCCTGCTATGCCAACTACATAACCCTCGCGGTGGAAGCAGGAGTGAATGTGGTGAGCGTATCGTCGAAGATAGAAGACAATTTCGCACTTCCGCCCATCGAGGCGTTCGAAGAGGCCATCACTCCCCTCACCAGGGGCATTCTCCTCTGCAATCCGTCCAATCCCACGGGCTATGTATACTCTCCGAAGGAACTCCTTCAGCTCAAGAAGATTGTGGAGAAATACGACCTCTTCCTCTTCTCCGACGAAGTGTACCGAGAATTCGTCTACACGGACGAACCCTTCCTCAGCGCCATGGCGCTCGGCCTTGAGAACAACGTGGTGCTTCTGGATTCAGTCTCGAAGCGCTATTCGGAATGCGGAATCAGGGTGGGAATGATAGTTACCAAGAACCAGGCCGTGAAGGATATTCTCATGAAGTACTGCCAGGCCCGTCTGAGCCCGCCCCTGCTGGGACAGATTGCCGCCGAGGCGTCGATTGAAGGCGTGGAGGACTATCTTGCCGCCGTACACGACGAGTACAAGGCCCGTCGCGACTTCTTCATCAAAAGGCTCAACAGCATTCCGGGCGTACACTCTCCCATGCCCCACGGTGCATTCTACACCGTAGCGTCCCTCCCGGTGGAAGACAGCGAAGACTTCTGCCGATGGTGCCTCACCACCTTCCGGGACAAGGGAGAGACCGTGATGATGGCTCCCGCCTCCGGCTTCTACCGGCATCCGGGTATGGGCCGAAACCAGGTCAGGCTTGCCTACGTGCTTAAAATAGAAGACCTTGCGCGCGCACTCGACATTCTCGAAGCAGCACTCAAGGCCTACATCTCAAGATAGTTTCTCAAGCGGCGGCTCAGGTATAGAGGCCGCCGTTTACGGAAATTACCTCACCGGTAATATAGGAAGCATCGGCCGAGGAGAGGAAGCCCACCACGGAAGCGACCTCCTCGGCTGTTCCGAAGCGTCCCGCAGGGATATCCTTTCGGAGTTCCTCCTCGTTCAGCCCTTCCACCATGTCGGTACGGATGAAACCGGGTGCCACGGCATTGACGGTAACCCGCTTTTTGGCAACTTCCTGTGCCAGGGCCTTTGTGGCCGCAATGAGGCCGCCTTTCGCTGCGGAATAGTTGGTCTGGCCGGGAAGGCCCTTGATTCCGCTTAGCGACGCCACGTTCACGATGCGTCCGAACTTGTGCAGGAGCATGGGCTGAAGCACTGCCTTCGTTACATTGAAAAATGCCCCCAGACTAGTGTCCAACACGGAATCCCACTCGTTTCGCTCCATCCAGATGAGAAGGTTGTCGCGGCGGATTCCGGCATTGTTCACAAGCACTTCGATATATTCTCCGGGATGCTTTCCCGCCCAGTCCTGAAGCGAAGCCTGAACGGCATCGGCATTCCCCACATCGAACGGCATGAGAGTCCCTTCGCCGCCTATGAGGGCAAGGGTTTCCTTAGCCGCCGTCTCGTTCGACAGGTAATTGATGAGGACATGATAGCCCATCTCGTGAAGCTTTACGCAGACGGCGCGGCCAATTCCGCGGCTGCCACCGGTTACCAGTGCATATTTCATAAGTCAATCTATTTGTCGTCAAGTATTTCCCTGCATGTCGCAAGGGCCGATTCGCACACTCCCAACACCCCGTGCAGGCCGATGTTCTGCCCCGTAAGGAAAAGCCATGGAAGCGGAGTACGTGGAGAAATGAAATCCGCCGCGTCTTCCTTCGCATAGCCGTAGGCGCTGCCACCGGGAGTAGACGTGTAACGCTCCCAGGTGGAAGGAGAACTAGTCCACATTCCCGCGATGCTCCCCCTTAGTTCCGGGATCCGCTCCGAATTCCCTCGTCAGCATCCTGGCGGGAACAGCCGTATATATGGCGCTCGTGCAGCTCGTATTTTGAGCGCCGAAAAAAGCACTATCAGCAAACCGTTCAGGAAGATACTGTGATTGAATGCCTTAACGGCGCCGGGACAGAGTTTCAGATATACCGTATGGATACCTTTTGAATTCCTAAGTGCGGAAAGGCGGCGAAGGAAAGAAGGGCGCACATGGTCCTTCACCATGGCGAAAGTTACGAGAGGATGAATGTCGGACACCGTCACTTCGGCTCGGTAGTGGCTCCCGTCGGCGCAGACGCAGCCCTCTGAAGAAATCTCAGTTACCTTCTTTTGGCAGAAGAGCTCTCCGCCGTGGCTGCGGATATCAGCCTCGAGGGCGTCGGCGAGGGTTTTTCCGCCTCCGCGAAGAGTCCAAACGCTCTGCGTGTACGGCTCACGGACATGCTCGTCCTCAAGCTCCGTTCCGGAATTGAAGCGAAGGAAAGGGCCTCCGCCCACGCATTCGTCGGCTTCCATCCTCTCCCACGGAAGGCTCATGAGGCCGAGGGGCCGGAAAATGCGCTCCAGAGGCTCTCCGGGGCCGAGTCCGCCCACCGAGTGGAAGCCGGTGTTGAAACGGACGCCGTCGCGGACAAAGGTCTGAAGGGCCCCTCCGCACTGTATCCCCTGCTCCAGCAGCGTGACGCGGACGCCGTGACGCGACAGAATACTGCCGCACAGCAGGCCGCCCAGGCCGGCGCCGAGGATGAGTGCAGACTCAGGCATTGCGCACTACGAGAGTGGAATTGGTGCCACCGAAACCGAAGGAATTCGAAAGGAATATGTCGAAATTGCGTTCTATGGTCCTTTCGGGAATCCACAGATGGGTGGAATCTTCGTCCGGGTTCTCGAAATTGATATTGCCGCCTATGAAGCCGCCCTTCATCATCAGGATGGAATAGACCAGCTCCGAGGCACCGGCCATCCACATTTCATGACCGGTCTGGCTCTTGGTGGAAGTAACGGGGACACTTCTTTCGCCGAAAACCCGGAAGATGGCCTTGGCTTCGTTGGCATCGCCCACATGGGTCGAGGTGGCATGGGCGTTAACATAGCCGATATCGGCCTTAGCGATGCCTGCACGGCGGATTGCCATCTCCAGGGAACGGACGGGGCCGTCGACGTTCGGAGTGGAAATATGGTCGCCGTTGGCGGAAAATCCGTAGCCGAGGACCTCGGCGATAATATTGGCGCCACGAGCCACAGCATGCTCGTAACTCTCCAGGATGACGGTTGCTGCGCCGCCGCCGGGGACCAGACCGTCACGGTCACGGTCGAAGGGACGGCTGGCACGCTCGGGAGCATCCTCCCTGGTGGAAAAGGCGGAAATGCCGTCGAAGGACGCCGTAGCGGCCATGTTGACCTCCTGGGCGCCACCGCAGACCACCATATCCTGCAGGCCGTTCTGAATGAGCAGGGTTCCGAGCCCAACGGCATGCGAACCGCTGGCGCAGGCCCCTGAAACAGTGAGATTAATGCCTTTGAGATGGAAAATAACGCCAAGGTTCATGGTGACGGTAGAGTTCATGCTCTGGAAAATGGCACCGCTGCCACAGAGCATGGTGTCCTTCTTCTCCACTATCTTGGCTATTGACTCATAGACAGCCTTGGACGTGCTGTCGTTGCCATACAGAAGCCCAACCTCATGGCTGTCCAGGAAGTCCTGTCCGATTCCGGCCTGAGCAAGGGCGTCCCTTGTCGCACAATAGGCATACTGTGCCGGCTCCGGCATATAAACCCTCTGGGAACGAGGCAGTTCCGCTTTCAAGTCCGGGGTCTGGACCTTAGCGGTAAGTCCGGAACGGAAACCCTGAAGCTTCCGTTCCGGATCAAACACGATTCCGCTTTTCCCTTCATACAGGGACTTTGCGACCTCATCCAGGCTTGTACCCAGACAAGACCATATTCCCATCCCCGTAATAACAACCCTTCTCATCTCACGCACAATTAACGAATCCTGCTGCGAGGGTCTACGGTGAGATAGAAGTAGTCGTTTTCAGCCCTGGCGGAAACCATCCAGTTGGAAGGCATGCCGGGGATCTGGAGGTTCTGGATGTCGCCGCCCATCAGGTTCACGACGGCTGCCCATACCTGGTCGCAGCAGTTGTCGGCTGCGTTGAGAGTATAGAGATTGGCCTGGAAACCGTTGATGGAGTACACACGGTCGTAGTGGCTGTTGTAGTCCCAGTCACACTCGGCCCTGAGGGAACCGCCGGCGAAGCGGTGCTCAAGATAGTCAAGAGTTTCCCAGCCATAGGTCCTGAGGTCGGCTTCGAACTCGGTCTCATAGGCCTCGATGCTGGGAGAATCGACTGCAAGACGGGCAATGAAAGCCACAATGTCCTGAGCGATACGGTTCACATCCACATACTGGTCTTCAACATAGTTGTTCTCACCGGGAAGAGAGAACACCCAGGTGTTGGAACGGACCACGGTCTCGCCCTTTGCGTTGCCGATGGATTCCTCGCCGTCGCCGCAGAGGTTGAACAGACCGTTTCCAAGATAATAGATGGAAGAATAGACAGGACGGATAACGACCTCGCCCTTGTCATTCACCACGCAGGTCTCATTGTCACCGCAGTAGGCAATTGCAAGACCGCAGTCCTTGAAGTCGGAGAGGGAATTCCACTTCGGGAAAACCACCCATTCGAGCTTTTCATTGAGGATACCCCACTCACCGTCGGCATCGGAGCTGCGGGTGGCGGAGATGAAACCGTTCTGGCCCACGTTGAAGTTACCCACACTGATGCGGTCGGAAACCTCTTCGCCCTTGCGGTTGAGAACGACAATCTTGTACACTTCCCTGGAGGAATCATACTTGGAAGCCAGGAACTTAGCGCTCTGAGGCATGAAATAAATGCCGCTCCACTCCCTTGTGATGACATCCTCGTCCTTCTCGTTGATGACACCGGTCTTGTCGTTCTTCTCGACGATGAACAGGCCCTTTGCAGAAAGGATCTCATTGTCCATGATATTGTCGTAGGAGAAAGGAATGACCTCCTTGCCAGTGTAGTCGAGGACACCGTAGCGGGTGGTACCGTCGCTCTTTTCACGGGATGCAATGATGCATTTCTTGTTGAGTCTCAGGCTCTCATACTCGGGCTCAAGGACAACCTTGCCGGTTTTGTCAATCAGACCGGACTTGCCGTTCTTCTCGACCACGGCATATCCGTACTTTGCGGAATAAACCCTGTCATACTCGTCAAGCTCGAACAGGACCTTGCCGGTCTTGTCGATAGCCTCGATATGTCCCTGGGGACGCACGGCGAATGCAATACCGTCGCTGAAGTCGGTAACGTCGGCATACTCGGTGGAGCTGATGGGCTTGAAATCCTTGCCGATAAGAGTGTAACGCTCCTCACCCTCGTTCATCACGCGGGCTACGCCGTCAAAGAAATAACTGGCCGCATTGTACTCTCCGCTACCGACGGCCTTCCTGCCGGTTTTTACATCCACGTAATAATAGACATCGCCCTCATAGACGGGGAGGACGTCCGTGGTGTACTTCAGAGAGGGTGCCGAAGGCTGGAAGCAGCCCGTCACAGCGATGACGGCAGCTGCAAGAACAAAAAGTTTTTTCATATAGTGCACTTATTGAATTTCTTCATCCCCAAAGATAAGGAATATTTTTTACAAACGAAAACCGACAACTATTATTATAGCGCCCTCTCCTCCCGGAGCATACGGGCACAAAAAAACATCCGGGCGCTCGTTTGATTGAACGTCCGGATGTCGAAAAACGGCAGCTACCTACTCTCCCAACTGGTGGGTCAGTACCATCGGCGATGGT
>CAJOCS010000045.1:13040-15310 GCA_905233655.1 uncultured Bacteroidales bacterium | reverse complement strand
TAACAAGGTAGCCGTACCGGAAGGTGTGGCTGGAACACCTCCTTTTTGGAGCGCGTTCTTGACCTGCGAGGCTCGTTAGTGGGGTGTACGAGGTTGTGTTTTAGTCTTTCATTATTATACAGGCTCTTAGCTCAGTTGGTTAGAGCGCTACACTGATAATGTAGAGGTCGGCAGTTCAACTCTGCCAGGGCCTACGAAGCCGGCCACCAGACCGGCTTTATTTTTAGGGGGTATAGCTCAGCTGGTAGAGCACATGCTTTGCAAGCATGGGGTCGCCGGTTCGAATCCGACTACCTCCACAAACAAAAACCGCCAATCGCAAGATTGGTGGTTTTTTTGTGCAGTGGAGCGAACAAAACTCGTTTTGTGAAGCGACAATGCGCAAAAAAACCATGAGGGAGCGAAGCGACCGGCGGTTTGATTCGTTCCAGTGCCCCCGCGGGAGCGTAGTTCGGATAGCGCAAGCGAAGCGCAGCGGAATCCGATATCCCGCCGGGCGCCTGATGGCGCCTTTGGTGTGGATCGAAAGGGGACTGTCCGGAAAATTATTCCTATATTTGTGAGCATAAAACATTTGTGAGCATGAAACGATATTTGTCCATAGTGGCGGGAATGCTGTGCGCTATTGCAATGAGTGCCCAGAACACTCCCCAGCGCATACCGATGTTCGGTTTCAACCGGGACCTTACGATGGAGTCGTCCGTAAAGTTCTGGGACGAAGGCCCCCTGGCCTTTTCCGACTTTCAGGGATGGCAGGATGAAAGACTCTCATGGAACGACGAGTCGCGCTCGGCCATAGAATTCCTGTATGGAATACTGTGGGAACCGGATTACTTCCGTATTGGCAATACCGGCTTCCGCATGCCCACGGCAAGGGCATACATGAATCCGTATTCCTCCTGGATTCAACCATCGTCCAGGACACCGGAGACGCTCCTTTTCCTGCAGACTGGCTTTGACTATCTGGAAGTGTGCAGCCGGCAGGCCAAGAGGGACATGCTGGGAGGCTCTCCGTTCGACGAGAGCCGCCTTACGCGTTTCTACCTCGACATGTCGAGACGCTTCATGTCGAAGATGAGAACCGATACAAGCCAGGGCCAGGATTCGCTCGCCATGAATCAGTTCGTATCCATTGTGCAGGAGGAACTGGCCATGATGGACGAATACGATTATGCCGACATGATCATTAACCCCCGCGGGTTTGCATTCGGCATGTATCTGGGAGCCGGAAGTGAGTTCTATACGGGCGGTTTGTCGCAGTATGTCACGCCCATGGTGGGGCTGGATTTTGGCTTCGACATGATGATTAGCAGATTCCTTCTCAGCTTCGGCGGCTGCATGGGATGGGGCGGACATTACAAAAAGGATATTCAGCTGGACGGCTACAAGTGGAACGCCGGAGAACGCATCACAGGCGGTAAACTGGAGATTTCCCTGGGATGGACGGCCTATGATTCCCAGTGGTGGAGAGTAACACCTTTCGCCGGAATCGGCGTTGGCTTCCTGGACTATCCGGACAATCCCGTGGACCCCGATAAAGATACCGACGAGATTTCGGGTTTCCGTTATCAGATGGGCCTCAGTGCCGATTTCAAATTCTACAGGCTGGTGGAGTTGCTCCCGGTAGGAAGAAGAGGCCTGACCGAATTCATGGTGAGGACGAAAGTTTTTGCAGCCCACACGGCTTTCCCCGCACCCGCGCCCGCATGGAGCATCAATTTCGGGATTGACGTCTGCATGCTTCCCTGGATTGTAAAGAACAACCAATGAAAAAGTTCCTTTCAATAATACTGCTGCTGCTGTCCCTGACTGTTTGGGGACAGCAGCGGGAGTATCTCTGGTCCATAGACAACATGCCGGATGCCCAGAGCGGGCAGTATGCGGCCATGACGGACGTTTCCCGAGCAGCCGGATTCAATGCGGCGGACTATCCGCTTCCTTATCTGGACTGGTTCGAGGCACCTCAGAACCCGGTTGGAGCATGCATGATACTGATTTCAGGCGGTTCCTACAACAATACCTGCGACGTGGGGCTAATCAATCTGTGGCACAGGACTTTCACCGCCCTTGGAGTGCAGTGCGTGAACCTTGTGTACAGAACACCCCGTCCGGAAGGATTGCCTTTTTATAAAACAGCCTGGGAAGACGGCCAGAGGGCTGTCCGCCTTGTGCGGAGCGAGGCCAGGAGAAGGGGCTTCGACCCTGAGCGCATCGGCATAATAGCCATGTCGGCAGGCGGGCATCTGGGGCTGTTGCTGGCTGCGAACTCT
>CAJOCS010000045.1:7205-13010 GCA_905233655.1 uncultured Bacteroidales bacterium | reverse complement strand
GACTGCCTTGACGACATTCCCTGCCACATCAACTGGGGCATTCTCAATGCGCCCGCATATCTTACAAGCGATGCCGCGGAAGGGACCAAGGCCGTGCGCGAGGGCTATGGTCCGGATGTGAGCCTCTGCGACATCTTCAATTTCGACGAAAAGACCTGCCCGCTGAGCCTTCACCATGGCGGACTGGACCCTTATTCTCCGAACGGTTCCACTCTGGTTTACCGCCGGCTCAGAAGCATGGGAATTCCTGCCGAGCTGCATCTATATCCCGGGAAGGGACACGGCGCCTTCGGCCTGGAAAGAGGAATAGAGTTCATGCGTCAGATGGGCTTCCTGGGGCCTCTGGATGGGGAAGTTGAGCTTATGAGCCGCTTACCGGACGATTCCGGCAGGGCTTCATACAGCAGGGAGAATATCTGGCCAGAGGGCAGGACTCCGGACTTTCAGGAGCAACAGTGTACGCCGTATATCGAGTGGCACATTCCTGCGGTGAGGCGCACCGACGCCATCCAGATAATCTATTCCGGAGGCAGCTATATGGGGAACGACCCAGACGGCTTCGAGGTGGCGCCCGCACGCTGCTACCTTAATGCCCTGGGCATTACCGTTGTGACTCTGAAATACCGCACGCCCCGTCCTGAGGGCCTTCCAAAGCACATCACCGCCTGGCAGGACTTGCAGAGGGCAATCCGCCTTGTGCGTAGCGAGGCTCCCGGGAAGGGACTCAATCCGGAGAGGATAGGCATTATGGGCTCGTCGGCCGGCGGGCATCTCACTCTTATGGGAGTCACGTCTTCAAGGCATCGGGCATATCTGCCGATAGACGACACGGACCTTCTTCCCTGCAATGTGCAGTGGGGAATTGCCATTTACCCCGCCTATGCGCTCACCGACGGCGCCGAGGCATATAACACCACCGGAGGGAACGACGATTCCGCAATTCTGGTTCCTGAATTCTCCTTCGACCTTGACACCGCCCCCATGCTCCTTATCCATGGGGATGCCGACCTCTGGGCGGCCATGAACTCGGTAAAGGTATGGGAAAAGATGCGCTCCATGGGCATCCAGTGCGAACTGCATACACTGGCCCTGAGGCCGCACTGCTTCCAGAGGCGAGCCGCTCCCGGAACCGGGAGCTACACCTGGCTGGGCCGCATCGGCGATTATCTGAGGGGAATGGGGGTAATCTAAACTCCTACAGCATCTTCTTCATAAGGGAGAAGAACTTGTAGGGCATGTAACGGAATTTCAAATCTATCCAGGTAGGGGATTTTACTACGGCGCGCTCGTGGCTGAAGGCGAGGAAGCTGCGCTCGGAGTGATAGCTGCCCATGCCTGAGTTGCCAACGCCTCCGAAGGGAATCCTGCTGTTGGCAATGTGCATTATGGTGTCGTTTATGCACGCACCTCCGGAAGTTGTCTCACGGATAATATCCCATCCGTCGGCCCCCTTGCCGAAATAGTAGAAGGCGAGGGGCTTTTCGCGCGAATTCACAAAAGCGACGACTTCTTCCCTGCGGCGGAAAGTCATGATCGGGAAAATGGGGCCGAAAATTTCTTCCTGCATAACCGGAGAATCGGGCGAGACCTTGTCCAGCAGGGTGGGCTCCATCCAGAGTTTGGAGCGGTCGTGACGTCCGCCCGCGAGCACTTCGCCGCAGGCAAGATAGCTCTCGAGCCGGTCGAAGGCCGATTCCTTTACGATGTGCACATATTTGTCGGATTCCTCGGTGCCGCCGGGATAGAGACCGGCGAGCTCTTTCTTGAAGGCTTCCACAAAGGCATCCTTTATGTCCTCGTGAACGAAAAGATAGTCCGGAGCAATGCAGGTCTGGCCGCTGTTGAGGCACTTGCCCCAGGCGATGCGGCGGGCGGCCACGTCCAGGCGGGCGTCCCTGTCCACTATGCACGGGCTCTTTCCGCCGAGCTCAAGCACCATGGGGGTGAGATACTGGGCCTGGGCCTGCATGGCTATACGTCCGAGCGAAGGGCTGCCGGTGAGGAAAACGAGGTCGTAACGGTGGCGGAAGAGTTCTCCGTTCACTACCCGGTTGCCCTGGACCACGGCGATGTAGTCCTCCTCGAAGGTATCGGCAATGAATTCCTCTATCACTTTGGACACGGTGGGGACGTAGGGGGAGGGCTTGAGGATGGCGGTGCAGCCGGCCGCAATTGCGCCCACGAGGGGGTTCAGCAGCAGTTGGACCGGGTAGTTCCACGGACTCACGATAAGGGTGCAGCCGAGGGGCTCCCGGACTATATGGCTCGTCGAAGGCATCACCGTCAGAGGAGTTGGTTTGCGACGGCGTCGGCTCCAGCGCCCTACCTTGCGGCGGGCTTCACGCAGCTCTCCGTAAACCAGGCCGATTTCGGTGATGTATGCCTCTTCGTAACTCTTGTGAAGGTCCTCCCAGAGGGCGTCGCAAAGCGGTTTTTCCCACTTTTTGAGCCCTTCGGCAAAACATTTGAGCTGGAAACGGCGCCAGTCGACCTCGCGCGTCACTCCTGTTGCATAAAAAGCCCTCTGTTTGAGGACGAGTTCTTCAATCCTTTCGGCGGATGTGTTTTCAAGAGCCATAATCTGATGTTTTATCCGAGCAAATATATAACCTCTTTGGCATTTTTCCAAACAATCCTTATCTTTGGATAAAAATAAGACGCGCTTACCATGAAAAAGATACTTCTAAGCCTTTTTGCCGCCATTTTATGCACCGTGGCCTTTGCCCAGAACAAGAGCGAGACCGCCGGCGCCGAGGCCGCCCGCAACTCCGGCCGGGGGAGCGGGGAAGGCAATTCCTACATTGAATATATCGAAGGCATAGTGACCACCTACGAGCACACCCTGCCCCAGGACATGGGCGGAGGAATGAGGATGACTCGGGTGTATATCGAAAACAACATGCTCATCTACGAGATGGAAACCGACCGCGCCACAGTGGCCAATATCCGTGCGGCCGTCGCTGCCATGGGCTCGGCCTATCTGCAGGATCCCACCTTCGCTTCGTTCCAGAGAGGTCCGGGAGCCAGGGAACTGGTTCAGAACATCATTAATGCGCGTATGGGAATCCGTTACAAGTACATTGCCCAGGGAGGAAGCGACAGCTATAACCTGGACTTCCCCCTGCATTATCTCGAGGCGCACCCCTTCTGATTATCCGTAGATTATGCGGCGGACGTCGTCTGCGCCGCGAAACAGCTCTGAATGCATGCCCACGGCCCTGGCTCCCAGGACATTGGGCATGTTGTCGTCTATGAAAATGCTTTCCCCGGCATTGAGCGAATAGCGCTCCAGAAGGCGCCGGTAGATTTCGGCCGAGGGCTTCAGAAGATGCTCTTCACCGGAGACCACCATGCCGTCCAGAATCTGGAAAACCCTCTTGGGTCGCACCAGATTGAAGGTTTCGAGCGACCAGTTGGTGAGGCCGTAAAGCTTGTAACCCTTTTCCTTGAGTTCGCACTCCAGTTCATACATCCCGGGAATCTCGTCGCCTATCATCTTTATCCAGCCGCTCTGGTAAAGACGGATTTCCTCCTCCCATTCGGGGAACATGGCAACGCGTTCAGCCACGGCCTGGGCGAAGGGTTTTCCCTTGTCCATTTCGGCGTTCCACTCGCTTGTGCAGATGTTTTTAATGAACCACGTGGCTTTTTCCACGTCGCCGAACCAGGGGTCCAGCAGGTAGTGCGGATTCCAGTCCAGCAGTACTCCGCCAAAGTCAAATACGATATTCTTAAGTCCGGTCATACTCTTTCAAAAAAAGACTGGCCTTACGGTCAGTCTCTTTCGTGCGGGTGGGGAGAGTCGAACTCCCACGGGCCATCGCCCACCACCCCCTCAAAGTGGCGTGTCTACCATTTCACCACACCCGCATTCGTTTTGGGACTGCAAATATAAGGAGCTTTTTTCAATCCACAAAACTTTTTTTCAGAAATTTACAATCCCCGGGCATATTCGGCTTTGTCCAGCGAACCGCGGAACTCCAGCATGGAAAGGTCGATGGGAGAGCCGTCCTTGTAGGTGGTCATGTAGAGCACTCCGTAAAGCTGAATCCATTTGTCGCTAGCCGTTGAGGCGATGTACTCGATGTAGGACGGGGTGGTAAAGCTGCAGGAATATCCTTTCTGCTCCGTACGGGTGCCGTTGATGGAGACATTCCAGCTGAAATGGCGGTTGGAAGAGCCCGTTACGCGCTTTGCCGTGATGGTCCACTCGGTGGGGTAGGAGCTGTCGTAACCCTCGTCGTAATAGTTGTCGTTGTTTATATCGAACAGGTATTCCCCGTCGAAATGCATCTCCCAGGTTTCGCTTACCGAGGTGCGCTTGATGGTAAGGCCCTGGAGCTTGTTCTCGGGGGCGATTACCGTCCAGACCGCGCCTACGCTTTCGATGGAGGCGCTGCCGGTGTCGAAATGGAGGCTTTCCTTGCCGCGGGAATTCACCAGGAGGGCATGCTCGAGCTCGTCGAGGCAGTCGGTGACGATATTGTCGGCAATTTGCATCATATAGCTGCGCCCAGCGCCGGAGTTGGCCGACGAGCGGCCGCCCACGCCGTACTCGGATTCGATGTCATAGCCCCTGGAGCAGGAAGCGGAGAGAGCGACAATGGCTGCAGCCGAAAGTAGAAGTATAATGCTTTTTTTCATAGTCTTATCCTCCATTTTAGAAATTGATGCCTATGCCGATGCGGCCTCCCATGCACACGGAGCCAACACACAGTTCGGCCGTGCCGTAGATGAAGTGCCCGCCCCACTGGACGCCGAGGGGCACGATGTCGTAGGCAAACTGCACCCTGCCGTTGCCGGGGATCAGGTCTCCGGCATTGTACTGGAGGCCCGCCGCCACCTTGCCGTAGAGACGGAAGTGCTCAGGGCTGGGAATGGAGAACTTGGCCTGGGGAAGAAGGGCGAAGACGTTGGTGGTCCTGTGCACGTCCGGTTTGTTCCCGAGGCGGTAGGTGGTGGCGCTGTAGATGGAGCAATGGCTGAATTCCAGACCGGCCTTGAGCCAGCTCTTGAAGGTATAGGTATAGTCCAGCGAGAGCACCGGAGCATCGGTGGAAATGCTCGTATGGGGCTCGTAGATGGAGTAGAGGTCCAGGCCGTAGTTGAATGCCGCATCGTTCTCGACCGACATGAACGCCGACGGCTCTCCGCCCATGTAGAAATTGATTTCGTGCTGTTTCTGGGCCGATGCCGCCGTGACGGCGAAGACGGCTGCCAGGATTAAAATGAGTTTCTTTTCCATGCTTTTTTGACTGTTTCCGAAGATATAAATCCAAAGATTCGGGAATCTTGCAAAAAAAATTTTCCAAATATAAGAATTTATTCCTAAATTTGCGGGCTTTCACGAGTTGGGAGCATTACGGATTAATTAATTAAAGTTTAAAAACAGATTCACAATGGCTGTTAAAATCAGACTCCAGCGCCACGGAAAGAAGAATTTCGCATTCTTCCACATTGTTGTGGCCGACTCCCGCGCACCGCGCGACGGTAAGTTCATCGAACTCCTGGGTTCCTACAACCCCAACACCAACCCCGCCACCATCGTCCTCGATTCCGAGAAGGCTCTTGCATGGCTCAATGTTGGTGCCCAGCCCACTCTCACCGCACGCCGCATCCTCTCCTATGAGGGTGTTCTTCTCCGCAAGCATCTTGCAGAGGGCGTAGCAAAGGGTGCTCTCACCGAGGCTCAGGCCGACGCCAAGTTCGCCGCCTGGAAGGCCGAGCGCGATGAAAAGATTGCCGCCAAGAAGACCGGCATCAAGAACGACGAGATTGCAAAGGCAAAGGCCGCCAAGGCCGCCG